>JAILLE010000009.1 GCA_024693285.1 Bacteroidales bacterium
TATGGGAGGACTTAAAGTCGAGAATGTCATGGTGAGTATCGATGGTGTTCCTGTTGACAGGCAGATTATCGGCCAATATATCAAATACCTTCCCCAGGGAAGGATGCTTCCTGAGAACATCAAACTCCACAAGGCATTTGAATTATTCGGAGT
This sequence comes from Bacteroidales bacterium, assembly GCA_024693285.1. Taxonomy (GTDB): domain Bacteria; phylum Bacteroidota; class Bacteroidia; order Bacteroidales; family UBA932; genus Cryptobacteroides. Next base: position 154 of record JAILLE010000009.1, read on the forward strand.
CAATTACTGGAGTTTCGTCAACCGATTCCCCAAATATTCAAGATTCTATGATTCAGCGATCTGGGAACTCTCTGGCGGTGAGGCGCGATTGGCTGAATTATGTCTGGTCCTGCTGAGTGAAGCGCCATTCTACATTCTTGACGAGCCGTTTTCGCAGATTGATCCAGTGAATATTGAGGCTGTGCGGCGGCTTATTCGGGAACGTTGCCTGGGCCATGGCATCATAGTGACCGACCACAATTACGACGCCATATCCAGCGTCGCCGACAACCTCTTTGTCATTTCCGACGGTTATACCGCTCCGGTACACAGCCGTGATGACCTGGTCCGTTTCGGATATTTGCATTAGAAGTGAAAACCGATTAAATTCGCGTTATGATTCTCACTATTTTCAAGCTGCTCGGCTCGATCGCCCTTCTCATGTACGGAATGAAGGTGATGAGCGAGGCCCTTCAGAAGATGGCCGGCCCCGGCCTGCGACACATCCTCGGGGCAATGACTACCAACCGTTTCACCGGAGTGCTTACCGGAATGCTCGTCTGCGTCGCTGTCCAGTCTTCAGCCGCGACGACGGTAATGACAGTCTCCTTTGTCAACGCCGCGCTCCTATCGCTATCGCAGGCAATCTCGGTGATCATGGGTGCGAACATCGGAACCACCCTTTCGGCTTGGATCATGTCGGCCGGATTCTCCTTCAACATAGCGAATCTTGTCTGGCCGGTTTTCCTGATAGCAGTCATCCTCATCCAGAGCCGTAAACACCGTTATCTCGGCGACTTCCTTTTCGGTCTTTCCTTCATGTTCTTCGCCCTCGGCACTTTGAATATGACCGGTCGTGAGATGGATCTCGCTCACAATGAGGGAGTTGTCAATTTCTTCTCTTCATTCGACTCCGGAAGCTATCTGACCATCCTGCTCTTCCTGTTGGTTGGTGGAATATTGACAGTCATAGCTCAGTCTTCAGCTGCCCTGATGGCTATCACCATGGTTCTCTGCACCAGCGGGGTCCTTACCATATACCAGGGTATCGCGCTTGTCATGGGTGAGAATATCGGAACTACCGTAACCGCGAATGTCGCCGCCCTCTCGGCCAACACACAAGCCCGTCGTGCGGCCCTGGCGCATTTGCTGTTCAATGTGTTCGGTGTTTTATGGGTGCTTTGCCTGTTCTTCCCGTTTGTCAACGCCGCTTGCTCGATAGTGGGAGTGGATCCCCATGCCGACACTCAAAGCCCCGCCAGGCTCTCATTTGTTCTGGCAACCTTCCACACCATGTTCAATGTGACCAACACCGCTATCTTGATATGGTTTATCCCTCAGCTTCAGAAAGTGGTGTCCTATATTATCCCTCAGAAGAACACCGATGAGGAGTTCCGCCTCCAGTACATCCAGTCCGGTATCATGAAGACCCCGGAAATCTCTGTCCTTCAGGCACAAAAGGAGACCACTCTCTTCGCCGACAGGATGCGCCAGATGTTCGCGCTTGTCCGGGAGTTGTACGATGAGACTGATGATTCGGCATTTGAGAAAAAGATCGAGCGGGTGCGGGAGATGGAGAAGATGTCCGACCGGCTCGAAAGTGAGATCGGAAGCTACCTGGCCCAAGTCTCCAACTCTCATCTTAGTGATGAGACCAAACGTAAGATCCGCGCCATGCTGCGCGCCGTGAGTGAGCTCGAGAGTATAGGTGACAGCTGCTTGAACCTCTCCAGGATGATTGAGCGTCGCCATAAGGAGAAAGAGCAGTTCCTTCCGGTCCAGGAAGAGGGAATCGCCTCTATGTTCGACCTTCTGGACAAGGCTTTCGTAAATATGATCAAAGTGCTTGAGGGTGAGGGAGATCCGGATGAGTCTTGGGCTCTTGAGAATGACATTGATGATCTTCGTAACAAACTGCGCTCCCAGAATACGATGGATGTGGATGCCGGTAAGTATTCCTTCGCTTTGGGTACCATATTCGTTGACATTGTCCGTGAGTGCGAGAAGTGTGGTGACTATGTGATCAATGCTGTCGAGGCTAAGATGGGTAAGAGGGAAGACGCTGATTTACTGAATCTTGACGACCTTGTGATCGACCACCAGCGCAAGACCGCTCAGTTGTATGGAGAGCCTCTTGACTTGACGAAGGCCGAATTTGAGCTATTAAGTCTCCTGGTCTCCAATCCCGGCAGAGTATTCACCCGTGAGGAACTCATGGAATCCGTATGGCCCAAGGATACTTCTGTCAGCGCCAAGGTTGTGGACGGAAGCATCCGTGATATCCGCGGCAAACTTGGGGACTTGTCCAGCCATATCGTGAATAAGGGCGGACTCGGTTACTGCTTCGAATAACAGATAACATTTTCGGATAACACATAACACTATAACCATGTTCACAAAAGAAGATGTCGCCCAGATTAAAGGGCGTGGCGTTGACCTCTGTCAGGTTGAGGCTCAGGTGGAGCGTTTCAAGAAGGGTTTTCCCTGGATGAAAATAGTGGCTCCGGCGACTCCCGGGAGAGGAATCAAGGTTCTCTCAGCTGAAGATGCGAAGGAGTCGGTAGATTATTACTGCAGAGCGTCAGTCGAGGGCAAATGCAAATTCGTCCCGGCCTCCGGAGCGGCGTCCAGGATGTTCAAGGACATGTTCTCAGGGCTTGCCAAACTTGAGGCTGGCGAAGACCTTCCCGTAGACGCGCCTGGCGCTAAGCTCGCCGCTAGGATCAAGGATTTCGCCTTCTACGACGAAAAGATGTTCGGTGAGCCGGAAGATAGCCGCGAGTACAGGAAAAAAGCCTTGTCAATGCTTCTGGGCGAGGAAGGTCTCGCTTACGGCTCCAAACCCAAGGGCGTCTTGAAGTTCCACCGCTATTCTTCTGAGGTCAGGACGGCGCTTGCCGAGCATTTGGTCGAGGCCCAGGAATACATGCGTGATACAGATCCATTCACTGAAGAGGATTCCTGCAATCTTGTCATCACGATCTCTCCAGAGCATAGAGACCTGTTTGAAAAGGCTGTCGCTGAGGTGGTTCCGGAATATGAGAAACGCTACGGAGTCCATTACGACATTACCTTTACCTATCAGGACAAGGCGACTGACACGATCGCTGTCGACATGGATAACGAGCCTTTCCGGACAGAAGACGGAAAACTTTTGTTCCGCCCGGCTGGACATGGCGCATTGATCCACAACCTGGAAAAGGTCGACGCCGAGCTTGTCTCGATCAAGAACATCGACAATGTCGCCCATGAGAAACTGTTAGGGACCACCTCCTTCTACAAGCAGGTCCTGATGGGTGAGGCGCTTCGTTTGCGGGACTGGATAATCCTTTATATCAGGCGGCTGAACGCTGATCCTTCAGAAGAGAATTGCTCGGAGATCGAGAAATTCCTCGACAACGTCCTTTGTGTCAAGATTCCTAAGGTCAGTGACTTGAAAGCGAAGGCGGAGCTGCTGCGTTCAAAGCTGAACCGTCCGATCCGTGTCTGCGGAATGGTTCGCAACGAAGGGGAGCCAGGTGGAGGCCCGTATATCGTTGAGGGAAAGGACGGTTGCACCTCCCTCCAGATTCTGGAAAGCGTTCAGATCAACAAAGACGATCCGCATGCCGTCGAGGCTATGGCCGGGGCCACCCATTTCAATCCTGTCGACCTGGTGTGCTTGCTTCGGGACTGTAGGGGAAATAAGTTCGATCTTCTTTCCCACGTGGATCAGGACGCCGGTTTCATCAGCTCGAAGAGCTATCAAGGCAGGGAACTGAAGGCCCTGGAGCTTCCGGGTCTTTGGAACGGGGCCATGAGCGACTGGAACACCATGTTCGTTGAGGTGCCGCTTGAGACTTTCAATCCTGTCAAAGTTGTCCTCGACCTGCTGCGTCCGGCGCACCAGGGGTGAGATTGATTATTTGGGCATCTTGTACCGGTCGCCTGTGTCACGGGCGACAGCGTCGTAGAATCGCTGGTCGTATCCACCAGGCTGGTCGTTGTATTTGACTACCAGCTCTTTCCATAGATTGCTCCAACGATCCATCATTCTTCCCGCATATCCCACAGTCTTTGATGTCAGGAAGGTTACCCTTCCGGATGGAGTCATCTCGGACGCGGCCTTCTCGACTGCCGGCTGGTCTCCGACATAGAAGTCCTCAAGTTCCTTTTGGGCGGTGCGGAGATCTCCGATCAAGGCGCTGTACCTGGGGTAAATAAAGTTTGAAACCATGTTGCAGAACCAATAGGCCCCCTTCTCGTTGAATACTCCGTTGAGGTTATTCTCCTCCCTGAATGGCACCGGAATCTCGCTCTCGCAGCAATAGACAGGGACGTAGGCTATCATGTCCGCGTCGTCGCAGTTGAACCACATCAATCCGCCGACTTCATCTGGTAGCCAACTCCTTAATTGTGAGACCATTGTGAAACCAGCCTGGGGGGAGGCAATAGGCCTTTCCCGGAAATACTCCTGACCATTTGACTCGAAAGTCTTAGCCCTAGGGCGTACCGGCATGCCCCATGGGCCAGCGTCGATATCACGAGTCATGTCCAGGGGAGTGCCCTCATAATGGTCCCTCATGTCTGCCATGATATCTCTGACGGACAGTTTGGAGTCAGGGGTTATCCAAAGTGGAAGATGGTCGCATACATCGTACTTTCCATCGAGATAAGGCATGTATTTGTCCATCTCGGAAGGATCGGTATGGTGGCGGAAGAAACTCCAGACCCTGGCGTCGCATTGGCGGACTTTAATGAAGGAGATCGGGCAATATGCGTCCCTGAAGCTGAAGTCCTTGTCCTCACCGGAGAAGAATCCCATCTCTCTGGCGAAAGAAATCACATCACTTGAATAAACGCACTCTCCCTCAATCTCTTGGTAAAGACTGTTCTTCTTCGCCTTGGCAACTTGAGGGAACTGCCTGATCCTGCTTATGTTGGCATGGGCGCTGATGCTTCCGTCCGGAATCCTTAGAGCCACCCAAACAGAGCCCTTGCGGCCGGGTCCTTTACCGACAATCTCCATGATCCACGCCTCTTCCTTATCGCAGACAGTGAAGGTCTCGCCCTCGTCGTTGTAGCCGTATTCTGCCATAAGCTCTCCCATCACCCGGATGGCTTCCCTGGCTGTGGAGCAACGCTGGAGGGCCAGCTGAATGACATTGTCATAGCCGAGGATGCCTTCCGGGTTGACCAACTCGTGCCTCCCCCCGAAGGTGGTCTCTACGATGCACAACTGCTTCTCGTTGATGTAGCCGATGACGTTGTAGGTGTATTCCACCTGGTCGACATATCCTTTGATCTCAGCTGGGTGCCAGAAAGAGCGGATGGCGATCTTCTCGCCTTTCTCATGCTTCCCGGCAGGGGAGTGGGTGAGCCATCCGGAATAACCGAATGTGTCGCAGTTGTAGGTGCAGATGACCGAGCCGTCAGCGGAGGCCCCTTTTGTCACTATCAAGTTGGTGCAGGCTCCCAATGATATGTCGAAAGCCAATGCGAAAACGAGGGAAAGCAGGAGCCCCCCTAAAGGGAAGTGTCTCATATTATGATTATGTGAGTTAAATTAGTCAGTCGTGATAACGCAGTCGCCGGGTCCCTTTATGTTCTCATCAATGATTATCTCACCGACCGAGCCGACATGGATGTGTCCGGTCCGGGGATTCTTGATGGATACGACATGTCCCTTGACGGTAGCCTCAACGCTGGAATACTCGAATGCGAGATCGCAATCAGACCCGAAAGAGCAATCCTCCATGACCAAGTTGTCACAATAGCAAAGTGGCTGGGTCTCGGTAATATGGCAGCGGACTAGCTTCACGTTCTTGGAATACCAGGCGAGATATTCCCCATTTATCACAGAATCATAGACTTCCACGTTCTCAGCCTCCCAAAAGGAGTCCTTTGAGTTGAGGACACTGTTCCGGATGACCACGTTCTTGGCATACTGGAAACCGTAGTTTCCCTGGAGCTTTACATTCTCAAGTACGATATTCTCACAATGCATGAAAACATAGTCGGCCCTCTCGATCACGCAGTCTTTCACATCGATGTTCGAGCAGTCCCAGAATGTCTCGCTTCCACCGGGTATCCAGCAGTTCCTCATCTTGATCCCGTCCATCCTGCGGAAAGTCTTTGGGGCGTCGATGATGGTATCGTATAATTCACCGTTCCGTGAATACCACAAACCTGACCTGGCGCCGACTGTGAGAATGCTGTCCCTAACGACAAATCCATCGCACTCCCATAACGGATATTTGCCTTCGAAACGGCATTTGACGCAGGTGATATTGGCGGTCTCTTTCAAGCCGGATTCTCCGGGATGGATCACCACATTCTCCAGATAAAGGTCTTTCTTGCGATATAACGGCCTCTCGCCGCTGAATTCTTGTCCGATTATTTTCTCCATATATTTATTAAGTTCATTATATCTCAGCGTATTCAAGCTCCTCATGCTCCCGGTCCACAACCTTGTGCTTCATCCATTTGTCGCCCTTGAGCCTCCAAAGGAAGAGGATGCCCCTGATATTCAGCTCAACGCACATCGCTATCCAGTAACCTTGCAGGCCCATCTTCGGAGTCAGGATGGCGGCGAGACCGATTCTCACTATCCACATGCTGCAGAAGTTCATGAGACTTGGCATCAGTGTGTCGCCGGCTCCCACGCAACAACCGTATCCTACTATTGAAATAGCGTACATCGTCTCCGCGAACGCCTCAATCCTCAGAACCTTAGCTCCTAGCTCAACCACACCCGGATCGACACTCAGCAGCCCCATCAATTGCCGCGAGAAAATGAACATCAAGATCCCGAGGAAGGTCTGAATCAAGGCTCCCATTGTCATTGTGATCCGGGAAAAGCGTTTCGCGGCTTCTTTTCGCCCGGCTCCAATGCTTTGGCCAATAAGCGTCGTCGAAGCCTCCTCGATTCCATAGGAAGGCATGTAGCAGAAGCTCTCGGCTGTGATGGCGAACGCGTTGGCGGCTATAGCGATAGCCCCAAGTGGGGCTACAATAATTGTGCTCATCACGTAGGCTCCTCGCATAATAACGTTTTGCAGCCACATCGGGGCGGTTATGCCCCAGGCGTTGTCTATAGTCCTCCGTTTTGGCACGAAAGAGCCCTTTTCTCCCTTGATGTTAAGTTCCTTTGATCTCCAGAGAACATACCATACCGCGAATGCGGAGGTGACCAGTTCAGAGAGTCCGGTACCAAGGGCGGCTCCAGTCACACCCATGCCGCATTTGAAAATGAATATGTAGTTGAATATCACATCCAAGGCGCACATGGCCGTGTACATGATGCTCGGCACTTTCATGTTGCCGCTGGCCTGGAGCATGGCGCTTGCGGCCCAACCGACCGCTCCGACAGGGATGAACGCTGAATATATCAGGAAATACTTGGACGCGTCAGTGATTATCTCGGGGGTTCCGCCCAGCCATCCGGGCAGGGGAGAGCTGAGAGCTATACCAATCGCGGCAAGGAAGAAGCTGAGTATCAACACGGAAGTGAGTCCTTCTCGGAGTATTTTCCTGGCTCCTTTGAAGTCTTTCGCCCCGCATAAGTGGGCTATCTGTACTGAGAACCCTGAGCAAGCTCCCGCGGTAAAGCCGCCGAGAATCCATGTGCTGGTTGAAATCAGTCCTATCGAGGCGGAAGGAGTGGCTCCCAATCGCCCCACCATGCCGGTGTCGATGTACTGCATCAGCATCGAGGACATCTGGGCCAAGATAGCGGGGAGGCTCAGCATCAAGGCGAGACGGACCTGCTGGCCGAGCGACATACGCTGTCCTTCCCGGATCATTCCTAAAAGTATGTCTTTCTGTCCTCTCGCCATATTCCCAGAAATGTTACGCGAAGATAGGTATTTTCTACTTTTATTAATACAATGGACAATATCCGCATTTGAGGCGCATTTTCCGCAGGTTTTTATTGCGAAAGACAATAAAATGGTTAAATTTGTAAGACTTATTGGCTATATATAAAACGACACTACTTTTATAACCACTTTATATCTTTTGTTTTAACAGTTAATGCTATGAGTAAGAAATTATGGTTGGCCGGATGCGTGATAGCGCTTCTATGTGGCTCCATCGAGTCCCAGGCGGCCAAAGTTCAGGCATCAACTTCCGAACAGCAGAACAAGACTGTCACTGGTGTTGTCTCTGACAAAATGGGCCCTGTCCAAGCGGCCTATGTCACGATCAAGGGGACAACGAACGGAGCTGTCACTGATGCTGACGGTAAGTTTACCCTCTCAGGTGTGAAGACTGGTGATGTGATCGTGGTCTCGTTTGTGGGCTATGAGTCACAGGAGATTCCTTACACCGGTCAAACAACCTTGAATGTTGTTCTTGACGACACTCAACTCCTCGACGAGGTTCTCTTCGTCGCTTACGGTACCTCGAAGAAATCGAGCTTTACCGGATCCGCCTCTGTGGTAAAGTCCGAGCAGCTCGAGAAGATTTCCGGTACCGGTTTCCTGGAGGCCATGCAGGGTATGTCAGCAGGTGTTCAGATTGTGAATAATGAGGGTAACCCTGGTGGTAATCCTCGTATCCAGATCCGTGGTATCTCCGCCATGTCCGGTATCACCACCCCTCTGTATGTCGTTGATGGAATGCCTTATGATGGATCCTTGAACTCGATCAACCCTTCGGATATCGAGTCAATGACCGTCCTGAAGGATGCCGCGGCTTCCTCACTTTACGGATCCCGCGCCGCTAACGGCGTTGTCGTGATCACCACCAAGAAAGGAAAGACCGGTAAGCCTACCGTGAACTTCCGCGCCGCTTGGGGTACTTCTGACGCCGCCGTTCCGTGGATGAAGAAGGCTGATCCTAAGGAGCAACTCTACAACAACTGGAAGGCTCTCTACAACGACCAGGTCTATCTCCATGGCGCTGATCCCAAGACCGCTGGCGACTATGCTTCCGCCAATGCCGTCTCGCTTAGCGTCAACCCTTCGGTCAACTCCGCGGGCCAGACTTGGTACGTCACCCCGTTCCAGTGGCCCGGAAGCGCCGACCAGTTCGTTCTCCACGATGGCAACGGTAACGGCTACATCAATCCCAACCTTAAATATATCTGGGATGAGTCTGACTGGGAGTGGAACGATATCGTGTTCTCCTACAAGCTCCGTCAGGACATCGGCTTGGATGTCAGTGGAATGTCCGCCAATGGCAAGACAAACTATTTCATCTCCGCCGGATATCTTGATGACAACGGCTACGCCAACAGGGACTACTACAAACGTTACTCTTTCCGTTCTTCAGTCGAGAGTGAGATCAACAAGTGGCTTTCGATGGGTGGAAGCCTCGCTTACAGCTACGCCCGTCAGAACTACTTGGGTTACAACCGTATGTTGAACTTCCATACTTCCCTCAACTCCGTCTGGCTGCGTAATGACGACAACACCGACTGGGTGTATTCAGCCAAGACCGGTGAGAGAATGTATGACTGGGCTCACCATAACGCCAACTACTTCGGAATGCCTGCCGTAACCCGTGGCGACTACTGGGACAACTACAACGACGAGTCCTTCACCAGCCGCGCTTACACGACGATTTCCGCCAAGTATTTCGCCAACTTCAAGCTGCCTGCCGGATTCAACTTCCGTACTTCCATCAGCCTTGACAACAACAACTCCGAGAGATTCTATTATGGTTCCGCGGTTCACGATCCCGACCAGATCCCTCCGTATGGTGTCACTGTCAAGACCACCGGTGGAGATGCTGAGAGGCAGACAGACCACTTGATGTCCTCGACTTGGAACAACATTTTGACGTGGGACAAGAGCTTCGGCGATCATAACTTGAACGTTATGGTCGGTCACGAGTTCTACCAGTACGACTCTTATTACAACTACGCTTACGGTGCCGGTATAATGTCAGTCGGCCAGATGGAGCTTGCCTCCACTACCGAGAACTGGGGCGCTGATTCTGATTTCTCCAAGTATGCCCTCCTTTCCTTCCTCGGAAAGGTTGATTACAACTTCAACAACAAGTACTTCCTTTCAGCTTCCTTCCGTCGTGACGGTTCCTCCAGGTTCTCTCCTCAGAGCCGCTGGGGTAACTTCTGGTCGGTCGGTGCTTCCTGGAGGGCCAGCAATGAGCCTTTCATCAAGGATGTGTCCTGGATTGACAACCTCGTGATCCGTTCCAGTTACGGTACTTCCGGTAACGACCGTCTGTATTCCCGCAGCTCATCCAGTGGAGCTCCTGGCGGCCTTATCAACTATGCGTACCAGTCTTACTATTCCTCTGACAACCTTTATGGTTCCGCTGGTTACAAACCGTCCACTGTCGCTACTCCTGAGCTTAAGTGGGAGAAGAACCAGCAGTTCAACGTGGGTGTTGACTTCAGCCTCCTCCGCAACCGCTTGACCGGTACTGTCGAGTACTATATCAGGGGATCCAAGGACTTGCTCTACTACCTTGAGCTTCCTATCTCCGCCCAGGTCGGTGGTGCCACTGGTTACAACACCAACCTCGGAAACGTCAAGAACTCCGGTATCGAGCTCACATTGGGTGTGACCCCTGTGATGACTAGCAACTTTGTTTGGAATATTGACGCCAACTTCTCCACTCTCAAGAATGAGTTGACCTACCTGCCTAGCGGCGCTTACACATACAACAACCGTGTCGCTTCCTATCGTCTTGAGGAAGGCCACTCTCTCTATGAGTTCTACATGCCTCAGTTCGCTGGAGTTGATCCTCAGACCGGTCTCCTTACCTATAAGTTGAAGAACGGTACGATAACCTCCAACTACTCTGATGTCACGACTGATGATTATGAGTGGAGCGGTACCGCCATTCCTAAGGCATTCGGCTCAATCACCAACAGCTTCAAGTTGGGCAACTTCGACTTCTCATTCATGTGGTACGGCTCCTTCGGTGCCAAACTGTTTGACTACATCTTCTGCGAGGCTGGTACGATGCGTACCGGTGTCGGTTTGATGGAGGATGTCGTAGCCCCTTACGCTTGGATGAAGCCTGGCGACAACGCCAAGTATCCTCGTTGGAGCAATGAGAAAGCTGGAGATAACAGAAAGAATTCCACATTCTTACTCCTGGACAATGATTATATTCGTCTGCGTAATACCGCTCTCGGTTATTCTCTGCCCAAGTCCCTTCTCCAGAAGGTTAACATCTCCAATGTCCGCTTCTATGTCTCCGGTGACAACCTCTTGACCTTCGGTGCCGCCGCAAAGCGTCACGTCGATCCTGAGACTGGTATACTCGGTAATAACTACAACGGTAACGCCATCACCGACAACGGTGTCCAGAGCTCCAGAAGAGTTTATATGGGTGGCGTTCAGATCACATTCTAATTTTAAGGAGACAGATATTATGAAAAAGATATTTATTTCCATCGTTTTAGTCGTCTTCGGTGCCATCATCTGCGGTTGCGACAAGCAGCTGACAACTCACGACGCCACGAAAGTCGACTCCAGCACATTCACTACCAGCGCCGCGGGTTTGAACCAGGTTCTGACTGCCGCCTACAAGGCTTTCCTTATGGGTGCGGGTGAAAGCCAGACCGGCGCTAGCTATCAGGGTGTCAGCGGTTTCCTTATGTATTACGATATGATGGGATCTGATGTCACCGTCAACGAGTGGTATGGTGCCTCTCCGGAGCCCATCTACGAGTTCAAGCCTTCAAGAAGGGAGGCTGCCAGTGGCGCCAGCAACATTTGGTCTAAGATGTATAACATCATCAATATGGCCAACATCATCATCGACGCCGCTCCGGAGGCTTCCGGTACTGATGCTGAGAAGAACGTTTTGGTCGGTCAGGCCAAGGCTATGCGTGGATTCGCATACTTCCATCTTATTATGAACTACCAGCAGACCTATGCCATCGCCAAGGATAAGAGGGGAGTTATCCTCCGTTTGCATCCGGACGATGATCCTAACTTGGGCTTCTCCACTGTCGGTCAGTGCTACGAGCAAATCGTTGCCGACCTTCAGGATGCTGAGGCCAAGCTCGCTGGTTTCAACCGCGCTGAGAAATGGGAGGTTGACGCTTCTGTGGCCGCTGGTATGCTCGCCCGTGTCTATCAGGTTATGGGCAACTGGAGCGGTGCTTTCGCCGAGGCCAAGAAGGTCTACGACAAGTACGGCACTCTTATGAGCAAGGAGCAGTGGTGCAGCGGTATGGATCACCTGATGGAAGATGGTTGCTCCGAGCTGGTCTGGGGTGTCAAGTATACCAACCTGACCAACGTCAGCTCCAACACTGTGTTCAACAACTGGTTCAATTTCGATCCCAGCTACGGTGAGGGACTGAATGACGGCCCTATGTATCACTTCCTCGACATCTTCGTGGACCAGAGCTATGTCGACCTGTTTGATGACACTGATTATCGTGGCACCAAGTGCGAGAAGACTGAAGGCGTTACCGATGAGGATGAGATCAACGTGATGTTCTGGCATCGTTCAGCCAACGCTCTCCACGACCGTGTCAATGCCAAGTGGGCTTACAATAAGCTCAAATCATACGGTGATGGCACTTACGAGGCTCACACCAATGGTAACCACTGCTATGGTATTTCCGTGCCTATGATGCGTGGTTCCGAGATGCTGCTCATCATGGCTGAGGCCGCCGCGCATGAGACCGGACTCGGCAATGCCCAGGAACTCCTCAACAGGCTCCAGACAGCTCGTGAGGTCAAGGAACCTACTAAAGCTTCTGGAAATGACCTTCTCGAGGCTATCTATGTTGAGCGCCGCAAGGAGCTTCTTGGCGAGGGCGTTGTAGGTTCTTATGACCTGCTCCGCCTCCAGAAGCCTCTGGTCCGTTATGGTGCCAGCGCCGCTAACAATTATGCCGGCCACTTCCCTTGGGGCTTGACTGAGCTTGACGGCTACAATGGTGCCGACACTCAGCCTCAGGGAACCATCCCGTCAAATGACTACCGTTTCCTCTGCCAGATTCCTCAGATGGAGATAGCCAACAATGAGGCTGTCACCGCGGCTGACCAGAACCCGATGAAGGGACAGTAATCAGTGATTTGATGAAATACTCAAAGCCGAGAGAAAACCAGTTGACCATGCGGCCTGAAGGTTGAATCCTCCGGTAATTCCGTCAACATCAAGAACTTCTCCGGCGAAATAGAGCCCTGGATGCTTAACGCACTCCAGGGTTTTATTGTTTATGTTTGTGAGGGAGACACCTCCACAAGTGACAAACTCCTCCTTGAAACGGCTCTGTCCCTTGATGTGGTAGGAATCGTTGGACAGAGTCTCGGCCAGCCGGTTGAGCCCCTTTGGGCCAATCTCAGCCCAACGGGCGTCTTCCCGGATCTTGCTCTTAGTGACAAGATATGTCCAGAGCCTTGAAGGAATATACTCAGGATGGGAATTGACAACCAGTTTGAGGGGGTTCTTGACTGCGTTATTCTGGAGTGCTGACCGGACTGAATCGAGATCATCGCCCCCACACCAGTTCACAAGCAAGGTTGAATCGTACCGTACTTCGGCAAGGTGCCTTGCCGCATAAGATGATAGTTTGAGAATAGCCGGGCCGCTCATTCCCCAATGGGTTATAAGCAGCGGGCCGGAGGCCTTGAATTTAGTCCCCGCGAGAGAGGCCTGGGCATCCTCGACAACCGTTCCCATCAGATTCCTCACGGGACTTGTGGGAAGATTGAATGTGAAGAGCGAAGGTACGGGTGGAACCAGCTCAAGATCAAGGCCTTCGAACATCTTGAACTCATCCTGTCGGGAACAGCCTCCAGTGGTTACGACCACGGAGTCATATTCATCCATCAAAGCTTTGACGCTTTCGACTTTATGTCTTGTGAGAATATTAACTCCCAGTTGTCTCATCCTGGTCAAGAACAAGTTCACGATCTGCATGGCGTCCTGCGAGGCAGGAAATACGCAGTGATCGTCCTGTAGGACGAGCTTGACGCCCTCGTTCTCAAACCACTCCCAGGTGTCCCTGTTGTCAAAGGTCGAGAAAACCCTGCGCAAGAGTTTGTCGCCTCTGGGATAAGCTTCCTTGAGGTTGTCAATACTCTCGAATGAATTGGTGAGATTGCAGCGGCCACCACCGGTTATAGCCACCTTGGCCAGAGGCTTGCTTCCGGCCTCATAAATATCGACAATAGCTTCCGGAAGCCTCCGCTTAAGTTCAATCGCACAGAAGCATCCGGCCGCTCCGGCCCCTATGATGGCTATTTTCATCTGACAGTGGGTCAGGGGATTAGTCTTGTAACGCCCGCTTCAATCCCGCCCGCATATTAACTATCAACGCATTCGAGGAGAAGGTGGCTCCCGAGACAGCGTCAACTTCCAATTCAAGTCCTTTCTTCGGAGTGAGACCGATCCATTTCTTCAATAACTTGGACGCATCGTAGAAATATCCAGGGGTTTCCTCGTTTGGCAGGGCTATGATGTCGATTATGGTATCTTTCCGGATCCTTATCTCAAGGGGAGTAGGACCCATAAAGCCATTGACTTTTGGGCACAGGGTGGTGGTGTTGATCACAACAGTTCCATTACCCTGGACAGTCTTTGAGGAATCCTTGACAGGACTTTGGGCTATGGCCATCCATCCACAAAACACAACCGTCACAACCGCGGCTATCACTGAAAGGTAAATCTTCTTCATGACCGCGAATATAAATTATTCCAACCGAACGGAAAAATCACTAAATTGCAAATCATCATAAATAATGAGTCGATGCGACGTTTGTTAATAGTTTTTGGTCTTTTTGTCACTTCTTTTCTGGCGAGTGGCCAGCAGATAAGCGGGCCCTGGAAAGGTGAGCTTCAGCTGGGAATGACAAAATTGGCTATCGTGTTCCATTTCCAGGATGGTGGCTGCACGATGGACAGTCCGGATCAGGGAGCCTTGGGATTGCCTGCTGAATTGGTATATATGTCAGCTGATTCTGTTTCCGTCACCCAGAAGACCGCGGGGATCAGCTTTTCCGGCCGTCTCCGGGATGGAAAGATTGTCGGGCGCTTTGCCCAGGGTGGGCTGTCAATGCCTCTTGTCCTGACTCCAGGTGAGGTTGTAAGAAACAGGCCTCAGACACCTGTAGAGCCATTCCCATATCAGACGGAGGAGGTTTCTTTCAACAATGGAGACGTCACATTGGCCGGGACCCTGACATATCCTGAAGGCTGGAATGGCCGGAAGAAGGTGCCTGTCGCGGTTATGGTCACCGGCAGCGGGGCGGAGAATAGGGATGAGGAGTTGTACAGTCACAAACCATTCCTTGTGATAGCTGATTATTTGGCTCGCAATGGTGTGGCGACTTTGCGTTACGATGATCGAGGAGTCGGTTCTTCTACCGGAGACCCTAACACCGCCACGACACTTGACAATATGGAGGATGCCTCGGCGGGACTTGATTATCTCCGGTCCAGAGGCCTTTTCAGCAAAGTCGGATTGATCGGGCATAGCGAAGGGGGAGAGATAGCCTTTATGCTGGCTTCAAGGAGCAAGACCGATTTCATCGTGAGCCTAGCCGGCCCAGGTGTGCAAGGCGACAGTATCCTCCTGTTACAGAACATGAATGCCCTCAAGCAGGCTGGGATGACCATGAGGCTGACGAAGGAATATATACGTGCCCAGATAAAGGCCCAAGGCAATCCTTGGCTTGATTATTTCATTGATTATGACCCGGTTCCGGATATTCAGAAAGTCTATTGTCCTGCCCTGATCTTGAATGGAGGCAGTGACACTCAAGTGGAACCGTCTGTGAATATTCCATCGATCGAGGCTAATCTTCCAAAGAATCGCAAGGGACGTTTTGCCTCTAAAAAGACTATGGTTAAAGTCTATCCCGGTCTCAACCACCTTTTCCAGCACTGCCAGACCGGCCAGGCTGATGAGTATCCGGAAATAGAGGAGACCTTCTCCCCGGAGGCTTTGGAGGATATTGCTGAGTGGATTGGAAACCTTTGATATTATTTGTGTTAGGATGAATGTAGAAAAGATAATACCCATTGCCCGGGAAGCCGGGAAACTTATGGTCCGCTCGGGTTTCGACGTGATGGAGAAGGACACCGCGGCAAATCTTGTGACCTCCTCAGACCTGGCGGTCCAGCATTTCCTAGTTGACCACTTGTCTGGAATCATGCCTGATGCGGGCTTCTTGTGTGAGGAAGACGATCTTGGAGATCTGAACCACGAATATGTTTGGATAGTAGATCCAATAGATGGCACCGCCAACTATGCCCGCGGGATAGATCATTGCGCTGTCAGCATAGCTCTGGCGAAAGGGGGAGAAGTGATTGCCGGGGTTGTCTACAGCCCTTGGAGAAATGAGTTGTTCCATGCGGAAAAAGGCTCCGGAGCTTTCCTCAACGGCAGCCCGATCAAAGCCTCGGAACGTCCTTTCAAGGACGGGCTGTTCTGCACCGCCATGAGCACTTATAGGAAAGAATTCGCCAAGACCTGCTCGGATATCATTTTTGATATCTACATGAGATCCAATGATGTGCGTCGTTTCGGATCTGCCGCCATCGAGTTGTGCATGGTTGCCTTGGGCAAGATTGAGTTGTTCTTTGAGATGCGTCTGCAGCCATGGGATTACGCCGCCGCTTCGTTGATCCTTTCTGAGGCTGGGGGAGTCTCCTGTGGTTTTGATGGAGGACCTCTGAGCCTTTCCAACGCGAGCCTGACTTTGGCCGCCAATAATCAGGACAATCTTTCGGAACTGCTTTCAACAGTCCATCGTTATCTACCGGAACTACCTTACTGACAAATAAATGGGAGATTCGAAGCTGAATAAAGACTTAATGCTCTATGTGGAAAGCGAGATTATTCCTCGCTATTCCTCATTCGACAAGGCCCATAAAGAGGACCATGCCAAGAGTGTCATTGAGGAGGCTTTGAGGCTTGCGGGTTTTTATGATGTGGACATCAATATGGTTTATGCCGCCGCGGCCTTCCACGACACAGGATTGGTTGAAGGCCGTGAGACACACCATATGGTCTCAGGCCGGATAATAAGGGAAGATCCGAGGCTTCCGGAGTGGTTTTCCGAGGACCAGATTGAGACTATCGCCCAAGCGGCTGAAGATCATAGGGCATCTGGGAAAACACCTCCCAGGAGCATTTATGGGAAGATTATCGCCGAGTCCGACAGGGATATCATCCCCATGAAGATTCTGCGGCGGACTATCCAATTCGGGCTTGAGCATTACCCGGAACTGGACAAGGAAGCCCATTGGAAACGCTTTGTCGAGCATCTCCACGAGAAATACTTCTATGGTGGTTATCTAAAGCTTTATATCCCCGAGTCGAAGAATGCCCCGAAGTTGGAGGAATTGAGGAAGATGATCGCTGACGAAGTTAAACTCAGGGTATTATTTGATCAGATGTTTGAGGAGGAAACGATTGGAAATTAAATAGTTATATTAATATGAAAAGATTATTTTTCTTACTGCCGATTGTGGCTTTCGCTCTTCTGGCTTCATGCCAAGGCCCTGTCAAACCTGAAGGAAAGGCCGCGAAGGCTTTAGCTATCCTAAACGATCCCTCATCTAAGAAAGTGCTTGTCGCCGCCCATCGCGGGGACTGGCGCAACTTCCCCGAGAACTCGATACCCGCTATCGAGTCCGTGATCAGTATGGGGGTTGACATCGTGGAGATTGATGTCGCTTTGACTGCCGACAGTGTGCTGGTCTTGTCTCACGACGGTACCGTCAACAGATGCACGAATGGCCGAGGACCGATATCCTCTTTCACATTGGACTCACTCAGGCAGTTGAGACTCAAGAGGGGACACGGTGTCACGACCGACTCGCTCGGCATTCCTACCCTGGAAGAGGCTCTCGAGGTATGCAAAGGGAAGATACTTGTCAATGTCGACCATGGCTGGAACTATTTCCCTCAGGTTCTCGAAGTGGCTAAGAAAGTAGGTTGTGTGGACCAGATCATATTCAAGTCAGGAGGTGATAGGGCGGCGACCGCTGAGGCCATGAAACAGTGCGATGAGGCTGGGATTATTTATATGCCTATTGTCACGATCGCTAAAGACGGAACTTGCGAAGCCATCGACAGTTACCTTGACGGAGGCAAGATGCCCGTCATGTTCGAGGTCTGCTTCTCAAAGGATTCCCCTGAGGCTGAGAGCAAGATAAAGGCTCTCCAAGCGGCTGGATCCAAGGTGTGGGTCAACTCCATCTGGGGCTCGCTCTGCGGTTATAACGATGACGACAGGGCGTTCCAAAGCCCTGAGGAGGCCGAAGCCGCTTATGGCAGGCTTCTCTCTTTGGGCTTCAAGGCCTTCCAGACAGATCGTCCGGAATATATAATCAACTATCTGAAAAAGAAAGGCTTACACGATTAGTTTAAAGCCTTTTTAAGAGCGTCCCAATGCTCGGGAGACATCCTTCCGGGCGTGAACAGGCATATTCCCGCAGCTCCGTTGTCGAGCGATCCTCGGACGGCTGTCTCCATCTCTGAAGGAAGCAGCCCGGAATTCTCCGGATCCGTGACCTTATCCTTGTTCTGCCAGTCCGGGCAGATGAAAAGGCCGCTCATGACAGGGACTCCAGCCGGTGCGGATTCGGCTTCTTCCTTGCAGATGGTGGCCAGCCAATCGGCGCCTTCAAGATAGAAGTCGTTGTAATTCATAGGGAAAAGCATGTCCACATTCCATTTGCTCCACTCTTGGCGGACCATTTGATAAGAGTGTGACATAGGGCCAGGAAACACGTCCGCGCTGACTTTTTTGCCCTTGGCGTGGACAGCGTCAACAATAGCGTTGACCAGATCGGTGACCTTGTCGCAGCGGAACTGGGCCCATTCTTTCACCTTGGACGGATCTTCAACTGATTTGATGTCGATCCCGGTTTTCTCCTTGAATTCCGCTACGCAATCATCGCAGTAGCAATAGTCGGCGGGGGCGTATTCCTCGTCCATCACAAGGCCGTATTTGTCCCAAAGACCACGGCCAAGAATGACGTCCGCATAACGGATATAGTCCAGCTGCACAAAATCCACTTCGGGGATTTCGGCGATGGAGCAATAGAGATCGATCATGTATTGGCGCACATCCGGATCCGCAGGGTCAAGTGTCTTGTAATAAGATACATACGGCGGAAATTCGTCAGACGGCTGTCCGAGACGGTTGACTGTGTACCATTCGTGGGGCTTTCCGCCTCTTGTCATGGCGGCGATCCAGGCATGATACTCAAGCCCTTCAGCGTGGGCCCTTTTTGCCGCCTCACGTACGACTTCGGGATTGTCGCCGCCCATGCATACTCCAACTATACCCTGACTCTTCCAGAAACGGAATTTCTCGGAAAGGTCCTCCATATTCGTTTTCTCGTTGATGCCTTCCCAGGCATAGACGGGTGTTTTTACTTTCTGATTGGAGCAAGCCACCATCATCAGCGCCACTCCCAAGATGAATAATGCTCTAACGATTCTCATACTTTGCGATAATTTCTATAAAGATAGGATATTTTTACGAAAAATTGTTATCTTTGCAATCCCAAACACGCATAGGGGCGTAGCTCAGTCGGTTCAGAGCGCTTCAGTCACATTGAAGAGGTCATCGGTTCGAGCCCGATCGTCCCTACAAGTCAACGGGAAGTTGATATCTGGATGTAGCGCAGTTGGTAGCGCACCTGGTTAGGGACCAGGAGGTCGCTGGTTCAAGTCCAGTCATCCAGACCAAGGGTATGGCGAGAGATCCTTTTCCGTCATACCCTTTTACAAATAAGGTGAGTTGTCCGAGTGGTTGAAGGAGCCTGCCTCGAAAACAGGTGTACGGCAACGTACCGGGGGTTCGAATCCCTCACTCACCGCAACTTCTGATTAAACCCCCGTTCTGCACTTACTGGACGGGGGTTTCGTTTTTC
>JAILLE010000011.1 GCA_024693285.1 Bacteroidales bacterium
CCGCGAGTGCGCCACCATCAACCGCGGTACCAAGGCCAGCGGCAAGTTCAAGACCGTCGTAGGGAGCGACACCCTTCTGATGTCCTATGTCCATGTAGCGCATGACTGCGTTATCGGCAACCACTGCATCCTGGTCAGCTATGTCGGTGTAGCAGGGGAGACGGTAATCGATGACTGGGCGATCATAGGCGGGGGAGCAAAAGCCCATCAGTTCTCCAAGGTCGGTTGCCACGCCATGGTCGGGGGGATGGCCAGGATCACAAAGGATGTCCCTCCTTATGTCCTTTGCGGCAAAGAACCCATATGCTATGCCGGTGTCAACATCGTCGGCCTGCGCCGCAGGGGCTTCAGCTCGGAAGTTATCCACAACATCAAGGACATCTACGACACTATCTATTTCTCCGGCTACAACATTTCGGACGGCTGTGCCAAAGTGGAGTCGGGCTTCCCTCAGAGTGAAGAGCGCGACACGATCCTGGAATTCATCAGGAATTCCAAGCGAGGAATCATCAGGGCCAGCGACACGAGGATCAAGGGCAGTGATTACGAATAGGAGGGGGCCATGCTTCTCGGCATAGCCTATTTCCCCCCTGTCAGTTATTTCGCGCTGATTGCGAAGGTTTCCACCGTTTACATAGAGGCCTGCGAGAATTACCAGAAGCAGAGCTGGCGCAACAGGTGCCGGATCTATGCCGCCGACGGGCCGCAGTACCTCAATTTCCCGGTTGTCCACGAAGGTGGCACCCACGAGCTTCCTATAAGTGAGATAAAGGTGGATTACTCCACTCCTTGGGTGGTCCGCACGGAACGGGCCATCACTTCGGCCTATGAGTCTTCGGCCTTTTTCGACTATTACAAGGACGAGTTGTTCGCAATCCTTGACTCAAAGCCCGTGACGCTTTTCGACCTCGACCTCCGGATTATCCGTTTCTTCCTTCGCAAGACCGGCATCTCCGCCGACATCCGCCTCACCGAAGAATATGTTCCACCGTGTTTTTACGGCCGTGAAGGTATTCCGGTGAGGACCGACGCGGGACAGGTGTCTTCTGGCTGCTACGACGAGGATTATAGGGAGAAGCTGCATCCGAAGCGGCCGGACACCGTGCTGAGGGACCTGGGACTGGAAAAACCGTACTTCCAGGTCTTTGCCCGAAAGTACGGTTTCATCTCAGATCTCTCGATCATGGACCTTCTTTTCAACGAAGGCCCTGACTCTATCCTCTATCTCAAGGGTTAGAATCTCCAGCCGAGAGTGGCGGTGAAGTCCAGCCTCTCCCTCTTGTTGAGGATCATCGGGGACGCGATGTCGATGTAATCATCGTAAGGGAATATCTCCTCATCCGAGAAAGCGGAATACCTGGCCGCCAGATCGGCGAAGAAGGAACCCTTTGAGTAGTAACCCACACCCACTGAGAAGGCGTGGAGCTTGTCGTTGAGAGTCGTGTTCCCTGTATATTCAGGAATGGTTGTGAAGTTGTAACCGGTCCTGATGGCGAACTCCGGCATCGGTTTGAACTCGGCTCCGACCCTGAGGCTGTGGGAGATGCCCATCCTGTCGGCGATTTCCTTGTTGACTCCGTCAAAGGTGTCGCTCCAGTTGTTGTCCCTCTCTTTGAACTTCATGGCGCTGTAGTCCGTCATCTCATAGTCGACACTCAGGAGAGCCATTCCCATGAAAGTGTAAGCGAGACCGGCGTTAGCCCTGTAAGGGGTCTTTAGCCTGTAGGAGAAGTTTCCTTCAGGAGAAGTCGCGTTTCCGTCGTAGGAAGAGTTCTGGTAGTGGACGTCAGTGGACTGGCGCCAGATCTCATCGATGAATAAGGTGGTCGGGGTCTGGATGGCAGCGCCGATGCGCAATCCTTCCACAGGAAGGGCGAGGAAACCGATCTTTCCATAGACTCCGGCACCATCCGCCGAGTAGGAGTAGCGGGTGCGGTAGTCAGTGAAATAGGTGCTGGACTCCTCGTAGTCGATCCTGAAATCAGAAGGATCCACGGCAGCCTCCTTGAAGTACTCGTCGTAGTTGTAGGTCAGGCTCGTGACACCAAGATTGGCGCCGATGAAGAACTTGTTGCTGATGTTGAAGCCTATGTTCAATAAAGCGTCTGTCTTGTTGCCGGTGACCTTGCGACCATAAGATTGGTCGAGCGGACCTCCAAGGAATATATCATATATGTAGTTGCCGTACTGGTCTTTCTCACCAGTCTGGGTGAACCCCTCTGTCGTGGCGATGTAACGCCAGTAGTAGTCAGGGTCGTTCGGATCTCCATAGTTCGCGATCGCTCCAGCCTGGGCGTTGGTGATCACGTTCCAAGGAGCGTAGGACCCACGGTCATCCGCATTCTGGTAAGGATACTTCCAGTCGTCGATGGAATTGCCGGAGGCGTCCATGTAACCGTTCAGGAAGTCGATATCGAACATGTCGGCGTTGACGGCCATCGAGCTCTGATAGCTGGTCTTGTCATTCCTTCCGCCGGTCATCATCTGGCCGGTGTAATTGTTGACGCTGTTGACCACGAACCCGTATGTCACTCCGACAAGACCGCTTCTCCTGCCCGTGTTGAAATTGATCGTCGCCCCGATGTTCGGCATCGAGAACCTGGAGAGGTTCTTACGGACATCACCTGAGAAGGTGTCGGTGCCGTTGACAGGGTAGGGACTCCACGACGCGTTCATCAAGCTCATGGTCACATTGGGGGTGATGGTGAACTGTGAGTAGTTGAACACAGCCGATCCGGCCGGGTTGATACCCACCGATCCGAGATCACCTCCGACCGCTGTCATGGCGTTTCCCATACCGATGGAACGGGCTGTGCCATAATAGTTGTTCTGGCTGAAAGTCAGGGCGTCGTACATTGTCTGCGCTCCCGCGGTGGCCGCGGCCAGCATAAGAGTTATAGCTATTAAAGTCTTTTTCATCGCATTAGTATTTTGATAGTTTAAATCAAGGGTATTAGTAGTCTGGTTTGGGAAGGGGAGGAGGATTATCTCCTGCCACCTCCGCCGCCACCGCTTCTGCCGCCACCGCCGCCGGAGCTGCTTCCGCCGCCGCTATATCCGCCACCGGAGCTTCCGCCACTATATCCTCCAGAGCTTCTGGAACTGCTTCCGGAAGAATAACTGCCGGAGCTCCTGGAATAGCTGCCTGAACTGGATGAGCGGGTAGTGGAAGAAGACCTGTAGCTGCCACCGGAAGAACCGCTGGAGCGGCTCGCGCTGGAACGACTCATGCTGGAAGACGAGGTGGAAGGCCTGCTATAGGTAGTTGAAGAAGATGACCTGTTATAGGTAGAGGTATTTCCGGAAACCCTGGTCGGGCTGGAAGAAGCTGAGCCTACGCTCGAACGTCCGCTCACTGAGGATGCTGACCTGACTGCCTGGCCGGCGTAAGGCCTGGAGACCCTGTTGACAGAGGAGAGCGACGACGATCTTGAAGCGCTGGAGATCCCGGAGGACCTTGTTGCGGTGCTGGTGCGTGTCGATACTCCTGTCCTGGACCTTGTCATAGACGAGCTCCTGGCTCCGGTTGATCTTGACATGGACCCTATACCGCTTCTGGTCGTGGATCCTGTGGTGGAAATCCTCGGTCTGTAGACTCTGTCGCCTCCGCCGATGCCGCCCCAATACGGGCCGTAGCCATGGCCCCATCCATAGTGGTGCCAGGAATAACCGCCGTACCAGCCGTGCCATCCGCCATACCATCCGCTGTAATACCAGGGATCATAGTACCAAGGGTCGTAGAACCAAGGGTCATACCAACCATACCAGCTGTAGTGATAGTAAGGACGATAAAACCAGGGATCATACCATCCGAAATGGTAATACGGACGATAGTACCAGGGATCGTACCAGCCTCCATAGTACCAAGGGTCGTAACCCCAGTAGATGGAGGAATAATAAGGACGGTGCCAGGAGTACCATGAGGACGCGTACCAAGGCTGATAAGCGGCCCAAGTGTCCCAACCCGTGTCATAGAGATAAACGGAGGTGGTGTTCTCCGCCTTGTTGAAATCTATCTTGGCAACCTTGTCATTCGGGATGAACAAAGTGTCGACTTTCGCTCCGCTTTTCATGAAGATCGGGGAGCTTTTCGTCTTGGCGACCAGCAGGTCGGTCTCTTCCTGGAGGTCAGCTGTGGATGCCAATTCCGTCGCCTGGGCGTCGGAGGTATAGTAGATTCCGTCCTGATACCTGGAGGTATCACTAGCGTAGCGCGCTGCTGAACCGCACGATGTCAGTGCCAGAAGCGCCGATAAGAAAAGGATTGTGCGTGTTTTCATTTTTGAATCTCCTATAATTTGACAATAAATTCGTATCTTCGCTACCGCTTTTTATACGGTATTATTTATTAATGTTTCACAATAAACAAAATCCGTACCGAATATATTATTCGCACAATAATAACAATATTTGACAAGAACAGCAAACATTATTCAGATATGGCAAAGGAAGTGACAAAGAGGTCGGAGAATTACTCCCAATGGTACAATGACTTGGTTGTGAAGGCGGATCTGGCGGAGCAATCACCCGTGCGAGGATGCATGGTGATCAAGCCTTATGGCTACGCTATCTGGGAAAAAATGCAGAGGGCTTTGGACGATATGTTCAAGGAGACCGGTGCGGTCAACGCATATTTCCCTCTATTCATTCCCAAGTCCTTCTTCAGCAGGGAAGCCGAGCATGTGGCGGGCTTCGCCAAGGAATGCGCCGTCGTGACTCACCATCGTCTGATGAATGATCCCGGAGGCAAGGGAGTGGTTGTGGATCCGGAGGCCAAGCTGGAGGAGGAACTCATTGTGCGTCCCACCTCTGAGACGATCATCTGGAGTACTTACAAGAATTGGATCAAGTCCTGGAGAGACCTTCCCATAATGTGCAACCAATGGGCGAATGTGGTCCGCTGGGAGATGCGTACTAGGCTCTTCCTCCGTACCGCCGAGTTCCTTTGGCAAGAGGGTCACACAGCCCATGCCACAGCCCAGGAGGCGATGGAGGAGACCGAGAGGATGGTTCAGGTCTATGCTAAGTTCGCCCGTGAATATATGGCCCTCCCTGTGATTGTCGGTCACAAGAGCCCGAACGAGCGCTTCGCCGGTGCTCTCGACACCCTCACGATCGAGGGAATGATGCAGGACGGAAAGGCCTTGCAGGCCGGAACATCACATTTCCTCGGCCAGAATTTCGCCAAGTCATTTGACGTCCAGTACACAGACAAGGAAGGGCAGATGCAATATGTCTGGGCTACATCTTGGGGCGTTTCGACACGTCTTATGGGAGCTTTGGTCATGGCTCACGGAGATGACAACGGCCTTGTGCTTCCTCCGAAGCTCGCTCCTATCCAGGTGGTAATGGTACCCATTTACAAGACCGATGAGGAGAGATCCAGGATCCTCGAGGAGATGGACAAACTCAAGAAGGCTCTTGAGGCTGAAGGACATACGGTAAAGATTGATGACCGCGACAACCTTCGTCCTGGCTTCAAATTTGCGGAGTGGGAGTTGAAGGGAGTCCCTGTCCGGTTGGCCATGGGACCTCGTGACCTTGACAACGGAACTGTCGAGGTACACCGCAGGGACACTCTTGAGAAGCAGACTGTCGCCCTCGAGGGACTTGACAAGTCCATAGCTTCTCTGCTGGACGACATCCAGGCGAGCATCTACAAGAAGGCTTTCGATTTCAGGGCCTCGAATGTGGAAAAGTGCGATGACTGGGAGGAATTCCAACAGAAGATCGGTACCGGTAAGTTCCTTCTCTGCCATTGGGATGGGACTGCCGAGACTGAGCAGGCGATCAAGGATGCCACCAAGGCTACGATCAGGTGCATCCCCGTGGACAGTTTCGTGTGCGAGGAGGAGGGTAAGGACATATTCTCCGGCAAGCCTTCGAAGCAGAGGGTGGTCTTCGCCATCTCTTACTAGACCTGATAGTAATATAAGGAAGGATTTATGAGACGTATCCTTGAATATTCCTTGGTCATTTTGGCCATGTCATTCTGTGTGGTGGCTTATGGTCAGGATGACAAGACAAAGAAAGACGCCCAGGCAGCCGCCGCTGAGGCGGCTCAAGTGCTGGCCGACACACCCGAGGTGGTGGTCGCTCCTCCGAAACCGGTCTACTGGACCAATACCTTGACTACGACAGTTAATTTCGCCCAGACCAGCTTCACGAGTTGGGCGGCGGGTGGTAACAACAACTACACCCTCAACTCCATCATCAGGGGAGACGCCAATTGGGCGAAGGAGAAGAAGTATTGGAACAATCACCTCGAGTTCGATTACGGTTTCCTGTATTCCCAGGACAAACCTATCATCCAGAAGAGCGTGGACAGGACGTTCATCACAAGCACCTGGGGTTACAAGGTCAAGGAGAAACTCAACTACACGGCCAATTTCACCTTCCTCAACCAGACGACAAACGGATGGGTCTATCCCACTCCCGCGGTACAGGCTGACGAGGAGCCTACTCCCAAGCAGTGGAGGGATGCCAGAGTCTTGAAATCCGGCTTCTTCTCACCCGCTTATGTCACTTTAGGTGTTGGTGTCGCTTGGGTTCCGACCAAGTGGCTCACTGTCAACTTCGCTCCTTTGACCGGAAGTACCACCATCGTGGGCAACGAGAAATTGAGAAAGAACTACGGTATGGCCAGGAAGAGCGCGTTTGAGGACGCGGCCTTATATCCTGACCAGAAGGACGAGAACGGAGTGTATTTTATTACTGGAAACTATTATAAGCCTTTGACTTTCGCCCTTGGTGCCCAGTTGACCACAAATGTGAAGTTCAACATCAACGACAAGTTCAACGTCAACAGCAACCTCATTCTTTTCTCCAATTACCTGAAGAACCCGCAGAACTTCCGTGTCAACTGGGATAACACTATCCTTTGGAAGCTCAGCAAGCTGTTCTCGCTGAACCTCACGACGAACCTTATCTACGACGACACAATCCTCGTTGTTGAAGAAGACTTCCCGAATGGTCACAGGACCGTTCAGCTAAAGGAATTCCTTCAGTTCGGATTCACATATTCCTTTACGAATAAGAAGAAATAATACCCGGGCGTGATGCGTGGCCGTTTCGACAATTGTCTGGAAAGGCTGCTCCCGGGAAATGGGGCGGTTCTTCTCGCCGTGAGCGGGGGAATCGACTCCATGGTCATGGCCGACCTTTTTCTGAACTCTCGGTTCGGACTACGTATATCGTTGGCTCACTGTAATTTCCATTTGAGAGGAGAGGAAAGTGACACGGATGAGTCGTTCGTCCTCGCTTGGGCTGAGGCCAATGGGATTCCTTTCCATATAATTGATTTCGACACTCTCGGATATGCGGCTTCACATGGAATCAGTGTGGAGATGGCGGCAAGGGAGCTACGATATGAGTGGTTCGCTTCACTTGCCGAGGAGGAAGGGTTCGAGGCTGTCGCGGTGGCGCATAACGCTAATGACAATGCGGAGACCTTGTTGCTGAATCTTTTGAGAGGTACGGGTCTCAAAGGAATTTGCGGTATGCGGGAGTCCTCCACTCTGCCAGGATCCACTGTTCCCTTGATCAGGCCACTACTGGGTTTCTCAAGGGATGAGATAAAGGAATATGCCATCGCCAAAGGTCTCAAATGGCGTGAGGACAGCACGAACGCTGACTCTTCCTACAAGCGTAATCTTATTCGTAATGAGGTATTTCCGCTTTTCGAGAAAGTCAATCCGTCCTTTCTGGCTACTTTGGAATCCGACATGCGCCGCTTCTCTCAGGTTCAGGCCATCGCTGATGATTATTTGGCTACTAATCTTCAGGAGATCGAAGGCGAAGTTCCCACGGCCGACCATTTGCCCGGACAGGGCGCGAAGCGCGGGGAGGCTTCGCCTTCGACCGGAACTATTAGTGTCAAACTCGACGCTTTACTGCGATCGCCCCATTGGGAATATTTGTTGTTCAGGATCATGGAACCGTACGGTTTCAATGAGGCGGTCATCGGGGACATGATTGAATTGATCAAGTGTGGCAAGACGTTCAGCGGCCGTCAATTCCGCTCCGCCACCCACATCGCCCGGACATCAAGAAACGCTATTAGAATAGATTTGTTCGAGAGCGGTGGTTCTCCCCTCGCCTCCCTGCGCTTCGCGCCCTATCCGGGTAAATGGTCGGCGAGGGGAGACGCACCGCTCTTCGAAAATGAATTAAAGACTGATCTTCTCGATAATGACTCGGTTGAAGTTACGGGAGCGGGGGAATATGTTGTCGGGGGTGTCGGCTTGAAGGTGGAAGTCTCTGAGGTTGAGAATCCTAAACAGCCCGAAGGGGTCACTGCCATTAATATCGCTTTCCCTTTTACTGTGCGTCTCTGGCAGCACGGCGACTGGATGCGTCCGCTCGGAATGAGAGGCCGGAAGAAGAAACTAAGCGACATGTTCGCTGACTTGAAGTTCAGCCAGGAACAAAAAGAAAGAGCCCTCGTCATCGCTGGCGAAGGCTCCCATGTGCTTGCCCTGGTGGGGTATCGGGTCGACGAATCTGTCGCCTTACTTGATCTCGAACTCGAACGGGAGCCTGGCAAACACCAGTTGGCCGTTACCCTTCGTCCAAGTCCTCTGCCAATCGAGTAAGCTTTTCGCGATACCCTCGAAAGGAGTACCCTCCAGAACGTTCTCGACAATCTCCTCGGGATCAGTTCCCTTGCTTCCGAACTGTCTCATCATCTGCTGCATCATCGTCAAAGGTTTCGGATAACCGACCACGTTCCAAGAGGCCGCATCAGGGTCTCCGCCCATCGAGGCGGCATAGGCGATGGCGTCCTCAAGGGTTCCGATCTCATCCACAAGGCCGATTTTGAGGGCGTCGGCACCTGTCCAGACGCGTCCTTGGGCGATCTCATCAACCGCCTCATAAGTCATGTCCCTGCCATCGGCGACGATATTCACGAAGTTGGTGTAGATGTCGTCGACATATTCCTGCATCAGGCGGGTCTCCTCCTCATCGAAAGGTCTCATGAGGGAAATCATGTCGGAATGCTTGTGGGAGTTGACAGGAACCACGTTGACGTGAGCGATATTCTTTACGGTCTTGCCGAATTCGGGAATAGCGGAGAAGCATCCGATTGAGCCGGTGAGAGTCGCGGCATTCGTGAAAATGTGGTCGCAGCTGTTTGAAATCCAATATCCACCGGATGCGGCGTATGCTCCATAGGACGCCACGACAGGCTTGACAGCCCTGGTGAGATCGATCTCTTCCTTGATCTTGCTGGCCGCGAGGACGGTGCCGCCGGGTGAGTTGACCCTCAGGACTACTGCCTTCACTGTCGAGTCAGCGCGCACCTTGGCTATAATATTGGCGAAACGATCTCCGGAGATGTTGTTAGGGTCATCCTGCTCGACAATATTACCGTTGGCGTAAATGACAGCGATTTTCTTCTTGGCGGCGGTGTTAGGCTTTACTTTCGCGGTAGTATAGTCCTTGAAAGGTATGAACTTGACATCCTTGAACTTGTCTTTTCCGGCCAGCACAGCCATCTTGTCTTTATAGCCCTCGAAGGAGAGCACTTCGTCAGCGAGGTTATGCGCTACCAAGTCTTCGGGGAAGTTAATTGAAAGATTATCAATGAAATAGTTGAGCGAATCAACACTGATTCCCCTGGCTTCGGCGGTCTCCTTGGCGACCGTCTCCCACATGGAATCCACCATCACCTGATTCTGCTCCATATTCTCGGGGCTGGGGGCGTTCAGGATATACATCTCTCCGGCGCTCTTGTATTTCCCGTGACGGATCAACTGGTAATTGACACCCAGTTTGTCCAGGAGGTCCTTGAGGAATATCATCCTTCCACCCAATCCGAGCATGAAGTTGTTGCCGCCATGATGGCTGGTCGTGTAGATCTTGTCAGCAACGGAAGCGAGATAATAAGACCCGGAGGTGAAAGCCTCGCCGTATGCGACGACCGCCTTCCCGCTCTTGCGGAATTCGGTGAGAGCTTTGCGGATCTCTCCCATAGTCGTGATGTCCGCGCCGCCACCGTCAGTCTTGATCAGAATAAGCTTTACTCCAGGATCCTCAGCGGCCTTGGCGATCGCTCTAACAGCGTCATATACACCTACGTTCGAAGTCATGGAGCCACCACCACCAAGGACGCTAAGAGACATTGATGGAGTATCTGAAGTCTGCTCTGTTATGGATAACTTGCTCATATCCATGAGCAGGATACCCTCTTTTGGGATCATTGAGGATGAACTTGAGGAGGAAGATGCGGAACCGGCCATGGCGCCAACCATCATTATGAAAAAGATGGCTTTGACTATGCCCCAGATGAGCAGGCCGCACAGCACGGCAAGCACCCATTTGAAAAAGTTGTTGGTTTTCATATCCCATGTTTGTCTAGTTATTTTCCGTAAAAACTCCGCAAGTTATTTAAAAATTGAGTATATTGCACCATTATTCTGACTTTATTTTAAACTTTTTAAGAAAATGAAAACCTACAACTCAATCCGCAAGACCGTTTGCAAGGCTATTCCTGCCATGCTGCTCGGTGTGGCCCTGCTTTTCTCAACCGAGCAGGTCGCTTCCGCTCAGCTACTCAATGACATTACCCGAAGGGCGAAGAACGCCGCTGAGACAAAGATTCTGATGGGTGCCGACAGGGCAGTCCATAAAACTCTCGACAAGGCCGAAAAGTCCGTTGAGAAGGGAGCTAAGAAAGCCGTGAGTAACACGGCCGCGAAGGGCTCTAAATCAAGCGCTGCCAGTGTTCCCGAGGGCAGGAGCGGTGGAGCCAAGGCTAGAAGTGGCGGCTCGACATGGTATGTTTCTACCGCTGGTTCCAACAAGAATGACGGCCATTCTCCCGAGACTCCTCTGAAGAATGTCCAGAAGGCTCTTGACGAGGCCTCTGACGGTGATGTGATTATGGTCGCTGAGGGCAACTATACCGGTACTCTCGACCAGGGTTTCATCGAGATCACGAAATATGTATCCCTTGTTGGTGGTTACAATGAGGATTTCTCCGAGAGGGATCCATATTCCTACAAGACCTATATTCAGACTAATCCTAGCCACGTCTCTAAGAATGGAACCAAGGCCAGCATCAATCTCGAGGTTACCGGCAGTCGCAGCAAGGTTGTTATGATTGACGGTTTCTCTGTCGACCGTGGCGAGCAGGCCCTGTACTGCGCTCCGAGTGAAGATCCCGTCGCCGGTTGGCCTGAGGGCTGCCTCACTGGACGCAAGCTTATGCCCGGTGATTCTCCTACTGTCGCAAAGGTAGGTGGAGCGGCCCAGGAAAGGCAGTGCGTCACCGGACATGTTGAGGGTCATCTGATTATCCGTAACTGCGTTTTCGCGAATGCCGTGTACTTCGGTATCCAGTTGATGAGCAAGGGTGGTGACTGGGAGGTCTACAACAATGTTTTCGTCGCCAATAACTACTCTTCCTGCAGGATCGACTCAATGACCAGGGACGCCAACGAGTGCTATGTGGATTTCCACCATAACACCGTTCTCTTCAGCTGGTGCCGTGACAAGATGATGGAGGATATGGGATACGGATATGAGTTCATGTCAAGGGTCGACAGCGATGTCCACGACAACATCTTCGGATGCTCCAACCTCGGCGCCATAAGCTTCGCCCACCACGATTCCAACAAGGAGGTTGACGCTAAGCGCAAGCTCAATGTTATTGACAACCAGTTCTTTATGAACGTCGCTGATATGATTATCCCTTCGCAGTCCTTCATGTGGCTCTATGTGAAGTGCGACGAGTTCGAGGATGTTGATGGAATCAACGAGTCCGGCAATGTCGAGCTTACTGACGAGGACTTCGTCATGAAGATCAACCAGCCTTATCTCAAGGGCTTCGCTAATATTGAGAAGGTCTCCTCCTCAAGTTACAACCCTAATTCCGCCGCCAACCAGGTTCGCCGCGCGTTCGGTATCAACCAGCAGGGCACAGAGATCACTAGGGTCTCTATGTTCGGTAACAAATATCCATTCTTCGAGGCTTATGACCTCTTCGGCGCCCTTGAAGGGTGCGGAGCACAAATTCTGTAATGAAACCATCCATCCCTAAAGGAACTAGAGAT
This sequence comes from Bacteroidales bacterium, assembly GCA_024693285.1. Lineage (GTDB taxonomy): Bacteria > Bacteroidota > Bacteroidia > Bacteroidales > UBA932 > Cryptobacteroides. Next base: position 12,057 of record JAILLE010000011.1, read on the forward strand.
TTCGGCCAGCAGGAAATGGCTGGCCGAAATTTTATTTTCGACACTATTAAGGGAGTGTTCCGGACTTTCGGATATTCCCAGATTGAGACTCCGGCTATGGAGAACTTGTCCACTCTTCTCGGCAAGTATGGTGAAGAGGGGGACAAGCTTCTTTTCAGGGTGCTTAATTCCGGAGACGCCTTTGGAAAGGTAGACTTCGACTCTTTCAAGGACTCTGACGGGGCTATTAATTCCGTCGCCTTGTCCAAGGAGGTGTGTGAGAAGGGTCTCCGCTACGATCTCACCGTGCCTTTCGCCCGCTACGTGGTCCAGCATCAGAATGATATCTCATTCCCTTTCAAGAGGTTCCAGATTCAGCCGGTTTGGAGGGCGGACCGCCCTCAGAAGGGGCGCTACAGGGAGTTTTACCAGTGTGACGTTGATGTGATCGGTTCCCGCTCGCAGGTTAATGAGTTGGAGCTGGTCCAGATTGCTGACCGGGTGTTCTCACTTTTGGACGTGAGGGTACTTGTCAAAATCAACAACCGCAAGGTCTTGACAGGTTTCGCTGAGATTTGTGGTTTCCCGGATAAGGTCGTGGACATCACTGTGGCTATTGACAAACTGGATAAGATCGGACTCGATGCCGTTGAGGAGGAAATGAGAGGGAAGGGATTGACTGATAATGCGATCGCTGTAATTGAGCAGATCCTGAAATTGTCTGGTTCCACCTCTGAAAAGATTGCATCGATGCGCTCCTTGATGAGAGGTGGGTCTCCGTCTGGCCTGGTATCTGAGACTGGCCTTAAGGGACTTGACGAGCTTGAGGAACTCTTCGGGCTCATTGACGCCGCGGGGATTGGCTCTCCTGTAGAGATCGATCTTTCCCTCGCTCGTGGCCTTAACTATTACACTGGCGCCATATTCGAGGTCAAGGCTCTTGATTTCTCTATTGGAAGCATCTGTGGCGGAGGACGTTACGACAATCTTACGGGAATATTCGGACTTCCTGATGTCTCTGGTGTCGGAATCAGTTTCGGGGCTGACAGGATTTATGATGTCCTGAGTGGGTTGGACAAGTTCCCCAAGGGGCTCAAGTCTTCCACGACCCTGCTTTTCGCCAATATGGGAGCGGACGAGGTCCGTTACATCTTACCCGTTGCGAAAGCGTTGAGGGAGATGGGAGTCGCGGTTGAGGTTTATCCTGATACCGCTAAGCTTAAGAAGCAGTTTGACTATGCTGACCGCAAATGCATCCCGTTCCTTTCAATAACCGGAGCGGATGAGATGGCCTCTGGCCAGGTAAATGTGAAGAACTTGGTCACCGGTGAGCAGAAGGCGTTCAGTATCAACGATGTGCAAGAGATTTTTGATTTCTTGACCGCAGTTGAAGAAAAATAATTTTGCATTTTAAGCTTTTATTTCTACCTTTGCAGTCCCAAATAACACCGCGGGGTAGAGCAGTCGGTAGCTCGTCGGGCTCATAACCCGGAGGTCGGAGGTTCGAGTCCTCCCCCCGCTACTAAACAGGACAAGTCGCAAGATTTGTCCTGTTTTTTTGTTTATGTAATGGGCTGAGAATGAAAAGGCATAAGCGCACCAGAAAAGCCATTCCCGTGCGGTTGGGCCTCATTTTGACGCTTGACCGCACTAGATAGGGCTAATCTGTGCGGTCGCAATGAAAACCGGAATGCAGTGGTCCTTCGATGAACCAGAGGTTTGGGATTCGGGTGTTGGCTCTTGGAGTTATGGCGGAATGTGGCTATCTTCGTTTCATGAAGGGAAACGTGATCCGAGAAATACGATCCGAGGAGATTCCTCTGCTGAATGACTTTCTGTATGAAGCCATCTTTATTCCGGAAGGTGTGCCGGCGCCGCCCAGGTCCATCATTGAGAATGAGGACCTGCGGGTATATGTCCGGGATTTCGGAAAGAAGGCCGATGACCGATGCCTGGTAGCGGAGGTCGAAGGGAAGGTTATCGGGGCCGTATGGACACGGATGATGAATGATTATGGCCATATCGCCGACGGCATCCCGTCATTGGCCATCTCCCTTTATAAAGAATATCGTCATAAAGGCATCGGAACGGATCTGCTGAGGGAGATGCTTCAACTATTGCGGAGGGACGGCTACCCGCAGGTTTCCTTGTCGGTCCAAAAGGCGAATTATGCCTTCCGAATGTATCTGAAAGCGGGATTCGAAGTGCTAAAAGAGACGGAGGAAGAGTATTTGATGGTCTGTAAACTTTAAGAATCTATGAAATAACTATGGACAAGAATGGACTCTTCCTGCAAGCCATCGGCAAGTTTCTGCTCGGGGTTATCGTCATTGGCTTGTTGCTTTTCCTGCCGGCGGGGTCGCTTCAGTATTGGCAAGGTTGGCTGCTGATGGGAATTCTGTTTGCGCCGATGTTCTGTGTCGGCCTGGTCATGATGGCGAATAATCCGGAACTGCTTCGCAAGCGGCTGAGTGCCAAAGAAGAAGAGAAGGAGCAGCGGACGGTCGTGAAACTCAGCGGCCTCCTGTTTGTGGCCGCATTTGTCGTGGCGGGCCTCAATTGGCGTTTTGGATGGTGCATGCTTCCTGACTGGGCTGTTTGGGTATCGGCAGGACTTTTCCTGTTCTGCTATCTGCTCTATGCGGAGGTTCTGAGGGAGAACACATACCTGTCCCGGACCATAGAAGTTCAGGAGAATCAGAAGGTCATCGACAAGGGGCTCTATGGAGTCGTCCGGCATCCTATGTACATGGCCACAACCGTCCTGTTCCTTGCAATGCCGCTGGTGCTGGCTTCACCCCTCTCTTTCCTCATCATGTTGCTGTACATCCCGCTAATCGCCAAACGAATAAAAAATGAAGAAAGGGTCCTGGAAAAAGGGCTGGAGGGTTACAAGGAGTACAAGCGGAAGGTGAAGTACAAAGTGATCCCTTTCGTCTGGTAAAATCCTCTTTATCGGTGGCGGGATTCGCTTGGTGTTGTGTGCACCTATCCGCAGGTGATGTTCACCCTTTTCCGTGACATCGATCTGGACGGTAAGCTTTCGCGGTGAATCGACTTTGGAAATCGATAGCAAAACAGTATCTTTGGATATGAAAAAGATATTTTTGTTTGTCTTGTTTTTGCTGTTGCTTTCCGCCTGTAGGAGCGACGATGAAAAAGCGGCTTTGGCGCTGGCTCGCCGAGTGATGGGGCCGCAGGCTAGTGGGATTATTTTCGAGCGGATATCGGCCTCTGAAGACTGCTACGAGCTACTCCAGAAAGGGGACAAAATCCTCATTCGGGGGAATAACGCCAATTCCATGGCCGTTGGCCTGAACCGCTATATTCATGAGTATTGCCTCGCTGATGTGAGCTGGTACCACTACAATCCGGTGGAGCTGCCTCCCGTACTGCCTTCCGTACCGGAACCGGTGACTGGCAAGGCGGAGATGCCGGTCCGCTTTTTCTTGAATTACTGCACGCTGGGCTATACCATGCCCTGGTGGCAGTGGGAAGAGTGGGAGCGCTTCATTGACTGGATGGCCCTGAACGGAGTGAACATGCCTCTGGCTATCACGGGCGAGGAAGCCGTTTGGCAGAAAGTCTGGCGCAAATACGGCCTCACTGACGAACAGATTCGAGCTTTTTTCACAGGACCTGCTCATCTGCCCTGGCAGCGGATGTGCAACGTGGACCGCTGGCAGGGACCTCTACCTCAAAGCTGGATAGACGGCCAGGCAGAATTGCAAAAACGTATTTTGAAAAGGGAACGCGAGTTGAACATGAAGCCCGTGCTACCGGCTTTTTCCGGCCATATTCCCCGGGAGCTCGCCGGTGTGGTAGACCAACACCTGGATACCTCCCAGGTGGCCCACTGGGGGAATTTCTCCCAGGAGCGTCGTTGTACCTTCCTCAATCCTACAGACCCTATGTTCAGCCGCATCCAGAAGGATTTCCTGGAGGAGCAGACCCGTATGTACGGCACTTCGCACATCTACGGTCTTGACTCTTTCAACGAGGTGGCGCCTCCTTCTTGGGAGCCCGACACGCTAGCCATTCTGTCCAAGGGTATTTATGAATCCCTTACCGCGGTAGATCCTGATGCCGTTTGGCTGCAGATGGGCTGGCTGTTTCTTAGCAAAAGCTGGACGCCGGAGCGCATCAAGGCCTATCTTGGTGCCGTGCCCCTGGGCCGGCTCATCCTATTGGACTACGAAAGCGACTACTTGGAGATCTGGCGCAGGACGGAGCGGTTCTACGGGCACAATTTCATCTGGTGCTATCTGGGCAACTTCGGCGGCATGACCTGCATCGAGGGCGACTATCACCTGAATGCGGATCGTATTGCCGCCACCAGGGCCGAAGGCGGATCGGGGTTCGTGGGCATCGGCTCCACACTTGAGGGCTTCGGCGTGAACGAACCCATATACCAGGCTTTGATGGATCAGGCGTGGAGCGACCGTCGGCCTGTTGAAGACTATATTGACAACATCGCCGACCGCCGCTTGGGACGGCAGGACTCCACATATCGAGCCTACTGGCACAAAATCGTGAACCAGGTGAGCATCACCCACACAAGCACCTCCTCTTCGGACATTGTCTGTGCCCATCCCAACCTGGAGGGCATCTGGAACTGGACGACGGAAATTAAACGGGCCTATAATCCGGCCGACCTGGAAGACGCCCTGACTATGCTGGAGACGGTGGATGGGGATTCTGATGCTTTCCGCTTCGATTTGGCAAACGCCCGCCGGCAGGTGCTGGTGGACAGGGCCCAGCCCGTGCGCGACCGCTTCACCGCTGCCTATTATGCGGGCGACCGGGATGGAATGACAGCGGCCAGGGATCATTTTCTCTCTATCTGCGACTCATTGGTGGCCGTGCTCAAAACCCGGCCGGAGTTCTCCTTGGAAAAATGGATTTCAGCTGCCCGCGCTTGGGGTAGGACACCTCAGGAAAAAGATTATTTCGAAAGGAACGCCCGCACCATCATTACGGTCTGGGGAGACTCCTATTACCTTTCAGACTATGCCAACCGGGACTGGGACGGCCTTGTGGAGACATTTTACAAGCCGCGTTGGGAGATGTTCTTTAGCGCGGTACTGGACGCCTTCGATGCCGGAGAACCCTTCGTGAATATGTACTCCCTGAGGAAACGTACCCCGGAGCAGAAAGCCTGCCTGAGGGGCGTTGCCTTAGATGATGCTATCTGGGATTTCGAGCGTCGCTGGGCTGGAATATCGGAAACAGAACCTAGTGATCTAAGTCTGTAATCCTGAGAATGAAATACGAATAAGTAGGAAGAACCAAGGCAGGATTACTGGAATGCGGCAGTCCTGCCTTTTTCCCATAGAGGAATCAGATCCGCTACAACCCCGGGCTTTTCGGCGGCGATGTCGCGGTGCTCAATGAGGTCGGGACCATATTCGTACAGTTCCGTGGAAATCACTCCGTCCTCAATACAACGGGCCATCCGGTATCTCGATGTACGCACGGAAAGCACATGGTGATAATAAGTGTATGCCACATCCTGCCAGGACGGGTCGTTTGGGTGGTCTAGCAACGGAACGAGGCTGTGCCCGTCCAAGCCTTCCGGGGAAGGGACGCCGCAGAGTTCCATCAGTGTTGGATAGAGGTCTATTGCACTGACTATACGGTCATTGACAAGGCCTTTGATATGGCCGGGAGCCCGGATGACCAATGCGCTTGAAGATGCCTTTTCCAGAACGGTATGTTTCCCCCATATCCGCTGGTCACCCAAATGCCATCCGTGATCGCCCCATAGGATGACGACAGTATTGTCGGCCAGGCCCGATTCTTCGAGGGCCATCAGGACCTTCCCCACCTGCGCGTCCACATAACTCACACAGGCATAATATGCGTGCCGGAGTTTGCGGGCGTAAGCATCTGAGACCCGGTTCTCCAAGGAGGGTTTTTCGTTACCAAGCTGGTAGCTCTTGAATTCGTCACTGTTGTGCAGGAACATCTTGTTCATCCCCTCCGGAATGTCCGGCTCCGGAGACAAGGCGATGGAATCCTCGTCATATAGGTCCCAGTATGCCTTGGGAGAAGTAAATGGAAGATGAGGCTTGAAGAATCCGACGGCCATGCAGAAAGGCTCCTTGCCGGCGGAGAGTTCCTTGAGCTTGCTGACAGCCAGTTTGGCGGTCAAGCCGTCCGGATAGCTTTCATCGTCCCCGTCGAAACATTCATAGGGCTTAACTTGCCTGCTTCGACTCTGGCGGTTCGTACCGTCGGCATAGCCGAAAAACGCGTTCCAGCCAGTGCCCCATTTCCCCGCGTCAAAAAGCATTTCATCCCAACTGAACGGCAGTTCAGGAATATCGGTCTTGGGATCCTCATAGCCATAAAGGCAACCATCCACATAATGGGATATCTTGCCGATGCCGACGGTCCTGTATCCATAACGCCTCAACTGATGGAACATCGTTTCCGGACGATCTCCTTCCGGCTGGCCGGACAGTTCCGTGCGACAGGCTTCGTTGGAAAGATGGGCTGGATCCGACGGATACATTCCTGTCAGAAGGCCATAGCGAGAAGCTCCGCTGGTAGGACAGGGCACGAACTGACGGGTGAAGAGGGATCCAGATGCCGCAAGCGCATCCATATTGGGTGTCAGGACGGGACTGCCGTAGGCACCCATCTCGCGTCGCAGGTCATCCACGAATATGAATAATACGTTCGGTTTGTCCGGAACGGTGGATTCGTTCACCCACTTGCAGGAGGGAATCATGAGTATAGCTGGGAATGCGGGCCCAGCCCAGAGCAGTCGCTTCGCTTTCATTTTGTCAAAAAAGGCCTTGAAGGTTTTCCGGTCCAAATATACCTTGTTTTTACGGATTATCATTAATGAGCGACTTCATCATAAAGCGTCTTCAAATTCCAACCCTTTGACGGCGATGCCGATGTTGATGGGGAGATGGTCCATTTTTCCAAGGGCAACTTCCCGGAGGTAGCTGCTCTTCAAGTAGATTCTGAAATCCATGGTCATTTCCCAGTACTTCCGCTCTTCTTCCGGCTTGGCAAGATAATCCTGGAATGCCTGTTCATCGTATCCGACAATCTGGAAGGAGATGAAGTACCGCCCGGGGTCCAGCAGAATGGTCTCTTCCGGTTGTATATCGAAACTCTGCGGATCGTTGGAAACAGCGACGTTAAAGTATATGGGCTTATGGAGCACGTTGACAAAATCTTCTTTATTGCCCTCAATACGGTAGATGTTGACAGATGCGACGCAGCCCGGAATATGGTTGCTATGGACGGATAGCAGGATATCTTTCACCTGGAACGGTTTCTTCGGGTTGGCCACAGATCCTAGTTCCCGCCCCAACGGATTCTCACTTCGAAACGCGAAACTGACGACCCCGATATTCTTCAATACGTTTGAGCCGGGACGGACAAGATACTTTTCTTTAGTGTTTCCGCCAATGAATACGGCAGGCTGTAATTCCTGTTCGCGAAGGACTATGGTAACATCATCGGAAGCCCCTGTGACATAATAAGATGCCGGTTGATAGGAGACATGGAAGAACTCCAGCGTGTCGCGCGGAACCTCTATCTCAAACAAGCCATCTGCAGTGGATATAGTCCCTATTTCGCGCTTGGGGATACCTATCTGGACGTATTCGACGGCTTCCCCTTGTTCATTAATGACGCGCCCTTTTATGGTGAAACGCTCCTGCGCCGATAACAACGCGGGCAACAATAAGATGACAAAAGCTAATTTAGTCCGCATAGATATCATCCTCTAATTCAACGCCTTCCGGATCCGGCTTATAGTCCAGGATGTCTCCTGGGAGGCAGTCCAGAACTTTGCATATTTTATTGAGAGTAGTGAATCGGATGGCGCGGCCTTTCCCTGTTTTGAGCAAGGAAAGGTTGGTCATGGAGATGCCTATCTTCTCAGATAGCTCCGAGAGTTTCATGTGCCGCTCCCAGAGCATTTTGTCGAGGTTAACGGTGATCATATCGCGAGCTTGCTGTCTTGTTCCGCCAGATAGGCCATTTTGTAGAGTCCAGCGAAAAGAAGGACAATGAGAGGAATCAGAATGGTGTTGGATTCAAGCATCAACTCGGATTCTCCTTTTACCACAGCCTCATAATTGGAATGGACAAAGGCGAGAAGTCCTGCGACCAAGGCCGCCCAACGAATGAGTGTGATGTTTGATTTGGGGAAGATATCGCCGTCTTTCAGCCCCTTGTTGGTACGATGCAAGAAAACACAGCACAGAATGAAGAGAGAAGTGATCCCGATAAAACGCGCCGCCAGTATGAATATTTGCCACCCCTTCATTTCCGGATTCCAGGTCAAGGGATGAATATAGCTGCTTACCCATAACTGGGCTATCATCTCCCAGATAAGATAGGCAAGTGTAATACCACCAATAATCAGGATGGCGATGGAGAGCCTTTTGATGCTCCGTTGGGTTGAATTCGTCATGTCTTTGTCTGTTTTAATAACCATCTCGACAGACAAAGATAATGCCAATTTTACGAATATCGTAAAATATATTTATGAATTACGTAAAATTTACTCCTTTGAGAGCTCTTTAAAACAGGCTAGAACCGCTTTCAACGCTTTCGCGTCGCTATTCTTTTGCTTGTTGTCGTCCTTCCCGTAGTACGCTTTAAGGAACTGCCCGGATCCGGACCAAATAGTGTGGACATAGCCCTGGAGTTTGTTTGCCGTGACCTTGGTCGTTTGTGAGCGGAACTGGATCATGTCTTTGATTTGTTGGACCGCCGTCACAGGGTTCTCATATCCGCATGATACCACAGGGAGGCCTTTCATGGCGAAATACACTCCGGTGAGATCCGCCCGTCCATAATGCCAGTCGCAAATGAGGATGTCCTTGGGTATCATGTCGATGGCTCGCCAAGTGTTGTTATAGCTGGCTTCCCACTCTCCGATGCCGGTTGTGCGGCCGTCCAGCAGACGGTCTCCCCAAATCATCATTTGGCGGCCGGATAAGGCGAGATGGTCATGGATGGTTCTAACCTCACCGGCATAAAGCTCGGACTTGTCCAGCCCATTGCAGCGGGGGCATTCCTTTTCTCCGATATAGAATACCTCGTCCATTCCGGCATGGAAGGCATCTGATTGGAAGGCGTCACAAAGCTCATCCACGACATCAAAGACGATTTTATGCACCTCCGGATGGAGAGGGCAGTAACTCTTGCAATACAGCCCCTGCGGGTTAGGCCAGCCTTCGTAATCTTCGGTCTTGACGGAAGGCGTCTCGTCAAACTCCGGATACTCTCTAAGAAGGGCATTAGTATTCTTTGCCCACGATTGGTGCCCCAGGAGGTTGATGTGCGGGACTAGCCTGATACCGTTCTCCCGGCATACGGCAACCAGTTTATTCACATCGGAACGGGAAAGAGGATTCTCGTCCCTAAGTTCCGGATGTGACTCGTAAGCATATCCCCAATCTACTCTGAGAATCAAAAGGTTCACTTTTGCGGGTACGAGCTCTTCCTTGATGAAGCGGACGAACAAATCCATATCTTGCGGGGTAGGAGACGCTACGGATAACCCGCGTACAGGAAGCTTCTCGTCAAATGTCTTGGCCGGTGCGCTGAAGCCGACGAAAATAGCGAAGAGAAGAATCAATACTCTTTTCATAATACTATCTATCTGGGACGAAAACACTATTGGACATATTCCATCTCAAGGACAATCCTTGCGGGTTTGACCTTGGGAGGACATTGGAACGTTACGTTTCCGGCGGGAGTGACCTGCACAGGGACAACGGTGGTCTCACCATTGGCGCCAATCAGCGTTGAGATTCCATACTGATCTGTGGAAGGAGCGAAGGCGGCAGGGATGGTGGCTATTGTGACGGTGCCTTTCACCGGCGATGTGATGTCAGCGTCAATGACAAGCTTGTTTGCCTCGCTTGCGGGAGTGGAAAAGCGGGTGTTGTCACCCATCACCCCGTAAGAGCGGCGGAACTCCACACCAGGGGCCGCGACCGGGCTGAATTTGCCCACATTTCCACTAATCCCGGGATTGAAGAAGCAATGGGATATCTGGATATGGTGGTTCTCCTCGTTGCTGATCCTAACATCCAGCCCTCCTGTGTTGAAGCTGGTGCCCTCGAGAGAGATAGTCGCCTGCTTTGTCAACTCAGGCTTTGTGAAATGGAAAATAACCGGAGGGTTGGGGCTGTCGTAGCAACGTGGGTTATTATAGTAATAGCAACCGATGAGCCTCAACACTGATGGGCCATCGATGACATACCCTTTCTCAGCGGTGTCGCAATATGATTGCTCGAAATGGGCGAGACCGTCCACCAGGTGAACGAAAACGCTTCCCTCAACATTCTTTGACAACCAGGAGTGTATCTTGTCGTAAAAATTGATGCTGGTCAACTGGAATATGGCCGTGTGGGCGTTGATGATCACGATGTTATCGAAATGACAGTCGCCGGTGTCCATGTAGATTCCGTAGCTCTCAGGTCCTGTGGTGCAATGAATATGGGAGTTGGTCACAAAAACCTCATAACCTTTAACGACCCTGAAAGCCTTTAGGCTGCAGTTGCGGACCATCAGAAAATTGAAAGAGGTTTTGGCGGCCCGGGGGCAATAGACTCCTCCGCTCATGGAATTGCAATCCAGGACCAGGTTATTCACCACGTTGCTGTGGCCTATTCTGTCAGGGATATCATAGTTATCGAGATCGATAATATGCTCCATGGGTTTGATGGCCATGATGACCGCACCTCCGAAATCAATCTGTATATCATTGGTGGTGTGTGCCATTATTGTCTTTGACACGGCATAAGTCTTCCCTTTATGGGCAATCAGCTGGCGATTGTTCGCGAGACAGAAATCAAAAGCTTTCTGAAGAGCCTCCGTGTCGTCTGTTACGCCGTCACCGACACAACCGAAGGTCTCAGGGGTGATTATTTGGTCAGCAGGCGGGACATCATTCGTCGCCAAAAGTGTGAGCCCTATGGAAAACAGGAGGGCGAGCATGGTCAGTTTTCTCATGATGCTATCTGTGTATGTGGATGATAATAATGCTGGCGCAATTTGCATCTTGGACGTAAATTTACTAATTTTATTGGGTTAAAGAAAAGAAACACCATACAAAAAATGAAACCTTTTAATTGGATGTTGTTAGCCTTGCTGGCGATTCTGGCAGGTTCATGTTCCCAGATCAATCCAAAGGCTGATATCGATAATATTCCCGTTACACCTGCATGGGCTTTGGGCCATATTGTCTGGGAGGATGAATTCAACACTCAGGATGCGGTGAACCGTCTGGTTGATGGGTATTTGGAGAGGGGCATTCCGGTCAATGGCGTTATCATCGACAGCCCTTGGGCGACCAGCTACAACAATTTCATTTGGGACATGAACCGTTACCCGGAGCCCCTGAAATTGACGTCCGGTCTTCTCGACAAGGGTGTCCACTCAATCCTTTGGCTGACCGGTTGCGTGAATACCGTCAGCGCGGATTGTCCGGTCGATAAAAGTTCCAATTATGACGAGGCCGTTTCCAAAGGATTCGTTGTGAATGGGGGGAAGCCTTACAATTGGTGGAAGGGCACGGGAGTCCATATCGATTTCACAAGTCCGGAGGCCAATGTGTGGTGGTATTCGCAACTGGACAAGGTAATGGAAGGAGGGGTGTATGGATTCAAGGTGGATCAGGGAGAATTGAGCATTCCTGAACCCGTCGGGACCAGCATAGGAGAAATGTCCAACAAGGAATACAGGCATTTCTATTATGACGCCATGTACGACTATGTGAATAGCCGTCGTCCGGGCATGGGAATGATTTTGGCCAGACCATATTCATTCCAGGGAGACGCGGATAACTCCAGCAAGAACAAACTCAGTCTTGGCTGGTGCGGTGATTTCACTGGGGATTGGCAAGGACTGAAACATCAGATCAAGAACGTCTATATATCTGCCGAGCACGGCTATGGTGCTGTCGGCGTGGAGGTCGGGGGCTTTACCGGCGCGGCTCCTGGAAAGGAGCAACTCATAAGGTACGCTCAGTTCGGCGCCCTTACAGCTGGCATGGTAAACGGAGGTGCCAACAAGCCGTTCGAGAACCATCTGGCATGGTGGCACGATGAGGAGGCCGCGAAGATCTATAAAGATGTCGTATTGCTTCATCATCAGTTGGTTCCATATATTTTCTCGACCATTGTGGACGCTCATTTGAATGGCGGCACCTTGCTTCGGGACGTTGATTTCGAGCAGGAGAGCCACCTTCTCGGACCGGACCTTTTCACAAAAGCGATAACTGATTATGACTCACATGTTTCCTTCACTCTTCCCGAAGGGGACGATTGGATGGAGTGGGGCACAAGGGAGCGTCTGAAGGGAGGCTCGGTCGTCAAGAAAGAATATGCCCTTGACGAGTTCCCGCTTTACGCCAGAGTCGGAGCTGTCATTCCGATGGATCAGGGCGATCATATTGATATACTGATAGTTCCCGGGAATGAACCTATTGATGTGACCCTCCATCTACCTGATGGCGAAGGAACCGCTTACAGTGATTGCAGGGTGAGGTATAATCCTCTGACCGGGAAGACCAAGATCACCGGAAAGACCTCTAAGCCTTGCAACGCGGTGTTCAGGAAGCCACTGGTCGGTTGGGAAGCCTCTTGGATCGGCATCGCTTCTCCTGAGGATGTCAGAACCGGCGATGTATCCCTTCCGGCGAGATATTTAAGAACAACCTTCCAGTCAGGTAAGACAGTCCGCGAGGCATGGTTGCATATCTGTGGCCTGGGCCTTTATGAGGCATATATCAACGGGTTCAAGGTTGGGGGAGCGCAGGTTTTGATGCCCACTGTCTCCAACTATGATAAGACTGTGTATTACAATAGTTTCAATGTCACTGGCCTTTTGAAGAAGGGCGTCAATGCGATGGGCGTGGCGCTGGGCACTGGGCGTTTCCCCGGGGTCAGGGTGAACTGGGACAATATCAACACCTACAAGCGGTACGACAAGCAGCTGCCCTGCCTTATCTGCCAGCTTGAGATTCTTTATTCGGACGGAAGCATCCAGAAGGTCGTGAGTGATAAGAGCTGGAAAGCTACTGCTGACGGGCCGATACGCTCCAATAATGAATATGACGGAGAGATATATGATGCTCGGATGGAACAGGACGGATGGCTTGATCCTTCGTTCGACGATAGTTCATGGCATCAGGCGGAGATGGCTGAGGCTCCTTTTGGGAAGCTTACCATGCAACCGAATCCTAACATCGAGATCCAGGATGTCTTGAAGCCGATGTCAATCAGTCCTTTATCCGACGGGAGATATATTCTTGACATGGGTCAGAATATGGTCGGTTGGTTGCAGGTCAAGGCGAGGATGAGTGCGGGTGACACTTTGAAGATGCGGTTCGCCGAGACGCTTCAGGATAACGGCGAGCTATACACCGAGAATCTTCGTACCGCCAAGGCCAGGGATTATTACATCGCCCGGGACGACAGGGAGTTTGTCTGGCATCCTTTGTTCGTGTACCATGGATTCCGTTTCGTCGAGATCAGCGGCCTTTCTTATCAGCCTTCACTTGAGGATTTCGAGGGACAGGTCATTTATGACAAAATGGCCACTACCGGCCATTTCGAGTGTTCGGATCCTGTGATTAACCAAGTGTATAAGAACGCGTTCTGGGGGATTCGGGGCAATTACCGGGGGATGCCTACTGATTGCCCTCAGAGGGATGAGCGTATGGGCTGGCTTGGCGACAGGGCTACAGGGTGCTACGGTGAGAGCTGGATTTTCGACAATCATGCCCTATATTCAAAATGGCTGGATGACATCGCCACCGAGCAAAACAAGGAGGGGCAGCTTCCGAGCGTGGCTCCCAATTTCTGGACGGTGCGCCCCGACAACATGACTTGGCCGGGATTGTTCATCGATGCCGCCAGGATGTTGTGGATGCGTTTCGGGGACGAGAAAGTCATCGTGAAACATTATCCGGCAAAGAGAAAGTGGTTGTTTTACATGAAGGATAGATATCTGGTAGACGGGATTATGACAAAGGACAACTACGGTGACTGGTGCATGCCTCCGGAATCTTTGGAAATGATTCATTCCCAGGATCCTATGCGCATCACGGCTCCCGCGGTGATAGCCACGCCGTACTATGTTCATTATTGTGAGGTTATGAAGGAACTCGCCCCTGTCGCCGGTTATCCCGGGGATGTGGAGTATTTCGAGGCTGAACGTAAAGCCAGCGTTGAGGCTTTCAACAGGAAGTATTACAATGCCGAGGGAGGCTTTTATGACAATAATACCGTGACAGCCAATCTGTTGGCGTTATGGTACGGGCTTACACCCAAGGAGGAGCAGCAAAGGGTCTTCGCCTCTTTAGTGAATAAAACCGAAAACGAGTTCGGCGGTCACGTGAGCTCTGGAGTCATTGGTATCCAGGTACTTATGCGGACTCTCACGGAGTTCGGCAGGCCGGATCTCGCTCTCAAGATCGCCTCTGACGACACCTATCCTTCCTGGGGATATATGGCCGCTCATGGCGCCACAACGATCTGGGAGCTGTGGAACGGTGACACTGCCGATCCGGCGATGAATTCGGGCAACCATGTCATGCTTCTCGGAGACCTGATCACTTGGGAATATGAATACCTTGCGGGGATACGCCCTCTCAAGCCTGGCTTCGCGGAGATCGAACTCAAGCCTTACCCGATCAAGGGACTTGATTATGTGGACTGTTCGTATGATTCGGTCCATGGCAAGATTTCCAGCTCATGGAAGGTAGAGGACGGGGTCTTCAAGTGGGATGTTGAGGTTCCGGAAGGGATTCGTACAGAAGTGTTTATCCCAGGAAAACCATCGCCGGAAATCATCACCGGCGGGAAGCGCCACTTCGAGACCAGCCTGTAGGGGGAGGCTGATTGTTCATCGCCCACAATTGTACCTTTCGTCCCAAAAGTTAGCACGAGGGTAACAATATTAATGGATATTGTTCCTTTCGTCCATGTTTCCGGAACGTTAGGATTATTATGGTGAATGTTTCGTGGAAATTGATTAAATTTCGGATGTATTACTTAATTGACTTAAACCATGATGATTTTAAACCAATGTATTAGTATCCTTGACTTGGTGTCATTGGATTGGAAGTCGGAACGCAAAGCGATAGTGGCCCACTCGTTCAGGGTAATGGCCAAAGCAAAAAACTTTGATGAGCAGATTGTCGGCCTGATGCACGAAGTTTATGGCGGGTCATCTTATGCTAGATGGCTGTTCTCTTGTGATGTGTCTGAAGCTTCACTTTGGAAGCCGGTACTAGATCTTTTTGCTTACCCACCTTTTGAGGTAAAAAAAAGAGTTTCTGAGGATGTTGATGATGTTGACCTTCTGAATATTAATAGGCCTCAAAATCTTAAAGATGATGAGCTTGAGGAATGGTTCCTTGCGAAAACTCGTTGGTCGGAAGCTTATAGGAAGTATCTGATCCCTATCGCATCAAACAGGATCGCCAGGAATGTTATGATCTATGATCTGCAAGATAAACTGGATATTCTTGGCAATCCTGGCAAGTATGAGAAAGAATATGGTCCTCAGTATTTTGCGCTTCCGTGGAAGAAACACTATTTGGTAGATATTAAGAGAGGAAGGAATAGTTATATTTCAGCTCGTATTCCACAGGATGATGACGGATTGTTGCTCCGCCCCCTCACGGATGTTGAAATGGAGAACTTGATCGCGAAATACACTCGTGCCCTGGAATACTTGAATATGTTCGTTAGCGCGGATGGCCTTCCATACGATTTTTCACCTTTCGAATTGATGATGAATGCTCATAATGCCAAGAGCATGCTTGAGGAGTGGTTGATTGAAACCTATGAGTTGGAAGAATATCATGAGGAAGGTATGGAGGAATATATGGATTTGCCTTTCTGATTACTTCCGCTTAAAGCATGGTGTGAAGGAGCTCTTGCGGGGCAATAAGAATGACATCCAGGAGGTAAGTTTGGAACAGGAGTCAGGGAGTTCATATTTCCGTGGAGCTCCAGCTGATGGGAAGCGTCTAGATCGTTTTTCGGGGCGGAGACAGGCGAGGCTGCTTCACAGTAAAGCGAAACTGCCTGGAAGTCTTCTCGTCGGGAAAGATGGTTTTATCCTTCCTGAATCATATGTGAAGGTTGGTTTCGTGGAGTCCAATAGAATCTGTCATTAGATACCTTGACCGGCTCTGAAAGACATCAAAGCTTGACTTCCTTTTCCCAAAGGTCGGCCATTTTCCGGTGACCGGCAGGGGTGGGGTGGACTCCGTCCCAGATCCAGTAGGTCGGGCGAGGCTCGGACGTGATCAGGTCTTCGAACATGGTGTCGAATGGCACGCATGTGGCATCCAGCTCAGAGGCCAGCTCCCGTACTATTCCCGCGAGACGGGTTACCATAGCTTTGCGGTCGTCATAATCGGCTAATTGCCCGGTGGAGCCTTCCTTGGCCAGGAACGGAACGCAAAGGACAAGTTGTACAGAAGGGTTATTCTCCTTTGTCTTGAAAAGCAACGAACGATAGCGTTCTTTCCATCCTTCATAATCGAAAGGAGTATCGTCTTCTTTTTTGTTTCTGAAATAGTTCCCCATGTCGTTTACCCCTACAAGGACCGAAAGGACGTCTGGATTGAGATCCAGCACATCCTCCTGCCACCTGCCCTCTAGATCAGCGAGTTTGTGGCCGCTGAATCCACGGTTGTAAAACTGGTAGTCCGCTTCCGGATGCTTGGCCTGGAAATCCGAGGCTATGAGCATCATATAGCTATGGCCATAGATGTGGTTGAAGTCGGTGTGGCTCCGCTCAGCGGAGGTTGGTTTGTAGCCATTTACACAACCCCAGTTGCCGTCGGTGATGGAGTCGCCTATGAATACCACGTGTTTTCCTTTGGAGGGTCTGTCCGCACAGGAGGTGATAAATAATGCTCCCAGAATGAGTGCTGTGGCTTTGAGTAGAAGCTTTTTCATGTCATAAAGATACTCTTTTTTTCGTATATTGCGGCTCGGATTTGACAATATGGCTTCCAGAAAGGCTCTATATCATTTTTTGGCCCTCGCCGTTGTGGCGCTCTGGGGTGTGACATTCGTCTGCACTAAGACCCTGATCGGGTCCGGAATGCATCCCGCGGCCATATTCTTCATCCGTTTCTCTTTGGCTTATGTCGGAATATGGATCCTGACCCTGACTGGGAAGGGCAAGACCCGTTTATTCTGTGACAATTGGAAGGACGAGCTGATGTGCCTGTTCCTTGGGGTCACAGGAGGATCTTTATATTTCCTTACCGAGAACACGGCGCTGGCATATACCCAGGCGGCTAATGTAGCCTTCCTTGTCTGTGTGGCCCCTGTTTTCACGGCCATATTCACTCTTGTCGGGAAGAAGTTCCTGAGGGGCCGGTTCGCGGATGGGCTTGAGAATATCAAGGTGGGATTCCCGCTTATCACGGGAACGTTATTGGCGCTCGCCGGAATGGCGATGGTCCTCTTTGACGGCTCCCGATTGGAGTTTTCCCTTGCCGGAGATTTTTTATCGATCGCCGCGGCATTGTGCTGGGCTCTCTACAGCATGTTCATGGGGCAGATGACAAGTGATTATGGGTCCGTATTCGCTACCCGTAAGGTGTTCTTCTATGGTCTGTTGACTATTATCCCGTTTTTGGGGACCACCGCCGGGTCGTTCTCGCCCGACGTCCTCGGTCAACCGGTCGTCTATCTCAATTTGTTGTTCTTGGGACTGATTGCTTCGCTGGCTTGTTTCGTGGTATGGAATATTGCGATGTCGAAGCTCGGAAATGTCACGGTGACCAACTATGTCTACCTTAATCCGGTCTTCACTCTGATTACGGCGATCATAATTCTCGGGGAGAAAATGACCCCTATGTCCCTTATAGGATCGGTGGCTATTCTGGCTGGAGTGATCCTGGCTGGCCAGAGGTCCAAGTCTTAATATATTTTCTTATTTTTGTTCATTGGTATGGACAATTCGCTCGTGATATTCGACCTTGACGGGACTCTTATCGACACGATAGGTGATCTTTCCGCCGCCGTGGAGTACGCCTTGTCGGAGGGTGGTTTTCCGGGGCATTCAGTCGAAGAATATAGGGCGATGGTTGGCCATGGGATCCGGAATCTTGTCACAAGAGCCCTTCCCGAAGGTGCTTCTGATGAGGTTATTGAATTGTCCCTCAGCCGTTTCCTTGATTATTACACCAGCCATATCGATGTCCTGTCCCGGCCTTATCCCGGCATCCAGGATTTGCTCCATGAGCTTTCTGATTCGGGCATCAAACTGGCCGTGACTTCAAACAAATTCCAAGCTGGTACCGAAACCCTGATACGGCGCTTCTTCACGGATATTCCCTTTGCCAAGATTCTCGGGAACGCCCCAGGCCTTCCCCTCAAACCAGACCCCGAAGTCGTCCGCCTCGCCATGGATGCCGCCTTTGCCGGCTCGCCACCTGCCCGCGGCCGCGTCCATTCTCGCGTCGCCCTTCGACTTCGCTCAGGGCTCGCTGCGGCTGAGTACGGCCGCTGTGCAGTGGCGCAGCCGGAGACTGGGGCAGAGGAGGCAAGGTCGATTCCGGCGACCATTTACCCGGATAGGGCGCGAAGCGCAGGGAGACGGAATCGAGCCTTGCCTCCTCACGACTCTGAAAGATACTCTGGTGGATATGTGGTGCTGGTGGGGGATTCGGCGACGGATATCAGGACGGCGAGGAATGCCGGGATTGGGGCGATCGGGGTGTCCTGGGGCTTCAGGCCGAAGGCAGACCTGATGGAGGCCGATGTGGTTGTGGATACCGTCGATCAATTGAGGGAAGTACTTCTAAGAGAAACAGATAACTTAAATACAGATTAAAATGAAAAAGATCATCTTTGCCGCCGCGGCGGCGCTGTTTTGTGCCCTGACACTTTCCGCTCAGGACCTCCCCGACAATGACTGGGCCCATTTTGGCCGTTACGCCCAGGCCAACTCCGAGGTGACCGCCAAGCCCCTCGCTGTCCTCATGGGCGACTCCATTACAGACGGATGGTTCAGCCAGGATCCTGACTTCTTCAAACAGAACAACCTCCTTGGCCGAGGCATCAGTGGTGAGGTGACCTCACACATGGTTGTCAGGTTCCGCCGTGATGTCGTAGATCACCACCCGAAGTATGTCGTCATCCTCGCTGGGATCAACGACATAGCCCGCAACAACGGATATATCGCCCTTGAGAACACAATGGGGAACATAATCTCCATGTGCGAGATCGCCAAAGCAAACAAGATCAAGCCGGTCCTCTGCACCCTCGTCCCCTCGGCCTACATCAGATGGCGTCCCGCGCTCAAGGACACCAAGGAGCAAGTCGCCAAGCTCAACGCGATGATCAAGGAATACGCTAAGGCAAAGCATTACAAGGTGGTTGACTACGCCACTGTTTTGGCCGATGCCAACGGAGAGACCCGTTCAGACTTGTCCGGAGACTCGGTACACCCGAATCTCGCCGGTTACAAGATCATGGAAGAGGCTTTGATGAAAGTTATCCGATAAGGGATCTTATTCGCCGAATCTCTCGGAATAATGGTGTTGGAGCCGCTCCAGCCTCTGGGCTTTCGACTGGAGGTAGTGAAGTTTGACATGGGCTGACACACCTTCCGGGTAGGGGGCTCTTAAAGAGTCAACCCAATTGTCCAGATCCATCGACGCCTGTATCGCCTTTCTGGCGATGGAGGCGTCGATCGTTGTGTCGATAGTGAACATCGCCTCTGTGGACCTGTCTCCCAGTTGCCTGTCCACCATGTCGTCAAGGCGATCCCTGGTCAGGATCTCGTCATCCTGGATTGTCTTGAGAGAATCTATGATTTGATAGCTGGCGGCCAGCGCTGAGCGCAGGCTGTCCACGGAGTTGTTCATGTCGTTGAGTTTCAGCCTGATTTGGACTGAATAAAGGCACGGGACAATGATCAAGGCAGCGATGATCAGGTTCCTGATAGTTCTCAAGAGCCTTTTCCAAAAGCTGGTTCCAGTATCGCCGTCCTTGCCCATATTACCTGATATTGGCTATGCTCATTATGTCCGCGAACACTCCGGCGGCTGTGACCTCCGCTCCTGCCCCATATCCCTGGATCAGCATCGGGTGCTTGTTGTAGCGCTCCGTGGTGAGAAGGATGATGTTGTTGGATCCATCCAAAACGTAGAACGAGTGCTGCATCGGGATCTCCTTGAGGGAGACGGAGCACTTGCCTTTGTCGTTGGTAGCGACAAAGCGCCATCTCTTTCCTTCGGCCTTGAGACGTTTCCTGTCGGCCTCAAACTGGGCGTCCAACTCAGGAAGCCTGGCCCAGAACTCATCCAGCGAGCAATCGAAGAAGGACTTGGGAATGAATAGATTAGCCTCGACATCCTCCATGTTGACCTTGTAGCCGGCCTCTCGGGAGAGGATAACCAACTTGCGGATCACGTCGGTGCCGGAGAGATCCATTCTGGGATCCGGCTCGGAGAAACCTTGCTCTTTGGCCATCTTGACAGTCTGGCTGAAAGGAATAACCTCAGAGAGGGTGTTGAATATGAAGTTGAGGGTACCGCTGACCACGGCCTCCATCTTCAGGATCCTGTCCCCGCTGTTGCGGAGATCGTTGATGGTGCCTATGATAGGAAGTCCTGCTCCTACATTGGTCTCGAAAAGGTATTTGACACCCCTCTGACGGGATATATCCTTGAGTTTCTTGTAGTTGGAATAGTCGGACGAGGCGGCTATCTTGTTGGCGGCGACCACTGATATTCCCCGGTTGAGGAAATCTTCATAGAGGACGGCGATATCAGCGCTGGCGGTGCAGTCGACGAAGACGGAATTGAAGATATTCATGCTTGTAACCTCATCACGTAACCTGGCCGGAGTGAGAGTAACGCCATTCTCGAGTCTTTCCCTCCAATTGTCCAGATCTATCCCGTCCCTGTCGAAGACGCCTTTGACACTACGGGCTATACCGACCACATTGATCTTAAGGTCATGCTCGTCCATCAGTTTCTGCCTCTGGCTCTGGATCTGGGCGATAAGCCTGCTTCCGACGGTCCCTATACCGCAGAGGAAGAGATTAAGTTCTTGATATTCAGAAAGGAAGAAGCTATCATGGATGACATTGAGGGATTTGCGGAGCTGGCCGCGATCCACTATAAAGGAGATGTTCGACTCCGAGGCGTCCTGGGCGAAAGCGCTGACGCTGATACCGTTCCTTCCAAGGGTGGCGAAGAGTTGCCCGGCTATTCCGGGGGTGTTCCTCATGTTGTCCCCGATGACGGACAAGGCGGCAAGCCCATCCTTTACCTTCACCGGAGAGAGGGAACCGTTGTCTATCTCACGGGCGAAAGTCCAATCCAAGACACTCTTAGCGCGATATGCGTCTTTGGCGCTCACGCCAATGGAAATACCTGTCTCTGAGGCGGATTGGCAGACCAGGAAGGCGCTGATCCTCTCGAGGGCGAGAGCCGTGAATATCCTGCAGTTGACTCCGACGACACCAGCCATTGATGTGCCGGCCAAGGTGATCAGACTGACGTTGTCGATAGACGATATTCCCCTGATGGCTTTTTCGCCGCTATGGCTGTCTTTACAGATGGTCGTACCAGTTCCATCCGGATCAAACAGGTTCCTGACTACTGTCGGGATACCTTTCGAGTTGACCGGGAACAGGGCGGGGGAGTATATTAGACCTACTCCGAAATTGCAGAGTTCCATGGCTTCCCGGTAGCTCATCTCTTTGATGAGGTAGGCTGTCTTCACCGATGCCGGATCAGCAGTCATGAAACCATCTTTGTCGGTCCATATCTCAAGTCTCTCCGCGTCATTCGAGGCTGCTATAAGGCTGGCCAGGTAGTCGGGGGCTCCGACTTCCAGGTCAGTCAACTCGCTAACTTCCAGACCGTCAGGTATTATTCCCGGCACTATGATTTTATCCGAATGAGGAGTGAATATTTCGGGGTGACCAGCGAGACAAGTCTGTGGAGGAACGACCTGTGAGCCGGGTATGGCCGACTGCAAGGCCTTGGTCTGTCTTTCCGGGACGACAACTATCACTCTCCCTCCAGTGGCTTCCACCACATCCTTGATTCTCAGTATATTCCGTTCTTCTTCAAAGAGCCCGGCTCCGAATTTGAGGACTTTCATCGTATGTTTGTTTTTTGCGGCTCCAAATAAAACCATTTTTTCTTTTTTTTCCGAATTAATCGCCGTATATTTGAATGTTTCAATCGAAAAGCGCCATGAAGAAATTCCTTCTGAAGCTCCTGATGGGGGCGTCACTGACGACATCAGTATTCATATTCCAGGCTTGTTACGGCCCGGCTATTCCCGAGCCTGCCGACCTGCCGAGGAACCTGACCGAGTTCCAGGAAGCCGTCCCCGAAGAAGCGGTTGATCCTGAAGTGGAAGATGCTGAGGCATTGGAGGAAGTCTCCGAGCCGGAAATCTAGTCCAAGGTTTCCTTGATATTGTATTTGTTCCTGTCCTGGGAATTGCGTGAGATCATCTCGCAAATGAATCCTGCCAGGAAAAGGACTACACCAAGCATAACCGCCAAGAGGGCGAGATAGAACAGGGGCTGGTCAGTGACCGCCCTGTAATGTATTCCATGCGCCTGGTGGACCAGTTTCGCCACAATGATCCACACCGTCATAACGAAACCGACAAGGAACATGAGCAATCCGGAGAAACCGAAGAAATGCATCGGTTTCTTCCCGAAAGTACTTAAGAACCAGAGTGATAGAAGATCAAGGAATCCGTTTACGAACCTTTCCATCCCGAACTTGCTCTTTCCGAACTTCCTTTTCTGGTGGTGTACAGGCTTCTCGGTGATTTTCCCGAAACCGGCGTTTTTGGCGAGGTAGGGGATGTAACGGTGCATCTCACCGTAGACCTCGATATTCTTGATGACTTCGTTCCTGTAGGCCTTAAGGCCGCAGTTCATGTCGTGAAGCTTGATGCCCGTGATCCAACGGGCGGTGGCGTTATAGAGTTTTGAGGGAAGATTCTTGGTGACTTTGTTGTCCTTGCGGTGCTGCTTCCAGCCGGAGACGACATCGTAACCGTCCTCGACAATCATCCGGTACATTTCGGGAATCTCCTCAGGAGAGTCCTGCAGGTCGGCGTCCATAGTGAAGACCACTTTCCCCTCGGCCTTCGCGAATCCATGGTAAAGGGCTGCGGATTTCCCGTAATTTCGGCGGAAAGATATTCCTTTTACCCTGTCGTCTCCCTCAGCCAGCTCCTTTATTTTCGCCCAGGAACCGTCCGTACTACCATCGTCCACGAATATGACTTCGTAGTCATATCCTCCAGCGTTCACGACACTCCTGATCCAAGCCAGGAGTTCTCCTAGAGACTCTTCCTCGTTGAAAAGAGGGATTATTATCGAGAGATCTTTTGAATATTCCATTATTAGTTCATAATCCTTGTTGAGAGTGCAATTATAGTGGTTTTTTCGATAAAATGGAAAAAGAGGAAGCGCTCTTCTTGATTTCGGCCTTTTTGTTTGCCTTTTCGCTGAAAGTGATCTTTCTGTTGACAGGAGCGTTTGCGGAAACCTTGCCAGCTGAAGATGCGGGAGCCATTGTGAACGGATAGTATGTAATGGTCTCTCCATTCAGAGTGTAGATCTCTTCAGGATCGCTTTCACCGATAGCATAAACCTTCTGGAAGGCAACGGAGTAGTCGCCGTCAGAAAGCTTGATTGTGCCAGGAGCGAAGGATGCTGTTCCGTCTGCTCCGATAGAGCCTCTTCCAAGCTCACATGTGTCGGTGATGTGTTGGTAATCACTTCCTACCGCGACATTAGCAAGGAAGTAGAGTGAGAAGTACTGATCAAGACCAAGGCTTACGCCGGTAGCTGCAGGGTACTTGTCGCCGCCGATAAGAACAAGTTCTCCGGTCTCGGCATCATAGTGGTTAGGAATATTCATCCAGCTATAGCCGAATCCATTCATTCCGGTAATCGTATAGCTGTTGTTAGGAATGTCCTGAGCGATGTTGATGTTGTAAGAAGTATCACCTGTGGTAACGGTCCAGTCACCAAGCCATGCGAGATAAGCCTCGTCCGGAGCATCGTACTCGTCGAGAATGCCAGGCAACGGGGAAACATCACCGACAATATACTCTCTTTCGCCCACACCCTTTACTCCGGTCATGATAGAGAAGCCCTCGAGAGGGCCATAAGAATCGGAACTTGGGATGATTTCGATCTTACCGTCTTCGTTCATTCTGGCCTCGAAAATCCTTGTCTCACCTTCCATATAATCGGTGTTGTCGTAGTATCCGCCGCCGAAGGAGGCAAAGACTGCGGCAACCTGTTCTATATATGTCTCGCCGTCATATTCGAACTCGCCGAGATCCTGGGCGTCGAGAGTAAAAGAACCTCTTTCCGCGTCATAGACGAGAATAGGGTCAACACCACCGTTAGGAACGACATTGTTGACTACGAGATTGTAGCTTTTGCCTGTGACCTTTTCGGTGATAGCCCATTTCTGGATACCTCCCTCGCTTTCATAACCCCAGACTCCGAGGAAGTCCTCGTAAGTCGCGGCGATATAAGGATCTTCTTTGATCTCGAACTCGGATATGGCATAAGAACCGGTTACGAAACCATCCTCGTCGACACCTACAGCCAGGGCGTAGTATTTGCCCAACTCACACTCCTCGAAGGTTTCGCTGACAGTTGAGTCATAAGTAAGGATGCTTATGATTTCTTCTTTGGTATATTTGGAACCGCGAAGTGTGATATTGTACTGGAGATCATCAGCCATATAGATAGCACCGTATTCTTCCGGAGCTTCCTCTACAGGGAATCCCTTCAGCTGAGATTCGGAAATGATTCCGATGAGGTACCTGTCGCTGCCTGAAGATACGGTATTGGTTATTTGTTCAGGATACCGCGCGTCGCCGCTTACCTTTCCGTCATAGGAAACTGACCAGTTGGGGTTGGCTTCGAACTTGACTTCGGTAGCGGAGTTCACGATCATCGTGTATTCGTAGGTAATGATGGCGGTTGTCCAATCGATTCCGAGAAGGCATACCTCGTTGATGTATCCTTTGACTGTGACATACTTGCCCACGAGGGCATCAAGGTTGAGGGACTCGAGAGGCGACTCGATGTTGACATTGAAGCCCGACGGAGCTACAAAAAAGTAGTTCCCATCCCCATCCTTCTGGATAAGAGCGGTAGTAGCGGTATTGGTAATATTGTATTTCTCGGAATAACCGATATACATCCAAGGCTGGTCAGGAGTTTCAACGCCTGCCTTGACAACCTCTACGGAAGTGGCCTTGATATACGCATAATCGGTATTATCGTTGGTTTTCTTGACACCGGTGAAAGAGATACTGTCTCCGACCGCGAGAACAGTCCCGGATTCAACATAGATAGAGTTCTTTCCGTCAGAAACGACCGCGCCCTTCTTGGAAGCGGCGAGAACGACTGAACCATTGATGGCTACTTCCTCGTCATCCGGAAGATCTTCGATAGATGAGAGGTCGGTAACGCCTGATGCCGGTTTCTGGACGATGTCGATAGCCTTGAGGACTTCGCCTGTTGTCTTTGAAACAATGCTGATGCTAGCAAAACGGTATGAAGCGGTCTCGTTAGGGTCGACAATGATCACATAATTGTAATCTTGGGTGGCCCTGGTCATCTCGCCTACATGGAGGTGCTCGAGATAAGAACCTTCGCCGGCTCTACTCTTTGTGGTTATATGCAGCCAGTTGATCCCGTCAGGAACAACGACACTGTGGGCCATGTTGGTGCTGACTGTAAGGGCTATTTCGCAACCGGCTGCCGGCGCCTGGACCACATCGATAATCGTGGAGATCTGGCCGGCCTCAATGGTGATGGACTTGATGTTGGTCTTGCCCTTGTTGTTGTCGGCGTATACGAAGATCTTTCCGTCAAGCGCGTTTGTGGTAGTGATAAGGATGTGACCCTTAGTATTGTCGGTCTTGGAAATCTTGGCGGAAATACCGGCGGTAGCGCTGAGCACGTCGACTGTCACTTCGTCGTTCTCGCCCGCGCCCTTGACCTCATACTCGATATCCGCGGTAGAATTGGCCTCTATACCGACAGCCGCTAAATCTCCATCGTACTTGATATCAAGAGCGAATGGCTTCTCCTTTGGGATCTGTACTTCGGTACCGTTGACGGTAAAGAGCACATAATCCTCGTTGGTGTTGTCAACCTCGACGGTGGTGCCGGTACCTGAGATAAGTCCGAGCTCGGTCCAGCTCTTGCCGTCGTATGACACCCAACATGAACCTTCTTCAATCTTGAAGGTGGGTGTTACCTGGGTACAAGGGATCGGGTTACCGTTCCGGTCTTTTACGATCTGGCCTTCGATTACCCAGACATAATTGCCGTCTTCACCCTGCTGGATTCCGATAGATGGGATAGGACCGACTTCGCCCTTCTCTCCCTTTTCGCCCTGTTCTCCTTTTTCTCCCTGTTCTCCTTTTTCTCCCTTCTCTCCTTTTTCTCCCTGTTCTCCCTTTTCTCCCTTCTCTCCTTTTTCTCCCTGTTCTCCCTGTGGACCTCTGTCACCTCTTTCTCCATTGTAGATTGTTACAGGGGCGCTTTTTGAGAAGTTAATGGTGTAACCGATGACATTCCCTTCACTGTCTTTTACTTCAAGAACACCTAAAACCGTGTCTTTCTCGTTAAGCGCGTTTACGATCGCGCTGATTCCGGACACGGTTGTGTTGAGAGGTTCAAGAGCAGTGACTCTTCCTTCAAGGTCATTGATTCTTTGGACCAACGCAGAGTCGTCATACTCTTTGTCGCAACAGACTGCGAATAAAGCCGCGGTAGCTAATATTGCCCAAATTGTTTTTTTCATGACAACTACGATTATAAATTGTATTAAGTAAGTTAATTCCGCTTACGGTTCGCAGCCCGCCGAAATAAGAAAAAGAGCCCTTCGGGGACCACACCCTCCTGCCCCAACCATAAAAAAGAGGATGATCAGACTTTAATTACGAATCTTGATCGTCAACATGTTCTTCAATATCCTCGAAAGGATCGTCCGGTGCTGCCGACTTGGCGAAAATAGTGGCATACAGCCAGCCCCATATAAAACAATAAATCAGTGATCCAATAGCCATATAATAGGGCATCTTGGGCATCATCTTCTCAAGGGCCGCCTCGGAGTTCGAGTCAAGCATAGAGGAGTAGCTGGTCCTCATCACGTCCATTATCTCCTCGAAGGATGTCGGATTGATGAACAGGAGGTTGACAGTGGAATACGCGGCGACGATGAGCGAGGAGAATAAAGCCAACTTGAGCCCGTATCTTTGCAATTCGGGATACCCGACGCTATCATAAGAGGACTTGAACTTGAGCATGAGATACCGGAACAAGACAGCGCAAAGCACAAGTTTGCCGGCCCAGGCGATGAAACCGAGGAAACCGCCGGCGAAACCGCCGATCTTTCCGCAAAGGGCGGATACAAACTCGGCCGCTATGGTGGCGACGGCCAGGATAAGCCCGGCTATGGCGGCGCTGTTCCAGGACTCGCCGGATGTGAATTCTTTCTTCATATTCGTAAACACCGTAGATAATGCAAAAATAGCAAAATAATTCTTATCTTTGTCGGCTTTCAAATAATACAAGTTATGATAAACATCACATTTCCTGACGGCAGCGTCAGAGCGTACGAGAAAGGAATAACCGGTTATGAGATCGCCAAGGGCATCAGCCCGAGGTTGGCGGAGGAGGTTTTGGCTGTGGCCGTAAAGCCTGCTGGCGACACTACAATCGGTAAGGGAGAGACAAGGGATCTCAACCGTCCCATAGAGGAAGATTGCTCTATCACGCTCCTGAAGTGGGAGGATGACGAGGCCAAGAGGGTTTTCTGGCACTCATCGTCGCACCTTATGGCTGAGGCTCTTGAGGACTTGTTCCCTGGGGTCAAGTTCGGTATCGGACCTGCCATCGAGAATGGTTTCTATTATGATGTCGATCTCGGAAGCCACCAGATCACTGACGCCGACTTCCCGAAGATTGAGAAGAGGATGCTTGAGCTTGCCCGAGAGAAGCAGGACTACACCAGGATTGATGTGCCCAAGGCGGAAGCGATGAAGCATTTCGAGGATAAGGGGGATCAGTACAAGTGCGAGCTCATCAGCGAGCTTGAGGACGGTACTATCACATACTACACCAACGGCCATTTCACCGATCTCTGCCGCGGTCCCCATCTCCGCAACACTGATGTGATCAAGGCTGTCAAGCTGACCGCTCTTGCCGGCGCTTACTGGCGTGGAGACGAGACTCGCGGGCAGCTTACCCGTATCTACGGAATCACCTTCCCCAAGAAGTCGATGCTCGACGAGTACCTCGTGGTGCTCGAGGAGGCCAAGAAGAGGGACCACCGCAAACTCGGCAAGGAGATGGAGCTCTTCACCTTCTCTCCCCGTGTCGGAATGGGTCTTCCTCTCTGGTTGCCAAGAGGTTCCGTGATGAGATTTGAGCTTGAGAAGTTCCTTCGCAAGAAGCAGAATGAATATGGCTACCTCCCGGTCGTGACTCCTCATATCGGAAGCAAGGATCTGTACGTGACCTCCGGCCACTACGCCAAGTACGGAAAGGATTCCTTCCAGCCGATCCACACCCCGCAGGAAGGAGAGGAGTATATGCTCAAACCGATGAACTGCCCTCACCACTGCGAGATTTTCCGCTCCGCCCCCAGGTCCTACAGGGATCTGCCGTTGAGGATGGCTGAGTTCGGTACCGTATACCGTTATGAGCAGAGCGGTGAGCTTCACGGACTGACCAGGGTCCGCTCATTCACCCAGGACGACGCTCACATGTTCGTGACTCCCGACCAGCTCAAGGGTGAGTTCGAGAAGGTTATCGAGCTGATTCTCTATGTGTTCAAGATCTTCAAGTTCGACAAATACACCGCCCAGGTTTCCCTGAGGGATCCTAATAACAAGTCCAAGTACATAGGTTCTGATGAGAATTGGGAAAAGGCCGAGAACGCTATCATCGAGGCGGCCGCTGAGATGGGTCTCAAGACTGTCGTGGAGTACGGTGAGGCCGCTTTCTACGGTCCGAAGCTGGATTTCATGGTCAAGGACGCTATCGGCAGGAAGTGGCAGCTCGGTACCATCCAGGTGGACTACAACCTTCCTGAGAGGTTCCAGCTTGAGTATACCGCCGCTGACGGCAGCAAGCAGCGCCCGGTCATGATCCACAGGGCTCCTTTCGGATCCATCGAGAGGTTCACCGCCGTGCTGCTTGAGCACACCGGAGGACACCTCCCTGTATGGCTCAGCCCGGATCAGGTTAAAGTCCTGCCTATCAGTGAGAAATATTCAGATTTCGCTAAAAAAGTTTGCGGATTGCTGAATAATTCCGATATTCCCGCCTCTATAGATGACAGAAACGAGGCTCTCGGGAAGCGTATCCGTGTGATTTCGTTGCTGCGCGTCCCTGTGCTGGCTATTGTGGGAGAGAAAGAAGTTGAGCAGGGCACGGTTTCTGTTAGGAAGGAAGGCGCCGACGCGGGCGTGATGAAAGTGGAAGAGTTTGTGGCGTGGCTTAAGGACCAGATGGCCCAAGAGCTCGCCTGAAGTTGATAGATAAAAACATATAGGAGATTTATTTTAAGAGTTTAATTAAAAACAGGAATGCCTTACAAGAAACGTTACGGAGGTTCAAGACCATCTACCGGATTTAAACCAGCCGGAGCGAAGCCCGCAGCCGGGGTTCGTGGCCAGCGTTCATTTGTCCGTCAGAAGGCGGATGATGAGCTGAACATCAATGAGGAGATTACCGCTCCTCAGGTCCGTCTTGTCGGCGACAATATCGCCGAGCCAGGCATTTATCCTATTTCCAAGGCTCTGGCGATGGCCGATGAGCTGGAACTCGACTTGGTAGAGATCAGCGCCAAGGCTGAGCCGCCGGTCTGCAAAATCCTTGATTACCAGAAATATCTCTACCAGCAGAGGAAGAAGGCCAAGGAGATGAAGCAGAACGCCACCAAGGTGACCATCAAGGAGATCCGTTTCGGTCCCAACACCGATGAGCATGACTTCCAGTTCAAACTAAAGCATGCGCAGGAGTTCCTGGAGGAAGGTTCCAAGGTCAAGGCGACTATCTTCTTCCGCGGCCGCTCCATCATGTTCGCCGACCAGGGAGAGAAGCAGCTTCTGAGGTTCGCCGTGGAACTCGAGGAGTTCGGAAGGGCCGAGAATATGCCTTCTTTGGAGGGAAAGAGGATGACGATGATGATCGCCCCTGTCAAGAAAAAGTAAAAAGTGACCGCCGTGAGAGCGGTAACAATATTAATAGTATTAATTATTTAAAACAATGGCAAAGCTTAAGACCGTCTCCGGTGCCAAAAAGCGTTTCGCGCTTACCGGAACAGGAAAAATCAAGAGGAAGCATGCTTATCACAGCCACATCCTCACGAAGAAGACCACAAAACGCAAGAGAAATCTTGACCACTTCGCTCTCGTCGAGAAGGACGATCTGAAGAGGGTAAAGGAAATGTTGGTCCTGTAGTTTATTTTATTGTTTAACTTGGAACGCAGCCGAAAAGAACCGCCAAGCCGCGGTCGCTGCCTCCGGAAAAAGATCAGATTATGCCAAGATCAGTCAATTCAGTAGCCTCCAGGGCTCGCCGCAAGAAGATTCTTAAGAGAACCCGCGGTAATTTCCTCTCCAGAAAGAATGTCTGGACCGTAGCTAAGAACACTTACGAGAAAGGTTTGACCTATGCCTATCGCGACCGCAAGGCGAAGAAGCGCAACTTCCGCGCCCTCTGGATCCAGAGGATCAACGCCGCCGCCCGTCAGTACGGCATCACCTATTCCCAGTTCATGGGCAAGCTCGCGAAGCAGAACGTCGGTCTCAACCGCAAGGTTCTCGCCGACCTCGCCATGAACAACCCTCAGGCGTTCGAGGCCATCGTCAATTCCGTCAAATAGTTCACCGGGTCCCCGAAAGTGAGCTTGAACACCTTATACCACAACAAATGGGTCAGGATGAGTTTCTGGGCCATACTTTACACGTTGTGGGTGGCTTGGCTCGGAAACTGGTGGTGGATCCTCGGCCTTGTCATTATCTTCGACCTCCACATAACCAAAAAGGTGAAGTGGCTGTTCTGGAAGAAGGAATACAAGGAAGGGGAGAAACGCAACGTATGGCTGGATTGGCTTGACGCCATCATCTTCGCTGTTGTTGTAGTGACATTCATCAACATTTTCTTCTTCCAGGCGTTCAAGATCCCTTCATCTTCGATGGAGAGCTCCCTTTACACCGGAGACCACCTTTTCGTCAGCAAGCTCGCGTACGGCCCCAAGGTCCCTCAGACACCGCTCACGATTCCTTTCACACATAATGTCATATTCGGGAAAGAGTCTTATTCGACCCTTATCCAGAATGACTACCGCCGTCTGAAAGGCTTCGGGCACGTCAAGAGAGGTGACTATGTGGTGTTCAACTTCCCTCACGGAGACACGGTCTTGACCCGTTTCCCTTCGGAAGACTACTACGCGTGGGTACGTAACGCCGGCAGGGCTTACACGATCGCCAATGGAGGGCCTGTGAAGGTCCGTCCTGTGGACAAGGAAGATCACTATGTCAAGAGATGCGTCGCCATCGCCGGTGACACTCTCCAGGTTCGTGACGGACTTGTCTGGATCGACGGGCGGCAGCAGGAGGTTTATCCTGGCGTCCAGTTGACCTACAAGGTAGTTACCAACGGCCAGCAGATCAACCCCAGGACCATTAATAAACTCGGTCTGAACACCTCAGAGTTGTTCTATGACCCAAGCCTCCCTGGTTATCCCGCCATGCCCCTCACCTCGGCTATGTATGACGAGGTCAAAGGGTACTCAGCGGTCATGAGCGTGGAGCCGAATCTTGATGTATATCCTCCGGATTTCCCTGATTCTTATCTGAGTATCTTCCCTTTCACGGAGAACTCTGGTTGGACAAGGGATAATTTCGGACCGCTTTGGATTCCCTCCAAGGGTTCCACAGTGGAGTTGACGCTCGCTAACCTGCCTCTTTATGAGCGGATTATAACCTCTTATGAGGGACACGAGCTGAAGGTGGATAAGGATGGGAAGATCATCATCGACGGGAAGGAGACTTCAAGTTACACTTTCTCCCAAGACTATTATTTCATGATGGGGGACAACAGACATAATTCCCTTGACTCAAGGTACTGGGGCTTCGTGCCCGAGGATCACATCGTCGGGAAACCGTCTGTCATTTGGCTGTCCACGAATGCGGGCAAGAAGTTCCCCAACAACATCAGGTGGCGCAGATTCTTCAAATTTGTTTAGGAAATGAGGTCAAGGACTTGCGATTCTGAAAAATTTACACGAAATTTGCGGCCCCAAAGTATTTTGAATCAATAAAAAAGTAAGATATCATGGCAAAAGTTTGTCAAATCACAGGACGGAAAAGGATGATCGGCTGCAATGTCGCTCACTCCAGGCTTCACACGAAGCGTGACTTCGCCCTCAACCTCAAGACCAAGAAGTTCTGGTCTGAGGAGGAGCAGAGGTACATCACTCTCAAAGTTTCCACCAAGGGCATGAGGACCATCGAGAAGAAGGGCCTTGACGCTGCCCTCAAGGAGGCTCAGGAAAAAGGATATGTAGGCCTTGTCTAAAAATTTTTGAACTATGGCAAAGAAAACGAAAGACGCGAGAGTGCAGGTCATCCTTGAGTGCACTGAGCAGAAGGCGACCGGAGTCCCCGGGATCTCCAGGTATGTCACCACAAAGAACAAGAAGAATACTCCTGAGCGCTTGGAGCGCAAGAAGTATAACCCTTACCTCCACAAGGTCACTGTCCACCGCGAAATCAAATAAGGAGATTAAGTTATGGCAAAGAAAGCAGTCGCTACATTCGCCGCGAAGGCCGGCGCCAAGAGCATGGTGAAATGCATCCGTATGGACAAGTCTCCCAAGACGGGCGCTTATTTCTTCACCGAGCAGCTTGTGGAAGCTGAGAAGACAAAGGAATTCTTCGAAGGAAAGAAATAATCTTTGAAGAAAAGATACTGTTGGGCGGACGTTTTGATGACGTCCGCTCTTTTTTATTTACCCCGAATTTGTGTATATTTGTAAGATTACATTTTGAGTGTCATGGGACTTTTTGATAAAGGCGTTCAGAAAACAAAGCAGGGCTTCTTCCAGAGGCTCTCAAGGGCGGTTGTCGGCAAATCCAAGGTTGACGATGATGTGCTCGACGCTATCGAGGAGGCCCTGGTCGCCTCTGACATGGGCGTGGACACGACCCTGAAGATCGTGGACAGCCTCGAGGAGAGGGTTGGGAGAGACAAATACATGTCGATGGATGAGCTCGTGGACATGTTGCGGGACGAGATCGGCAAGATGCTCGACGTGGATGAGGAGCAGGCGCCTGAAGAACCATTCGACTTGAGCCATAAACCGCTTGTGGTCATGGTGGTTGGCGTAAATGGAGTGGGCAAGACCACCACGATCGGCAAACTGGCGTCGAGGTACAAGGCGATGGGCAAGAAGGTCATTGTCGGTGCCGCGGACACTTTCAGGGCTGCGGCCGTGGAACAGCTGGTCATCTGGGCCGAGAGAGCCGGGGTGGACATTGTCAAACAAGGTATGGGATCCGATCCCGCGTCTGTGGCTTTCGACACCGTCAAGTCGGCCGTGGCCAAGGAGGCCGATGTGGTCCTTATCGACACCGCGGGCCGTCTCCACAACAGGATAGACCTGATGAACGAGCTGACCAAGATCCGCAATGTCATGCGCAAGATCATCCCTGACGCTCCTCATGAGGTCCTCTTGGTACTTGATGCCTCTACCGGGCAGAACGCTTATCAGCAGGCCAAGGAGTTCTCCAGGGCTACTGACATCACCTCTCTCGCCGTCACAAAGCTGGACGGTACCGCCAAGGGCGGTGTCGTGATCGGTATTGTCGACCAGCTTAAGGTTCCGGTGAAGTTCATCGGCATCGGTGAGGGCGTGGATGACCTTAAAGTGTTTGACAAAAAAGAGTTCGTGAACTCTCTGTTTTCAAAGGAAGATATTGATAAATAAATAATTATGAAGCTCTCTTACAATTGGCTGAAAGATTATCTCGAGTTTGACCTGACCCCCGCGAAGATCGCTGAGGTGATGACCGACATCGGTATCGAGGTCGACTCTGTCGAGGAACAGGAGGAAATCCCTGGTGGACTGGCCGGGGTGGTTGTGGCGGAAGTTCTTGAGTGCGAGCCGCATCCGGATTCGGACCATCTCCATGTCACAAAGGTGAATGACGGTTCCGCTGAGCCTGTCACCGTGGTTTGCGGAGCCCCGAACGTGGCCGCTGGACAGAAAGTCCTGTTCGCCAGGATCGGCACCGTGCTTCCGGGCGATTTCAAGATCAAGAAGTCCAAGATCCGTGGGGTCGAGTCCATGGGTATGATATGCGCCGAGGATGAGCTAGGTATCGGAGAGGACCATTCCGGTATCATGGTGCTTCCTGCCGACGCTGTCGTGGGCACTCCCGCGAAGGATTATCTCCACCTCAAGACCGAGGCTGTCATTGAATATGAGATCACGGCCAACAGGGTTGACGCCTCTTCCCATATCGGAGTGGCTCGTGACCTGTATGCCTGGATGAAACTCAACGATATTCCCTGCTCCTTCAAGTATCCTTCGATCGAGGCTTGGAAGCCGGGCGAAGGTACCGCTATTCCAATTGATGTCCAGGATCCCACCGCGGCTCCGAGATATTGCGGTATCACAGTCAAGGGTGTCAAGGTCGGACCTTCTCCCGAGTGGCTCCGCAAGAGGCTTATGGCCATAGGACTCAGGCCGATAGACAATGTGGTAGATGTCTCCAACTTCATCCTTTGGGAGCTCGGCCAGCCTCTCCATACCTTCGACGCTGACAAGATCTCCGGGGGGAAAGTCATTGTCAGAAGGGCCTCTGAGGGTGAGAAGATCGTCACCCTTGACGAGATGGAGAGGAAGCTTTCCGCGGAGGATATCGTGATCGCTGATGAGAACGGCCCGATGTGCATCGCCGGTGTGTTTGGCGGCATCGATTCCGGCGTGACTGAATCTACTACCAACGTGTTTATTGAGAGCGCCTATTTCGATCCCGGTTCCATCCGCAAGACATCCAAGAGGCACACCCTCCAGACCGATGCCTCGTTCCGTTTCGAGAGGGGATGCGACCCGGCGATAGGTGATTACGCCTGTAAGCGCGCCGCCTTACTTATTAAGGAACTTGCTGGTGGTGAGATTGTTGGAGACATGGAGGAGTTCTATCCTGAGATGATCGCCAAGAAGGTCATCGACCTCGATTACGACCGCATCGAGAACTTCATCGGGAAGAAGATCGGCCATGACACTATTGAGAAGATTCTCACGTTCCTGGCTTATGACTTCATTGAGAAGAGGCCTGGAGGCGCCAAAGTCGCCGCTCCGTCCTATATGGTTGATGTCGAGAGGGAATGTGATGTGGTCGAGGAGATCCTCAGGGTCTACGGCTACAACAACATCGATCTTCCCCGTCACATGAAGATGTCCGTCAACGCGACCCCCACTCCGGAACCCGAGGCTATCCGTAACGGAATATCCAATTTCCTGGCCGCCAACGGTTTCGTAGAGATGATGAACAATTCCCTGACGAAAGCCGCATATTACAAAGGCCTTACGACCTATCCGGAAGAAAGGTGCGCCACTATCGTCAACCCCCTGAGCTCTGACCTGAATGTCATGAGGCAGAACCTTATATTCAACGGTCTCGAGGTGATGGCTTACAATATCAACCGCCAGATATCCTCGATGAAGCTCTTTGAATATGGTTCCGTCTATAGCCGTGATCCCCAGGGTGACGGTACGACTCTCGCTTCCTACGAGGAGCACCAGGCATATTCAATGTTCATCACCGGTTCTCCCGAGAAGTCCTGGAACATCCAGCCCGGGAAGAGCAGCTTCTTCGAGTTGAAGGGCTATCTGGATCTTCTCCTGAGGCGTTTCGGTGCTGACATTTACCAGATGGAGACCACTCCCGCTCCTGCTGACATTTTCAGTGAGGGTGTGTGCTACGCACTGCCGGGCTCTCATCAGCCTCTTGCGGTTGTCGGTACGGTTCTGCCTTCTCTCGCGAGGAAATTTGATGTCAAGCAGCCCGCATTCGCCGCTGAGGTCAATTGGAATACCCTTTTCAAACTTGTCAAGAGGGATAAGGTGGCGTTCAAGGAGTTGCCCAAATTCCCCGAGGTGCGCAGGGATCTCGCCCTCCTTTTGGACGAAGATGTTTGCTATGCCGATCTTTACAAGAGCGCGTTCAAGGCAGCTAAGAAGCTCCTCAAGAGCGTGACCTTGTTTGATGTCTACAGGGGCGACAAGATTCCCGCGGGCAAGAAGCAGTATGCCTTGGGCTTCGTCCTCCAGAATCTGGAGAAGACATTGACAGACAGCGATGTGGAGAGGATTATGGACAGATTGCTGTCGACATTCACTGGTGAGTACGGAGCTACTTTGAGGTAAGGTATGACGAGGAACAGGTTGGTCGGATCTTTTGTCGCCGTGGCGCTGGTCGTCTCGGCGATAGCCTCATGCTCCAAGGAGCCGGGAGTGATCCCGAAGCGCCAGATGGAGAAGATCTACCATGACATGTTCCTGGTTGACCAGTGGGTGATGGAGTCCGAGGACAGGAGACGTCAGGCTGACACGGCCTGGCTGTACGAGCCGATATTTGAGAAATATGGCTACACTGTCGAGGATTACAGGACAAGCGTGAATTTCTATCTTTCCGATCCGAAGCGCTATGCGGAAATGATCGGGAGAGTGGTGAAGACCTTTGAGGATGAGTCCGCGGCCATTTATAGGGATATCCGCCAGCAGGAGAAGATCCGTCACAGGGCCGACTCGATCGCCAAGGCTATGAAAGTCTACTCATCGGATGATTTCACCAATTATGGAGACGTTTTCTATGTCAATTCGATGACTGACAAGATCAAGATGGAAAAGAACAGCAGAGGAGTCTATCACCCGGTTCCAGTGGTTGAAGATACTGTTTTCCATGGTCCTGAATTGATCATAAAGGATTCATCCTCAGTAGTTGAGCCATCTTCTGTCAAAAAAACCAAGCCCATACCATGGCGAGAATAGCCGCTGAATATCTATACACCCTGGACCGTCCCGAACCGATTCGGAACGGTTATGTGGAATATGACTATAAAGGCACTATCACCGCAATCGGTGAGTGCCAGGAGCCAGATTCCGAAGAGATATTCCTGGAAGGAGCTGTTGTCCCTGGCTTCGTGAACTCCCATTGCCATGTGGAACTGTCGTCTATGTGGAAACTTTTCCGCAAAGGGACAGGGATGGCCGGTTTTATTGACCAAATCAACGCTCTGAGAGACACGAAACCTCTCCAGGAGAAGATAGAAGACATCCGCAAGTGGATGGACCTGATGTGGGAGAGGGGAGTTTCCGCGATGGCGGACATCAGCAATTGCGATGACTCTTTCGCCATTAAAAAAGAGTCCCCGATGTACACCAGAACCTTCCTGGAGGTGTTCGGGACCGAGCCTGAGGACTGCGCTGACGTGATGGATTCCGTTTTGAAACTGAAGAAAAAGGCTGATCGGCTCAGGCTGGACGCCTCTCCAACTCCTCACGCCTGCTACACCATGAGTCCGGAGCTTGTCACCGCGGTTTCTGCCGAGGGGCTCAAAACCGGCTTCCTTTCGTTCCATAGCGAGGAAACGGAAGAGGAAGAGGATATGCTTAAATATGGCAAAGGGACGATGTGGGACAACCGCAAGGCGGCGGGGATGAGTGTGCCACCAGTGACTGGAAAGTCATCTCTGTTGTATTTTATAGACAGACTGGAAAAGGCCCATCCGGCCCCCTTCGATGAGCATATTCTTTTGGTTCATGAGGTTTGTATGGACCAGGAGGGAATAGATGCGGTGAAAAGGGTTATGCGGCATCCGTATATCGCTCTTTGTCCCTGCTCCAACATATTTATACACAATGCCCTGCCTCCGGTTAACCTGATGCGCCGAAATGGGCTTAAGCTGACTGTCGGTACTGACTCGCTCTCCAGCAATGACGATCTTGACATGGTCAGGGAACTCTATTGCCTTCAAGGACATGTCGATGGGCTCACCTTGGGAGAGCTGCTTACCTGGGCTTGTCGCAATGGCGCCGAGTTCCTTGGAAAGGAGAGCATTTTCGGAACATTGGAGATCGGCAAGAGACCAGGAATTGTGTTTATTGACAACCTCGACGCCAACGGCCAGCTGACAGCTGGAAGTACCTCATTTAGATTGGCTTAAGGATATGATGCGAGAGGAGATAGTCTTTGGCCCCATACATTCCAGAAGGCTGGGCTCGTCCTTGGGAATCAACTTGCTTCCCGAGAAAGGTAAGCTGTGCAACTTCGATTGTATCTATTGCGAATGCGGCTGGAATAAGGATGGGCGAGGCGACAAGGCTATTCCGGACGCCAAGAAACTCAGAAAGGCTCTTGAAGCTAAGTTAAAGGACTGCGTCAAGAATAGTGTGGGGATAGATTCCATAACGTTCTCAGGGGACGGGGAACCAACTTTGAATCCTGATTTCCCGGAGATAATCTCCATAACTATTGAGTTGAGGGACAGGTATTTCCCTTCTGCCAAGGTGTCTGTCTTATCCAACGCCACACGAGTAGGGAAGCCCGAGGTTTTCGAGGCGTTGAAGAAGGTGGATAATCCGATCCTGAAGCTGGACGCACCCACTGACGAACTTGTCCGGAAGATTAACCAACCCCATGGAGATTATCATGTGGCCGATGTGGTCGAATCCCTTCGAAAGTTTGACGGAGATTTCGTGCTTCAGACGATGTTCCTTCGCTCCCCGGATTTCGACTCATCCTCCTCGGAGGTTCTGGACGGTTGGATGGCGATTGTCAGGGATTTGAAGCCAAGGGAGGTGATGGTTTACACATTGGATCGTGAGGCCCCGGCCGAAGGCTTGGAAAAGTTCACCGTTGAGGAGATGGAAAGCCTTACGCGTCCTCTTATCGAGGAAGGTGTTAATATTCAAATACGTGGATAGATAATTGATTACTAAAGATATACTTGACATGGAACCTTTATTACAAAAGTACGGTTACAATCCTGACGCGGAAAAGATCGGGAAGAGATTGGACACTATCGCCGCCAATATCGACAATGTGACGACCCCTGAGGTCCTCAAAACTTGCATGTCCATCATGGACCTGACGACTCTCCGCACCGAGGATACTCCTGACTCCGTCGCCAAACTGGCCGCTAAGGTCAACTCTTTCAAGGAGGATTTCCCCGCTTACCCGCTTCCGGCTTCTGTCTGCGTGTTTTCCAACATGGCTTCAGTGGTGAAGGACACCTTGACCGACAAGAGTGTCCATGTGACCGCGGTGTCCGGTTGTTTCCCGACTTCCCAGAGCTTTATCGAGGTCAAGGTCAAGGAGTGCGAGATGGCTGTCGAGGCAGGCGCTGACGAGATTGATATAGTCTTGGCTCTCAACTCATTCATTGCAAAGGATTATGAGTCCGCAAGGAAGGAGATCAGGGCGATGAAGGAGGCGATTGATTGCGCCGCCAACAAGCTCGGAAAGAAGGTTGTCTTGAAGGTGATCCTGGAGACTGGTTTGCTGGTCACCCCTGAGAGGATAGCGGAAGCCTCTTTCCTGGCTATGGAAGAGGATGCCGATTTCATAAAGACTTCCACCGGTAAAGTGAGCGTCAACGCCACACCTATGGCCGCCTACATTATGTGCGAGTGCGTCAAGGCTTTTTATGAGAAGACTGGAAGGAAGGTCGGTTTCAAGGCCGCCGGAGGCATCTCTACCGCCAAAGACGCTGTCTGCTACTATTCCATAGTCAAGACAATCCTTGGAGATGAGTGGCTGGATAAGAGCCTGTTCCGCTTCGGAGTGAGCCGTCTGGCCAACTCGCTGATGTCAGCCATCGAGCAGAAGACGGTCTCGTATTTCTGATTTTCTTGTCATTTTCGCTCTTTTTGAAGAGTAAAAAAATGCCTTGGAACGCCGCCTAGCGGCGTTTTTTGTTTTTATCCGTTGAATATTTCATCCAACGGATAGTCTGCCTTACCTTTGCCTCTGAAACAAAACTATCTTTTATTATGAAAAACTTCTTCAAACTTTTGCTGCCGGCGCTGTTGCTCGCGTCTTGCGGCACCGAGGAGGGGTCTCCTCTCGCGTTGGACCCCCAGAACTCAAATGACAAAACCGAGGTGGTGGCTCACGGAATGATCGAACTTGGAAAGAAGCTCGAGAATCCATATTCACGCTCCAACATGGCGGCAGCCCTCTCGGAACTCTATCCAACAAGGTCCGAGGCTCAGATTCCGGTCACGGATCTTTATGTCCGGTTCCTCCCTAAAAGCGCTGAGGATTTCTCCCGGCTTGAGGACCTTGGTGTCGATCTCTTTGACCATCCGCTTGATCGCGAGATCATTACGGATGGTGACTATTACCATGATCCCTCAATTCCGGAGGGAGAGATCTCTTGGCAGTACGCTGTGGTCCCTTCTCACTTCGTTTTCCCTTCCGGCATCGAGTGTGAGGTTCTTGAGGACTGCTTCATTCCCGACGACACTGTGCCGACAAGAGGCTTTGAGGATGTGGATTGGGATGTCGTGGAGACACGGTCCTTCGAGGCGACTGGTAACGGAGATATGATTCGTGTGGCGACCAGGGCTAAGACTAAGTCCAAACCATCCGGAAAGATAACTATCAA
This sequence comes from Bacteroidales bacterium, assembly GCA_024693285.1. Taxonomy (GTDB): domain Bacteria; phylum Bacteroidota; class Bacteroidia; order Bacteroidales; family UBA932; genus Cryptobacteroides. Next base: position 52,783 of record JAILLE010000011.1, read on the forward strand.
GGATGACAAGTTGGGCAAGACGGTCGGCGTCTCCGGAGTAAAGATCACGGCCAATGTATTCGTCAAAGTCTCGACGACTTACACTGATGAAAATGGAAACTACTCATTTTCAGCTAAATTCTCAGCCAGGCCCAAGTACAGCCTATGCTTCCAGAACAAGCTCGGATTCACCATTGGCCTGAACCTGGTACTTCTCCCGGCCTCTGTGTCGACTCTCGGAAAGGATGATCCGGACGGGATCGATATGACAATCGACAGCAAGTCCGACGCCACATTGTTCCGCAGGTGTGTGGTCAACAACGCCGCTTATGATTATTACCGGAAATGCTCAGCTACGAATGTCATCCTGCCTCCCAAAAAGCTGAGATTCTGGATTTTGAACAAGCTGAATCCTTCCAGCGCTCTGATGATGCATCAGGGAGCGATCCTTGACAGCAAGCTTGTCAGCAACTTCCTCCAGGCGTATAAAGTTGTCGTCCAGGTCTTCTCTCCGGACATCACGATCGGCTCAAAGGACAAGAACGGGAAATATGCCGACCTGTATTCGACCACAACCCATGAGATGGCTCACGCTTCTCATTTCACTATGGTCAGAGGTGGCTACTGGAATCCTTATGTGACCTATGTCCTTTCGTCTTATCTTTTGACCGGATCATGCTACGGCACAGGAAATGGGGAGAACGCCGGGTATTGTGAGGTCAGCGAGATGTGGGCCTACCATGTGCAGAACATGGTCTACAAAGAGCGTTACGGGACCAATCCCCGCCAAGGGTATTCCAACTGGTTCCGTCCGGAGATCCTGACCACTCTTGAGGAAGGCGGAGTCACCCGGGCGCAGATCTGTGAGTCACTGAAGCCATCAGTTACCAACGTCGAAGCTTTCAAGAGCGAGTTGATCAGCGTCTGCCCCGCGAAGAAGACGCTCATCACCAACACCTTCAAGAAATACAACAAGTAGAGAAACCCGTCGCCCGCGCTATTTTTATTTGCGAATTCGATAACAATTCGTATCTTTGCAATCCACTTGAAAAGCGCGGGTGGCGAAATGGTAGACGCGCTAGTTTCAGGAGCTAGTGTCAATTGCGACGTGTGAGTTCGACTCTCATCCCGCGCACGAAAACGCCGTTCTGGAATCACTCTAGGACGGCTTCTTCGTTATCTTTTGCGACATGTTAGCGAACTAAGCTATGATGTGGTGAACCATTTGAAATAATAAACACTATATTTGTCTTATAAACGTTTATCGTATGACTAGGCAAATTCAGAAATATGTTGTTTTAGCTTTGGCTAGCATATTTCTTTCTGGCTGCGTGAACCGTGAAGTTAAGCAGACTATGCTGGAAGTCGAGGCTATTATCGATGAACGTCCTGCTGAGGCTCTTTCTATTATTAGTGAGATAGACTCCATAGCTCTGACCGGCAGGGCAGTCAAGGCGAAGTACTCCCTCCTCCAGGCCATGGCTCTGGACAAGAATTACATAGACACCGCCGACACCCGAATCGTCCAGCCCGCCGTTGACTGGTACTCCCGCCACGGCAACCCGGAAGAGAAACTGAAGGCGTGGATGTATCTGGGAATAGAGCAGTTTAATGGCCAGAGATACAATGAGGCTATCGTCTCGTTATATAGAGCGGGAGATTATGCGTCAAAGGTTAGCGATCAGAACCTATTGGGAATACTTTACGCTATAACATCGGACACATATACAAAGACAGAGGACTATGTCCAAGCCTCATATTATATTGACAAGTCCATTGAATGTTTCCATCAAAGTGGCAGGAAAGACCAGGAGGACAAAGAGCGCGTGCGCAAAGTCTTGAATTTAATACAATTAAGAGAATGGGAAGAAGCTGACGCCTCGTTCCAGGCGCTTCTCTCTGATTCTTCGTTGAGCGCTTCGTTAAAGAACAGGGTTAAAATAGATTATGCCCAGTTTCTATTGTCACCGCCAATCCATAATGACTCACTGGCCAACATATTGATCTCGGAGGCGTTATCAGATGGTGGAGTTCTTAGGGGAACCTCACAATGGTTCTCATATGCGTACCTTCTCTCTTCTGTCGGTAAAAAAGAGGGGTCGGAAGCTATTTGGGACGATCCTGTATTTTACGATAGAAAGAACAACTATGACTATTATTACTGGAAGCATCGTGAGAAGTTGTTAAATAATGACTACAAAGGCGCATATTCCTTATTATGGTCGGCGATGCAGTCACGGGATTCCTTGATTAGAGAGAGTTTCTATCTTTCCGCCTCGAATTCTCAGAGGTTGTTTTTAGAGAAAGTTAATCGTGAGCGGTCATTGATTATACAGAACAAGAATAAACTGATTAGTATAATTGTTCTCTTTTTACTGATAGCGATTCTTTTGGCTGGCAATATCCGTAACCACTACAAAAGGAAGAATCAATCGCTGATAGAAGATAACGATCGTCAGGAAATGGCTGTCGCACTTATGAGATCGGAAATGGACAAGATGGAAAAACACCTTAGCAAAGAATCGATAGAAAAGGAAAGAGCCAAGTTTGCTTTTCTCGCTGATATCTATGATAATTACTATCGAGCATACTCGAGTGATCTCGACAGTGACGACAGATTAAACAGGATTCTTCGATCCAAGATCGGGGACCTAAGATCCAGCCCTGACGCTCGTGATAGTTTTGAGAAACTGATAGATAAGGAGATGGGGGGAAAGATGACTCGTTTTCGCCGGGATTTTCCCGACCTCTCGGACAAAGAGTATTGTATGGCTAGCTACATTTTCGCCGGATTCGACAACACCCTCGCCACTGTGATCATGAACGTTTCTTCGGTGGATAACTATCGGAAGATGAAAAGCCGTCTAAAAAGCAAGATATCTAATTCCGAGATAGGAAATAAGGAGGATTATTTGAGACTCTTTTAGCCTTTTGTCACGATTTTTTTATTGTGACTTACGGAAATGGCCTCGGGGATAGCTCAGAGGCTATTTTTGTGTTTTGATTTGTCACGATTTAGATGGCTAATTATGGAATGTCTGTAAGACATTCTTCCGAACTTTGCATAAGGATTAAATCATTTTAACCATGATAAAAAGAAGTTCTCTATTATTAGTTATCGAGATTCTGTTTCTATCGTTTTTGTGTTCTGAAACGGTCTATGCGATAGAACCTGCACCTTGTCTTGAGGACACCGTAATTGTCATTTGGCCTAACCCTGAGATAGATCCTGGAGGAAGGCCGAGATCCGAGGTGTTTGTCCCCATCTCTGCCAGTTATGATTCTATGCTGTCCTCGGTCATTCTCTATTTTACCTCCAATCTTGGCGAGATTGAGGTTGAGGTTTTGAACACCACGACCGGCGGGTATGTCTCCGGGATGGTTGACACCTCCTTCCTGTCCGCAACTGTACCGATAACGTTCGGATCAGGACACTACATACTCCTGTTCACCCTACCGTCAGGCCAGCGATATCGAGGCGAGTTTGACGTCTGATTCTTTTTTTATTAATAAACATCTACTTTCATGAACAAATCACTTATTTTCCTGTTTTTATCAATCGTTATTATGATTGGCGAAGCATTATTGTTCTCTTCCAAGTCTTATGCCTCTGATTTTCTTAAAGAGAATGTCGATGGTTTAACTAGAATCAATCCTGATGACGATAAGACATGCTATATGTCTATTAATTATGTTCCGGGTATTAAAACTCTTTATTGTGGGGAGTGCAAGTATATTAAGGGAGCTCCTTCCGCATGGTCATTGACAGATGAATGCGATGAGATTATCGGGGAGGGAACACTTGACTGATAAACTAATGACAGTTTTTAAACCAATCTTACCAATAATTGTCTTGGCCGGCTTGCTGTCTTGCAGCGAGCCGGCTGGACTCACACTGACGTTAGATAATGTGGAGTACGTAAATGTAAAATCTAAGAAAGGGGTAGTGCTGGAGGTTGTTTCCAACGAGCCAGTGGATTTCGATATCATGGGAGTTGTGGATGTCAAGGTGTGGAAAGACTGGTTGCTTTTCGCGACAATGAAAAACTCCGGGTACATCTCTATCTTTGATAAAGGCACATCAAAACCTCTGGGTAAGTTTTTGGCAAATGGAAATGGACCGGGCGAGTTATCTGAGACTGTTTCCTTTGGTGAGATATCTTTCGATGGGGATATCGCCGCCATTAACGATTCCAAAGGAGAATTAATATACTGGGACATAAAAACCTCATGTGAGACGGGAAACACTGTTTGTTTGGACAGCATTAGTAAAGTAATAGGAGCGGGTTACCTTACAAGCATTGTCCCTGTCATGGATAATGCGCTTGCCTGTGTTCGGGTTGTCAAATTTGGGCAAGAACGGTTCCTTTACAAAGGAGGGGAGATGATCGTGACTCCAACTCAGCAAAAACTGAATGATGTGAAATTGTCCGTTAATGATGGATTCCGGTTCAATATGTTGTTTGGATTTGCGGCATATAATAAGGATTTGAAAAGGATGGCCGAGGTTTCCACAATGTTGAATACGATTCAGATTTACGGTCTTGATGACAGTTTTGCGAAGACAGTTTGTATTGGCAAGCGACCTGATGATGTGTCATATATTGAGAAGATGCCGCTTGCTGATCTGCCCGTGTCATTCCAATCATTGAAGTCTTTTGAGTTCGGTTTCGGCTTGTTGTATTGCGGAACTACAATGCTGGATTCTCAAACTACCAGATTGGTTAGACCTGATATTTTGGTTTTCGATTGGGATGGCAAGTTAATAATGCGTTATGAGGTTCCTGTCTGGATTACCGCCTTTGATGTCGATTGGGATTCCCGCATTGTATACGGAGTTGATTTCAATGAGGATCAGATTTATAAGTTTGCCCTTCCGGAATAATGAAGATTATATTGAAGGTCTTATTGATTTTTACTCCGCTCGCTCTTTTGTGTGGTTGCGACAAAGTCACAGTAGGAATGCGTATGAGGCGATTCATTTCCCGACCAGTTGTTTTTCCGTCGTCAATGGTTTATGTTGAAGGAGTACAAAAGGTTCATGATACTTTGTCTGATGCGAAAACTAGGCTTGTTGTTTATATCGATTCATCGCGTTGTTCCATTTGCGGATTAAACAAATTGAATCGATTTGAAGAATACGCCGCATTATCTGAATCTAATCTTGATTTCAGGATTGTTATTCTGATATGTCCGGATTCTGAGACCAGGTCCTCAGTTGAGATGGATATAGAACATAGGAGATTCCCTTTCGATGTTTTTATTGACTATGAAGGAGCCTTCCCTAGATTAAATCCGAATCTTCCCAGAAAGGATATCAGATTCCATTGTTTTCTCCTCGATAAAAACAATATACCGATACTTGTTGGAGACCCGACAATCAGTCGGCAGATAGGGATCTTATTCAAGGAGAAATACAGTGAGAGTTGTTTAGATAAATAATCGTGTATGTCATGATAATAAACAACGATTTTTCCCTTTTGCCAATAATAGTCCTGGACGGCTTCCGCAAAACAGCAAGCTGGCAGGAACGATATTGATAGTGGCCGATGTGGTATCTGCTAATAAAGAGAGAGCTATTGCCCCCTTTCGAGTTGCAATATAAATTATGCATAATTTACTCTTTGACTTTAATATTCTGATAAATTGCTGTAAATGAATTAATACGTTGAAGTTCAATAGAATAATCATATCTCACTTATTTTTGTTCTGCTTTTCTATATTATCTTCGTGCAATTCTGAAATCGTCCAGTTAAAGAACGAAATTGTTGAGTTTAAGAAGACATCTATCGTTATGCCATGCAATATCATTTGTGTCCAGAATGGTGTAATGAAAGATTTGCCAAAGCTTCTCTCCCCCAAAGCAACAATAGTCGTTTTTTTTGATGAATCTAATTGTTTCGATTGTAATATTACACATTTGTCAGATCTAACCCCCCTTTATTCCTTGGCGGCAGATCTCGGGTTAAATATTTTTTGTCTTTTCTCCCCGAATGAAGAACAACTGCCTAATGTAATAATCTCTCTCAAAAAGGCGTTTTTCCCATATGAGGTGTATGTCGATTTAGATAATGCTTTTAAAGCTCTGAATAGTGATTTTCCTGATGATAAAAGATTCCATATCTTTTGTGTAGATGTAAATTCTAAGCCTGTTTTTGTTGGTAACCCTTGTTCGAGTAGAAAAGCATATAGAACCTTTTTAAAGGCTATCAAGGCTAAACCAGCTGATTATTAATTGTCCCCAAGTAATAATCATGATTCTTCTATAAGAGTTTCTCTATATTATATTTTTTTTGTTATTATGAAAAAGTCTTTATTAAGCTTTGTCACTCTTGCTGCAATCGCAGTATCAAGTTTTCTCTTTAGTGACAACTCATTAGCGAATGCGCAGATTCTTGCGGAGATCGACTCAGATGATGAGGTTTCTTGCTTTAATGAGTTCGTAATAGATAGTTCGAATCTCCCTCCTATTGTATATTCTTATAGATGCAGTGACTGTAAGTCTTATCCGATTCTTAGTGGTAGCGATCCTAGCCACTGCGTTCCCGCTTCAGAATCTGAAATTGAATTATAGTATTTATTATAGTATTTATATTATTGATATTAGATGTTTAACAGGTTTAACCCTCATCATGTTGTCGATGTCATTACGGTAATACTATCTGTCCTGCTATGCTCTTGCTCTGGAAGCAAGAGCAGGGCGGACGGCTCGGAACCGGATTATCCATCGATCACGGATACGGTCAGGCTCAACAGGCTTTCTGTCAGTGATGAATTCCTGAAACCAACCAGGCTTTTTGTCGCTCAAAACCATCTAGTGGTCGCTCATACGGGGATGGACCATGTATTTAACGCTTACTCCCTGCCACTGACCGGAGACGTGGTTACGGGAGTTACCAGCGGTCGCGGCCCCAAGGAACTAATAGCTCCAGACATGGGCAGTGTCATCGACGGGAAGGATGGTTTTAGGATCGTGGATTCAGATTTCAGGATCAAGAAGATCGCCATAACGGATGAGGCTGTCTCAGTCGTAAGTGACGCCATGCTCTTCATGAATGACGCCAAGGTTATAGTTCAGAATGGAATGACATATTCAGGGGGATACTACATTTTCCCTAACATGTCTGATCTCTCCGAAGGACACAAACAATATGTCCGTGTGGACAAAGAAGGTAACAAGTCTCTTATCGGTGACTATCCCGAGTGGGGAAAATCCAGGGGAGAGAATGAGCCCTTCCTTGAATTTATCAATTATGCGAATGCCCGTATCGGTCATCCCGGGGGCAAGAAGTTCGCGGAGTTTTATGCGAGGTACCGTCGGATGAGAATCCTTGACAATGACGGTAATGTGCTTTCGGAGGCCCAGGTCAATTACCCTACCCCTGCTGACATGCACGCCCAAGGACTTACCTACAGGACTTATGCGGGTTATCCTGAGACAGATGGCAAGTACATATCCATGGCGTTGGAAAACCGGGATGTCAGTCGGCTTGACTCCCCGGCTCCTGATTATTCCGAGGTTCAAATCTGGAATTGGGATGGAGAGCTGCTCAAGCGTCTGATCCTTGTCCCACGAATGTCTTTCACCACGGTGGATTTCAAGAAAGGGATGATATTTGGCATTGACTCCAATGAAGAAAGCTCGTTGTTTTATGCGGATATTTCAGATTGTCTTTGATATATGAAAACACAGTATTTATTGCTTTTATTTTGCGTTGTCGGATTGGGCATCGTGGGATGCGGGCGAGACGACAGGCGGGATAATTGTGTCACTATCAAAGAATCATCTTCCTTATCTTCTTTATTTTCAAGAGTTTCTTCGGTTAGACTGATCCCTGTTTATGATGATTACTCTTTGGGTTCACGTGTGGAATTAATCCCGGCACAGGGGTCATTCATCCTATGTGATATGTCTAATGATATCATTCTCAGATACGATAATAAAGGATCATTTTTAAACGAGATAGGAAGGAAAGGAAATGGGACGGGGGAGTATAATCATATCTCCAACGTTCAAATTATAGACTCATCAAAAGTGGCCGTGATTTCACCTTTTAAGGGTATTTATTATTACGATTTGACCGGTGAGTTCCTTTATAAAGAAGATGTTGATAATCTCGGCCTTCAATCGATAATAACGGATAGTTCGTTATTGACATACTACGGTTATATGTCAACGGAAAAGCATCGCCTTCGTGTCGTGGAAAAGTCGTCGACAAGCCAATCCTACTTGCCGGTTGATTTCACCGTAATTCCGTATTCAACCACAATACCCCAACTATCTGTATATGGTGGTAAGGTTTTCATTATAGACTCATATAGTAACGTATTGTATTCTTATGAATCCGGGAAACTAAATGAATACCAAGTTTTTGATTTTGGCAAATACCAGGTTCCGGATGAGTTTTTTAAAGCGAAAGACCCGTATAAAGGAGCAGAGTTGTTGCTTGGATCAGAATTCGCTTTTATCCAGAGGTTTCTCATGAGTGATTTTTGTTCAATAGCGGAAATCGCTATTCATAAGTATTCAGGACTAGCTTTTACTTATGGCTTGAGGGTACAAGACCAATGGAGTTGGTTTGGTGAAGATGGTAAACAAGATGGCAAAGTGTTCGAAGAGACACCAAGGGCTCTTGTCGGGAACAAACTGTATACCTTAATCGATCCGGATAGATTTGATGAATCTAAAGCCTTGTATTATAACTATTTATCAAACAAGGAGGAAGTTGAGTCGATAGAAAAAGGAAGATTGAATTATGTCATCGGAGAAATCACACTTAATTAGATTAGCGTTTATTGCCTTATTAGTAATAAATGTGACGCTTTGTGTTTTTGTTATCAGAACAGCTAGATATAAGGCATCAGATTATAATTTTTATCAGGGATATTTATATGACTATTGCATGAAATCTTCTTCTGTTGATATTCTTGAAATTAGAAGAGCCTTAGAACAACATTTAAACTCGGAATATGATAATCAACCCTCCATGATTTGTCTTTTTATTCCTCCTCATCCATGTGGCGCTTGTGTTGATAAAGAGCTAAACATTTTTTTAAAAGATGACAACTTGGCAAATCAGAAAAGAATCATTTTTACTCCAAACAATCGTTATCGTGATATTAGGACAAAGATTAAAGGGGATGAAAGCATAATTGTATATGACACAGAGGATGATATGGATTCTTTTCTCAATTCAATCAATGGCGTCCTTTATATTCATATGACATATGGTTCTATTGATGATGTATTCCTTTCTAATGAATGGGTATCTGATGCCTCAATTAATTATATTAAGAGACATCAATAATTTATACATTTAACTGTTTTATATTTAAATTGTTATGAAAAAGGTCTTGTTTTTGACTACTTCAGTCGTTGCATTGTTGATGCTTAATGCTTTCGCTTTGTTCAGTATCACTGACTCACCTATTCAAGCAGCACCTGATCCTGTAGAATCAGATACAATGTGTTGCCAATTCTTGGGGCGTTGTCCTGATTATCCTGAAGACATGAGTCTTTATTGTGCTTATGGACATAATAACATTCCTTGCGCTCGTTATGTTTGTACAGAATGCGGTAATGGAACTGTGATCGAATAAGAGTAATAGGATCTTTTATTACATAATGGCGAGAGTACATTTGTACCTTTTGGCGGATATAGCGATTTTTTTAGTCGCTATATCTTCTTGTTCACAAGGTCCTGCGATTCAGTTGCCGGATGATTATTCGTGCGTATATTCCATGGACAACAAGATATCAGGATTTCTCCCGGACAAAAATAAAAATAAGTTCATTGTGTATATCTCTAAAGGCATGTTATCCGAGATTATGCCTCAGTTAGGGAAATCCTCAATAGACTCTTTGATGGCCCCGAATACCGATTGGCAAACGATTGTCTATTATAAAGGCCCCTTGTCTGATACGACTGTTGTTACCAATTTTATGAGGAAATCCAATTGTGGCGCTCCTGTGGTTTTTAATGACAATGACCAGTTCATGGTGGCCAATGGTACTGACAAGGGAATAACATTCGTCAGTTATTTTTTGGATAAAAAGAACCGTTGGGTTGGTGGTTGGCTAGTAGGTGGAGCCCCTTTCGAGAAACAGTTTAATGATATCAAAAGAAAGATGAGAAGATGATACGCGGGTTGAGGAAGGCACTCTTTTTCTTGTCGCTGACAATCCCTGTGTCGTTGTCAGCCCAGCGCGCTATGACCCTTGAGGAGGCGATCGGCACGGCGAGGTCGCAGTCGGTGGCGGCCCTGCAGGCGAAGCATGCCTTCGTCTCGACCTACTGGGCTTACCGTTCCTACCAGGCCAGCCGGCTTCCCTCGCTCAACCTTTACGGTAACCTGATGAACTTCGACCGTTCCCTGACCCTGTTGCAGAGCTATGAGGACGGAACGTTCCGTTACGCCAACTCCTACAACCTCCAGAACAGCCTGGGCCTGTCCGTCGCCCAGAACGTGACCTTCACCGGCGGCCG
>JAILLE010000028.1 GCA_024693285.1 Bacteroidales bacterium
GTCGTGGGTTCGAATCCCTCTTTCGGCTCTAGCCTTAACGAACTGTTTCAGAGAAACTTGGGGGGATCGCATAGCGGCAATTGCGGCGGACTGTAAATCCGCTCCTTCGGGTTCGGTGGTTCGAGTCCACCTCCCCCCACAACTGCGGAAGTAGCTCAGTTGGTAGAGCATCAGCCTTCCAAGCTGAGGGTCGCGAGTTCGAACCTCGTCTTCCGCTCCACAAAAGCCGGTGTAGCTCAGGGGTAGAGCGCATCCTTGGTAAGGATGAGGTCATGAGTTCAAATCCCATCACCGGCTCAATTTTTTGTGTAATAACTTTTATATTCATAATATTATGGCAAAAGAAACATTCCAAAGAACGAAACCGCATGTCAACATCGGTACAATTGGCCATGTTGACCACGGTAAAACGACCTTGACCGCCGCCATCACCAAGGTTCTCGCTGAGAGAGTCGCTGGTAATGCCGACAAGATCAAGACCTTCGATCAGATTGACAACGCCCCCGAGGAGAAGGAGCGTGGTATCACCATCAACTCGGCTCACGTCGAGTATGAGACCGCCAACCGCCACTATGCTCACGTAGACTGCCCCGGCCACGCTGACTACGTCAAGAACATGGTCACTGGTGCCGCCCAGATGGACGGAGCTATCCTGGTTGTCGCCTCCACTGATGGTCCTATGCCTCAGACCCGTGAGCACATCCTGCTCGCCCGTCAGGTTAACGTCCCTAAGATCCTCGTTTTCATGAACAAGGTTGACCTTGTTGATGATCCTGAGATGCTCGACCTCGTCGAGATGGAGATTCGTGACCTCCTCGCTTTCTACCAGTTTGATGAGGATTGCCCCATCATCCGTGGTTCCGCTCTCGGCGCCCTCAACGGCGAGAAAGAGTGGGAAGACAAGGTCATGGAGCTCATGGACGCTGTCGATGAGTACATTCCGCTCCCTGAGCGTCTTGTTGACAAACCCTTCCTTATGCCTATCGAGGACATCTTCTCCATCACCGGACGTGGAACCGTCGTTACTGGCCGTATCGAGGCTGGTACCATCCATGTCGGCGACCCTGTCGAGCTCGTCGGTTTCGATGATGAGCCTCGCAACACTGTCGTCACTGGTGTCGAGATGTTCCGCAAGCTCCTCGACCAGGGTGAGGCTGGTGACAACGTAGGTCTCCTCCTCCGTGGTATCGACAAGAAGGAAGTTAAGAGAGGTGAGGTCGTCGCCAAGCCGAAGTCCATCACTCCTCACACCGAGTTCAAGGCTCAGATCTACGTCCTGAAGAAGGACGAAGGCGGCCGCCACACTCCTTTCCACAACCACTATCGTCCGCAGTTCTTCATCCGTACGCTTGACGTTACCGGTGAGATCATGCTGCCCGAGGGTGTGGAGATGGTTATGCCTGGTGACAACGTCGAGATCACTGTCAAGCTCATCACTCCTGTCGCTATGAACGAAGGCCAGCAGTTCGCTATCCGCGAAGGTGGCCGTACCGTCGGCGCCGGCCAGGTGATCAAGATCGTTGAGTAATCTCAATGGAATCATGGTGGCGCACATGTCATTCTGAGCTTAGCGAAGAATACAGGCGCCACCTTTTAGGGGAATAGAACAAGGGTAGTTCAGCGGTCTCCAAAACCGTCGATGTGGGTTCGAATCCTGCTTCCCCTGCAAATATCAAAGGTTACGATTTGGTAATTGTTTAACAGACACCGCTGCCGCTTCCAACTAGTGGTGTCCATTAAATGCAAAGATGAGAAAGTTCATTAACTATTGCAAAGAGTCCTACGTAGAACTCACCAAGAAGGTCTCATGGCCGTCCTGGAACAAGCTGCAAAGCTCAGCTCTCCTGGTCATGGTCGTGACTGTGATCCTCGCTTTGGTGCTCTTCGTAATCGACTTCGCCTTCGAGCATCTCATGACAGCGATTTACACGTTGTAATTTTCGATTACCATGGGTGACATGAAATGGTATGTCCTTCGGACAGCAGGAAGCAAGGAAAAGAAGGCCGCTGAATATCTCAAAAAAGAGATAGAGCGGTTTAATCTTGGGGATCAAGTGGCTCAAGTACTTGTCCCGGTCAAGCGCGAGATTGTGACTAAGAACGGCAAGAGGAAGGTGGTCGAGAGACTGCTCTATCCTAGCTATGTCCTTATCCAGGCCGAGCTTAGCCCGGAACTCGAGTACATCATTCGCAACGACATCCCCGGGATGTCCGGTTTCCTCACTGAGAAGAGGACTAACGGTTCACTCACCGAAAGGGTCCCCGTCCCCATCAGGGACGAGGAGGCCCAATTTATCATTGGTAATCAGGATCAGAACGTTGACAATCCTGTCGAGACCGAGGTGAACTTCGAGATCGGCGAGTCGGTGAAAATCACCGACGGTCCGTTCAGCGGTTTCAGCGGAACGGTGGACGCCATCGAAGAGGACCGGAGCAAGCTCAAGGTAATAGTTGTGATTTTCGGCCGGAAAACCCAGCTGGAACTCAGCTTTACTCAAGTAACAAAAGAATAACAGACAATCATGGCAAAAGAAGTTACCGGATTTATCAAGCTCCAGATCAAAGCAGGAGCTGCGAATCCAGCACCTCCGGTAGGACCGGCACTCGGTTCCAAAGGCTTGAACATCATGGACTTCTGCAAGCAGTTCAATGCCGCTACGCAAGCTAGCGCCGGCAAGATCCTGCCTGTGGTAATCACCGTTTATTCGGACAAGTCCTTCTCGTTCGAAGTCAAGCAGCCGCCTGTGGCCATCTCCCTTAAGGAAGCCGCCAAGCTCCAGAAAGGATCTGGCGAGCCTAACCGTAGGAAGGTCGCTACTATCACCTGGGATCAGGTGCGGACTATCGCCGAAGGCAAGATGCCTGACCTTAACGCTTTCACTCTCGCTTCCGCGATGAAGATGGTCGCTGGAACCGCCAGGAGCATGGGCATCAAGGTCACCGGAGAATTTCCTGAGAACCTTTAAAATTTCACACGCGACATGAGTAGAATCACTAAAAATCAGAAGGCGGTCGCCCAGAAGTACGACTCCTCCAAACTTTACACTCTTGCCCAGGCATGTGAAATGCTGAAGGACATCACTTACACCAAGTTCGACTCCACAGTCGAGATCACCACGAACCTCGGTGTTGACCCTCGTAAGGCCAACCAGATGATCCGTGGCGTTGTCACCCTTCCTCACGGAACGGGTAAGACTGTCAGGGTCCTCGTGCTCTGTACTCCCGATAAGGAGAATGAGGCGAAGGAAGCCGGAGCCGATTACGTCGGACTTGACGAGTACGTCGAGAAGATCAAGGCCGGTTGGACCGATGTGGATGTCATCATCTGCACCCCTTCCGTCATGGCTAAGGTCGGAGCTCTCGGACGTATCCTCGGTCCCCGCGGCCTCATGCCGAACCCCAAGACCGGTACGGTCACCATGGAGGTCGGAAGCGCCGTCAAGGAGGTCAAGGCCGGTAAGATCGACTTCAAAGTCGACAAGACTGGTATTATCCACGCCGGTATTGGCAAGGTCTCGTTCACTCCTCAGCAGATCTGCGAGAACGCCACAGCGTTCATGAACGAGGTTCTTAAGCTCAAACCTCAAACTCTCAAGGGCACTTACATGAAGGGTGCGACCATTTGCACCACCATGAGCCCCGCTCTCAAAATAGATGTTAAGGCATTCACTAGCGGAAGCGCTGAATAAAAAGCATTCAAGTCATGAAAAAAGAACTCAAATCTCAGATTATTGAAAGCATCTCAGCGCAACTCCAGCAGTACCCCAATTTCTATCTCACGAACATTGAGGGGCTGAATGCTGAGAACACCGTCAAACTCCGCCGCGCCTGCTTCGACGAGGGTATCAAGCTCAACGTCGTGAAGAACACCCTGTTCGCCCATGTCATCAAAGGCATTGAGAACGAGGAGCTTCAGAACGTTCTCCCTCTTCTCGAAGGCAACACGGCCGTCATGTTCAGCGAATCTCCCAACGCCCCTGCCAAGCTCATCAAGAAGCTCCAGAAGGATCTCGGCGAGAAGCCGGAGCTCAAGGGCGCGTACGTCCAGGAGTGCGCTTTCATCGGAGCTGACAAGCTCGAGGAACTCTGCGCTATCAAGTCCAAGGAAGAGCTCATCGGAGACATCATCTCCCTCCTCCAGGCTCCTATGCGCAACGTCATTTCCGCTCTCCAGAATGGTGGCGGACAGACGATCGCCGGTCTTGTCAAGACTCTCTCGGAAAAAGAATAAGAATATTAACAATAAACAATTTAAAAATTATCAATTATGGCAGATGTAAAAGCACTTGCGGAAGAGTTGGTTAACCTCTCCGTGAAAGACGTTCAGGAACTCGCTAAGGTTCTTAAGGATGAGTATGGTATCGAGCCCGCCGCCGCCGCTGTCGCGGTCGCTGGACCCGCTGTTGCCGCCGAGGCCGCCCCGGCTGAGCAGACTGAATTCGACGTTGTCCTCACCTCCGCTGGCCAGGCCAAGCTGCAGGTCATCAAGGCTGTCAAGGAAGCCCTCGGTCTTGGACTGAAGGAAGCCAAGGATCTTGTTGACGGAGCTCCTGCGACTGTGAAGGAGAAGGTCTCCAAGGCGGAAGCTGAGCAACTGAAGGCTGCCCTCGAAGAGGCAGGCGCCGAAGTTGAGGTCAAATAAACAGCTTCCCGCTTGCGGGATAATCTTCAGGTTTAGAGCCTAGTGGGCTCTAAACCTTTTTGTCGTATAAAGTTTTTCTCCATTTCCTAAGGCAGAACATGTCAAAAAAGACTAACAACAAGCGAATAATGTTCGCTACTTCCAAGATTCTGGAATATCCTGACCTTCTGGAAGTTCAGCTGAAATCATTCAAGGATTTCTTCCAGTTGGAGACAACACCCGAGAACAGGAAGGACGAAGGTCTCTTCCAGGTGTTCCAGGAGATATTCCCGATCGAGGACACGAGGAACAATTACAAGCTCGAGTTCATCGACTACTTCATCGACCCTCCCCAGTACTCGATTGAAGAGTGCCTGGAGAGAGGACTCACCTATAATGTTCCTCTCAAGGCAAAACTCCGCCTTTCGTGCACTGATCCTGAGCACGAGGACTTCGACACAAGGGTCCAGGATGTGTATCTCGGCAACATCCCTTACATGACGCCTGCCGGCACATTCGTTATCAACGGATCAGAAAGAATTATCGTTTCGCAGCTCCACCGTTCCCCTGGTGTGTTCTTCGATCAGAGCATGCACGCCAACGGTACCAAGCTGTACTCTGCCAGGATAATCCCCTTCAAGGGTTCCTGGATTGAGTTCGCGACTGACATCAACAATGTCATGTACGCCTACATCGACCGCAAGAAGAAGTTGCCTGTGACAACCCTCCTCCGCGCGATCGGTTACAACTCTGACAAGGATATCATAGACATCTTCGGACTCGCCGACGAGATTGAGGCGACCCCTGAGGTTCTCGCTGAGAACAAGGGCCGCAAATTGGCCGCCAAGGTTCTCAAGACCTGGATGGAGGACTTTGAGGACGAGGACACCGGAGAGGTCATCCCCATCGAAAGGACAGTCGCCATTGTGGAGAGAGGCGAGGTCCTTGACGACGACACCATTGAGAAGATCGGCGACACCGATGTTAAGACCATCTTCTTGCAGAAGGATGAGGCCAACTCGAACGAGTACGCCATCATCTACAACACCCTCCAGAAGGATCCCACCAACACTGAGATCGAGGCTGTCAACTACATCTACAAACAGCTCCGTAACTCTGAACCGCCGGATGAGGCGACTGCCAGGGATGTCATCGAGAAGCTCTTCTTCTCAGAGAAGAGGTACGATCTGGGCATTGTGGGAAGGTTCCGCCTCAACAAGAAGCTCGGCCTTACCACCGATCCTGAGGTCAGGGTGCTGACCAACAACGACATCATCGAGATCATCAAGTATCTCATCGAGCTGATCAACTCAAAGGCCACGGTCGACGACATCGACCACCTCAGCAACAGGCGCGTGCGCACTGTTGGTGAGCAGCTTGCCAACCAGTTCAGCGTGGGTCTCTCCAGGATGGCCAGAACCATCAGGGAGAGGATGAACGTCCGCGACAGCGAGCAGTTCAACCCCATCGACCTGATCAACGCGAAGACTCTGTCTTCCGTCATCAACTCTTTCTTCGGGACCAGCCAGTTGTCCCAGTTCATGGATCAGACCAACCCCCTCGCGGAGATCACGCACAAGCGCCGTCTCTCAGCTCTCGGTCCGGGAGGTCTTTCCAGGGACAGGGCGGGATTCGAGGTCCGAGACGTCCACTACACCCATTATGGCCGCCTCTGCCCTATCGAGTCTCCTGAAGGCCCGAACATCGGACTTATCTCTTCCCTGTGCGTCTACGCCAGGATCAACCAGCTCGGTTTCATCGAGACTCCTTACCGTGAGGTAAAAGACGGAAAGGTCGACCTCACAGCCAAGGGATGGCATTACATGTCAGCCGAGGAGGAGGAGAACAAATATGTCTCCCTCGCCAAGGTCAAGATGGACGACAACGGCAACATCACCGACGATAGGATCCAGTGCCGTCTGGAAGCCGACTTCCCGGTGGTTTCCAAGGAAGATGTGAACTATATGGACGTGGCCCCTAACCAGATGGCTTCAGTGGCCGCCTCCCTCATCCCGTTCCTCGAGCATGACGACGCCCACCGCGCCCTTATGGGAGCGAACATGATGCGTCAGGCCGTTCCGCTTCTCACCCCCGAATCCCCTATCGTGGGAACCGGTCTGGAGGAGAGGGTCTGCCTCGACTCAAGGACCCAGTTTATCGCAGAGCGCAAAGGTGTCGTGACTTATGTCGACGCCAAGGAGATCAGGATCAAGTATTCCAGAACCGAGGACGAGAAGTTTGTCTCGTTCAGCCCTGAAGAGACTGTCTACAATCTCCCTATCTACCGCAGGACGAACCAGAGCACCGTCGTCACCCTCAAACCTATCGTCCGTAAGGGCGACAAGGTCGAGGCCGGACAGGTGCTGACCGAAGGCTACGCCACCCAGAATGGTGAGCTTGCCCTGGGTCGCAACCTCAAGGTAGCGTTCATGCCTTGGAAGGGTTACAACTATGAGGACGCTATCGTGCTTAGCGAGGAGATGGTCAAGTGGGATATTCTCACTTCCGTCCATGTTGACGAGTTCCTTACGGAAGTACGTGACACTAAGCGCGGTATGGAAGAGTTGACCTCTGACATCCCCAACGTCAGCGAGGATGCCACAAAGGATCTCGACAAGCAGGGAATCATCCGCATCGGTGCCCATGTCGAGCCTGGTGACATCATGGTCGGAAAGATCACACCTAAGGGTGAGAGCGATCCTTCACCTGAGGAGAAACTCCTCAAGGCCATCTTCGGTGACAAGGCCGGTGATGTCAAGGACGCTTCCCTTAAGGCTAACCCTTCGCTCAGCGGAACCGTGATCAAGACCGCCCTCTACGCCAAGGCTTCCAAGGAAGGCAACCGCAGGAGCGCCCGCACAGACCAGAAGGCCCGTCTGGAGGTTCTCCAGGAGGATTTCGAAAAGAAGGCCAACAAGCTTTACGCTGACTTTATCCAGAGGCTTTCCGTGCTCGTCAAGGGCAAGAAGAGCGCTGGTATCAGCGACCTTTACGGTGTAGAGATCATCCCTAAGGGGAAGGAGATCACCGAGGAGAAGCTGAAGGGCATTGACTTCCAGAACATCAACTCCAGCAAGTGGACTTCCGACAAGAACACAAACACGATGATCCAGGACCTCATCAACAACTACTGCATCACCTTCAAAGTGTCTGAGGCAGAGTGCAAGAGGCAGATGGACAAGGTCAAGGTCGGCGACGAGCTCCCCAACGGAGTCATGCAGCTCGCCAAGGTCTACATCGCCAAGAAGAGGAAGATCACTGTTGGTGACAAGATGGCCGGTCGTCACGGAAACAAGGGTATCGTGGCGAAGATCGTCCGCCAGGAGGACATGCCGTTCCTTGAGGACGGAACTCCTGTGGACATCGTCCTGAACCCTCTGGGTGTGCCTTCACGTATGAACCTGGGACAGATCTACGAGACCGTGCTCGGTTGGGCCGGCTCGAGGCTGGGCCTCAAGTTCAGCACCCCGATCTTCGACGGTGCCAGCATTAATGACATCTGTGACTACACCGACAAGGCCGGCGTGCCCAGGTACGGCAAGACCCGCCTCCGCGACGGAGGTACTGGAGACTGGTTCGACCAGCCCGCCACTGTCGGAGTGATCTACATGATCAAGCTCGGCCATATGGTCGACGATAAGATGCACGCACGTTCCATAGGTCCTTACTCCCTGATCACCCAGCAGCCGCTCGGTGGAAAGGCTCAGTTCGGAGGCCAGAGGTTCGGAGAAATGGAGGTCTGGGCCCTCGAGGCCTTCGGTGCCGCCAACGCTCTCCAGGAGATCCTCACTGTCAAGTCCGATGATGTGACAGGCCGTTCGAAGACATACGAGGCCATCGTCAAGGGTGACCCGATGCCGAACGCCGGTATTCCGGAATCCCTCAACGTACTCCTCCACGAGCTCCGCGGACTCGGTCTTAAGGTCACTTTGGATTAATCTCAGATAACCTATTCAAGAATATGCCTACTTTCAATAATAAAGAAAACAAGGTAAAGAGCAATTTCTCCAGGATCAGCATTTCCCTGGCCTCACCTGAGGACATCAGCGCGAGGTCTTGCGGAGAGGTCTTGAAGCCGGAGACCGTCAATTACAGGACATACAAGCCTGAGAGGGACGGTCTGTTCTGCGAGAAGATCTTCGGGCCTACCAAGGACTACGAGTGCTACTGCGGGAAATACAAGAGGATCCGCTACCGCGGAATCGTCTGCGACAGGTGCGGTGTCGAAGTCACAGAGAAAAAGGTCCGCAGGGAAAGGATGGGACATATCTCCCTCACTGTCCCCGTGGCCCACATCTGGTACTTCAAGTCCGCTCCCAACAAGATTTCCGCCCTTCTCGGACTTCCTGCCAAGAAACTCGAATCCGTTATCTACTACGAGAAGTACATCGTCGTCAGTCCTGGCCAGACCGGCATAGAGAAGATGGAGCTCCTCTCCGAGGATGAATATCTCGACCAGCTCGCCAAATTCCCCGACAACAACAACTTGCCTGACGGGGATCCCGACAAGTTCGTGGCCAAGATGGGTGCCGAGGGCATCTATGACCTGCTTAAGCAGATCGATGTCGTCGAGCTCTCCAAGGAGCTGCGCCAGAGCATGTTCACTGAGACTTCCCAGCAGAGGAAGACTGAGATTCTGAAGAGGCTCAGCGTCGTCAAGTGGTTCCTCGAGTCGAAGGATATCAACCGTCCGGAATGGATGATCATGAAGGTCATCCCCGTCATTCCGCCGGATCTCCGTCCCCTCGTTCCCCTCGATGGCGGCCGTTTCGCCACCACCGACCTTAACGACCTGTACCGCAGGGTGATCATCAGGAACAACCGTCTGAAGAAGCTTATCGAGATCAAGGCTCCCGAGGTGATTCTCCGCAACGAGAAGCGTATGCTCCAGGAAGCTGTCGACTCACTATTCGACAACTCCAAGAAGTCCAGCGCTGTCAAGAGTGAGACCAACAGGGCTCTCAAGTCCCTGTCCGACTCCCTCAAAGGCAAGCAGGGCCGCTTCCGCCAGAACCTCCTCGGAAAGCGTGTTGACTACTCAGCCCGTTCGGTTATCGTCGTCGGACCTGAGCTTAACATGCACGAGTGCGGTCTTCCTAAATTCATGGCCGCTGAGCTCTACAAGCCGTTCATCATCCGCAAGCTGATCGAGCGCGGAATAGTCAAGACTGTCAAGTCAGCGAAGAAGATCGTCGACAGGAAGGATCCCGTGATCTGGGATATCCTCGAGAACGTCATGAAGGGACACCCGGTTCTCCTGAACCGTGCTCCGACCCTCCACAGGCTCGGTATCCAGGCCTTCCAGCCCAGGATGATCGAGGGCAAGGCCATCCAGCTTCACCCTCTGGCCTGTACCGCGTTCAACGCCGACTTCGATGGTGACCAGATGGCTGTTCACCTCCCGCTCGGCAACGCCGCCATCATGGAGGCCCAACTGCTGATGCTCGGATCCCAGAACATCCTCAACCCGGCCAATGGAAGCCCTATCACCGTTCCTTCACAGGACATGGTTCTTGGTCTGTACTACATCACCAAGATCAGGCCCGGTGCCAAGGGCGAGGGAATGAACTTCTATGGTCCTGAGGAGGTCATCGTGGCCTACAATGAGAAGGCTATCGACATGCACGCCAAGATCGGTGTGAGACTCCCTGTGGACAAGCAGGATCCTTCGAAGGGAGAGCACCTGGTACAGACGACAGCCGGTAGGATTATCGTCAACCAGTATGTTCCTGAGGAGGTTCCCTATGTCAACGAGGTTCTCGGAAAGAAGCCGTTGCGTAAGATCATCACCGAGGTCATCAAGAACACCGGTGTGACCCGTACGGCCCAGTTCCTCGACGACATCAAGAACCTCGGTTACGACCAGGCTTTCCGCGCGGGAATATCCTTCAACCTCGGAGATGTCATCATCCCTCAGGAGAAGGCGAATCTCATCGAGCAGGGTTACAAGCAGGTCGAGGAAGTCAAGAACAACTACGCTATGGGTTTCATCACCAACAACGAGCGTTACAACAAGGTCATCGACCTCTGGACTTCCATCGACAACAGGCTCACCGGCATTGTCGAGAAGCAGATCTCCGCGGACCAGCAGGGCTTCAACCCGGTCTACATGATGTTGGATTCCGGAGCCCGTGGTTCAACCCAGCAGATCAAGCAGCTCTGCGGAATGCGAGGCCTTATGGCAAAGCCGCAGAAGTCCGGTGCCGCTGGAGCTGAGATTATTGAGAACCCGATCATCTCCAACCTGAAGGAGGGAATGACGGTGCTCGAGTACTTCATCTCCACCCACGGTGCCCGTAAGGGTTTGGCCGATACCGCTCTTAAGACCGCTGACGCAGGTTACCTCACCCGCCGTCTTGTCGACGTCTCCCATGACGTCATCATCACGGAAGAGGACTGCGGCACCCTCAGGGGCCTTATCGCCACCGCTATCAAGAACAAGGATGAGATCGTCGAGTCCCTCGGTGAGAGGATTCTCGGACGTACCTCTGTCCACGATATCTTCAACCCTCTGACAGGCGAGCTCATCATCAAGGCCGGCGAGGAGATCCGCGAGGACACCGCCTCCTTGATCGACTCCCTCCCCATCGAGCAGGTCGAGATCCGTTCCGTCCTCACTTGCGAGTCCCGCAAGGGAGTCTGCGCCAAGTGCTACGGACGTAACCTCGCCACCAGCAGGATGGTTGAGAAGGGTGAGGTCGTCGGTGTCATCGCCGCCCAGTCCATCGGTGAGCCTGGTACTCAGCTTACACTGCGTACCTTCCACGTCGGTGGTACGGCTTCCAGCACCGCCGCCGATTCCTCCATCGAGTCCAAATACGACGGCAAACTCGTATTTGAGGAGCTCAGGACTATCCAGAAAGTCGGAGACGAAGGAGAAATCGAGGATATCGTTGTCAGCCGTATGACTGAGGTCAGCATCATAGACGAGAACACAGGTATCACCTATTCCCACTATGATGTGCCTTACGGCTCAAGGCTCTACTTCAAGGATGGTGACAAGATCAAGAAGGGCGACCTCCTTTGCGAGTGGGATCCCTACAACGCCACGACCATCGTCGAGACTGCCGGTAAGGTCCAGTACGACAACCTGATCGACGGCGTGACCTACCGCGAGGAGATTTCCGACGTCTTGGCTGTCAATAAGGACAAGGTCATCATCGAAGGCAAAGACAAGACCCGCAACCCGTCCATCATCATTGTCGACGCTGAGGGCAACCAGGTCAGGCAGTACAACCTGCCTGTCGGCGCCCACATCCTGCCGAACAACGGTGATGATGTCAAGGTCGGTGATGTGATCATCAAGATCCCTCGCGCTATCGGTAAGTCAAGCGATATCACCGGTGGTCTGCCTAGGGTCACGGAGCTCTTCGAAGCCAGGACCCCTTCTGCCCCCGCTATCCTTTCCGAAATCAACGGAGAGGTTCTCATGGGCAAGGTCAAGAGGGGCAACCGCGAGATCATCGTCAAAAACAAGGCTGGTGTTGAGAAGCACTACCTCGTGCCCACATCCAAGCAGATCCTCGTCCAGGAGAATGACTACGTCAAGGCCGGCAGCAAGCTGTCCGACGGAGGTACCTCTCCTACCGACATCCTCAATATCCTCGGACCTGTCAAGGCCCAGGACTACATTGTCAACGAGGTACAGGCGGTCTACCGTCTGCAGGGTGTGAAGATCAACGACAAGCATTTCGAGATCATTGTCAGGCAGATGATGCGCAAGGTCCAGATCACGGATCCCGGCGACACCGAGTTCCTCCAGGAGGAGCTTGTCGACAAGTGGGAGTTCATGGACACGAACGACAGGATCTTCGGAAAGTCCTTCGTGCTTGATCCGGGCGACAGCCAGAGGTTCATGCAGGGTGACATCGTCGATGCCCGCGACTTGAGGAACGAGAACGCTTCCCTCGAGCGCCAGGGTCTGAAGATGATGACTGCCCGCGATGCGAAACCCGCCACCTCGAAGCTTGTGCTCCAGGGTATCACAAGGGCTGCTCTCCGCACCAACAGCTTCATTTCCGCCGCCTCCTTCCAGGAGACCACCAAGGTGCTCAGCGAGGCCGCCATCCGTGGCCGCGTAGATAACCTAGAAGGCCTGAAGGAGAACGTCATCTGCGGTCATCTCATTCCGGCCGGTACCGGTCAGAAGGAGTTCCAGGACATCCTGGTCGGCCGCAAGGACGAGTACGAGGCAGAGATGAACGAACTCTAAAAGCCGTTCGCTGAAGAAAAACGGCGTTTCGTTGAAAAGGCCATGAGCGGGATCGTTCATGGCCTTATTTTTATAATACTGGTTTTCATCTATTAAAATAACATATATCATGAAAGCCAGAATAATCCTCCGGACAGTCTTGGCACTGTCAGTCTCTCTGTTCATCCAGAGCTGCATGGGCGACGAGATACTCCTAACCGATGAAGAGATCGGGGGCGGAAACGAATCAACAGAACAGATAGATCCGGCGCTCTCTTGGAGCGCCTCGACATGCAAGGCCACTCTGGGAGCCGAGAACAGCTTTCCAACGCTGACAAACAAATACAGTGTCCCTGTCAGCTTCGCTTCCTCAGAAAAAACCGTTGCCACGATCGACTCTGACGGCACCGTCACCCTTGTGGCGGCAGGGACCACAACTATCTCGGCATCATCATCTGAGACAGACACTTATGAAGCCTCCAGCGCAGCATATACACTGACCGTGATCAAGAATGCGGAAGGCATCGCATGGTCGGCCGACAGTTGCGTTGTGACGATTGGAGGGGAGAACACTTTCCCTACCTTGAGCAACCCGGGGGAGCAGGCGGTCACATACTCGTCCAGCAACGAGAATGTCGCCACGATAAGCTCCGACGGCACCATCACCCTTGTGGCGGCAGGGACCACTACCATCACCGCCACTTCAGAGGATAACGGCACCTTTGAAGGATCAAGTGTGTTCTACACATTGGAAGTGACAGGGGAAGATTCTGACAGAAAGAGCGCCGGACTCTCCTGGTCAGCATCAACATGTACAGCCATCATGGCATCCGAAAACGAGTTCCCGACACTCAACAATCCGAACGGCCTGGAAGTGGGTTTCACATCATCCAGTTCCTCCGTAGCCACGATAAACGAGGAAGGAGAAGTGACTCTTGTAGGAGAGGGAACAGTTACTATCTCAGCCACTTCTGAGGCAAATGACGAATATTCGGCCGGCAGCGCATCATACATGTTGAAGGTTGTGAAATGTCCGGTCAGCGTGGCGTGGTCGGAAAGCAGTTTCACGGCCATCCTTGAAGACTCGAATGCATTCCCGGAACTGACCGTCAGTCCCGAGATAATAGGTCAGTCAATCAGCTATGCGTCCTCCAACACTTCCTCGGCCACAATTGACTCGGAAGGCAACATAATCCTGAAAGGAACCGGAACAACCACTATCTCAGCTACTTTCGCCGGGAATGACACCTACAAGGCAGCTTCAGCGTCGTTCACTCTTGTCGTGACAAGTAGCACTGATGAGGGAGCCGGATCGTTCACATATGCCTCGACCGGAGACACATCCTCTGACGATGACATCTCCAACACGACCTTCACGAGATTGATAACAATAACATATTCAGGAACTTCCGTCACTGTGACAGGGGACTATTACGGCTATGTGACCACAAGCGGAGCTGCTGTCACCGTCAACAACACAGGCACGGAAAATATCATCTACAAACTGACCGGCACCAGCACCAACGGAAGTTTCAAGCTCTACAGCTCCAAGAAACAGGCAATCCTTCTGAACGGGCTGACCCTCACCAATCCAAGCGGAGCCGCCATCAACAACCAGAGCGGCAAGCGCACTTTCGTGATGATCGAAGGTTCCAACACCTTGGCCGACGGATCCTCCGCAGCCTATTCCACCTCGGACGACGAGGACATGAAGGCCGTGATCTTCAGCGAGGGACAGCTCATTTTCAGCGGAAGCGGCTCCCTAAACGTGAACGCCTCCAACAAGCAGGGCAAATCCGCCATCGTGTCCGACGACTATGTACGTTTCATGGCAAGTCCAACAGTGACAGTCACTTCCGGAAGCTCAGCCGGCCACGGAATCCGGGGCAAAGAATACGTCCAACTCTCTGATGGAGAGCTCACGGTCTCGACTTCAGCCGCAATGAAGAAAGGCATCGGTTCCGACGACTATGTTCTTGTCGAGGGCGGAACCACCACCATAAATGTCAGTGGCGGAGTGGCTTACGACAGCGATGACGCCGAATACAAGGGTACTGCCGGAATCAAGGCCGACAACTACTTCGCGATGACCGGAGGCTCGGTAACAATAAAGAATACCGGAGCAGGCGGCAAGGGCGTCAGCGCGGGAAGTTACGATTACGACGAGACCAGCCACACCCTCTCCGACAGCTACATCTCCGGCGGAACCCTGAAGATCACGACCACCGGCAGCGAGTCCAACGATGTGTCTTCCAAGGGAATAAAGATCGGTTATAAGGAAAAGTCAGGCAATAAATATGTCTATGCCGGCAACCTTATTATCAGCGGGGGATCGGTCGTGGTCAATGTCTCCAAGAGCGAGGGCATTGAGGCGAAGGGTAACCTTACCTTTAATGGAGGAGAGACATATTCATATTCAACCGCCGACGACGCCATCAACTGCCAGGGAGAGCTTAATGTCAACAATGGGTTTGTCTACGCCCACTCCACGCAGAATGACGCCATGGACTCCAACGGCAACATGAAGCTTAACGGAGGATATGTGTTCGCCGTAACCACCAAGGGACAGCCGGAGGTCGCGCTTGACGCCAACACCGAGAGCGGCTATAAGCTTTACATCAACAGCGGAGCCACAGTAGTGGCCTACGGAGGCCTTGAGAATGGCTACTCGGCCTCACAGACGGTCTACAGCATGAGCTGCACGGCCGGCTCTTGGAACGCCCTGCATAACGGCAGCGCCTTCATCGCGGCCTTCAAAGCCCCGTCGGGAGTCTCAACCGTCGCTGTTTCAGCGCCTTCCCTCAAGTCGGCGTATAAAGGTGCGAGCGTCAGCGGATCCACTCTCTGCAACGGTATTTGGGCCACCTCAGGAATATCCGGAGGATCCACCTCAAGTCTCGGCACCTACTCCGGAGGAATGGGTGGCGGAGGCGGCATGGGAGGCCCTGGCGGAGGATGGTAGATCCTAATAGCTTCCGGAAATAATTAAAATACAGAAAGTTATGAAAAAGAATATATTAACCGCACTGACCCTTCTGCTCGCCTGCCTTGCAATGGCGGCTCAGAACACTCCGTCCGCGGAAACGACCAAGATTGACAAGAAGAACCTTGTCGTCAAGGAATGGAACGCCAACGCCAAGGGTGCCAGGACCCTGGACCATACGACAGTCTACTCCCCGGAAGGGAAAAAGATCGAGGAGACCGAATATGACTACGCCGGAAAGCAGAAATGGCGCAAGCGTTTTGAGTGGGGTGCGAACGGAGTCATGACAAGAGAACTCCTCTACGACGAGAGGAACAAGCTCGTCAACTACAAGAAGTTCGAATTCAATGAGTTTGGTAAACGTAAAGTACAGTACACGTACGACCCGAAAGGAAAACTGATCTCCACGAAAACTTACGAATACATCACCAAAGATGCTTGAGTTCCCTCATATATTCGCTCCGATCACCCTTGAGGAGATGGACTCGATCAAGCTGATGAACCGCATCGACTCGAAGTACCTCACGGACGAGACCACCCTCGTCCGGGTACTCGGGGACGCTGCCAAGGCCGGCTACCGGGCACTGGAGACGGAAGGAACCCAGATCAGTCCTTACAACTCGATTTATTTCGACACTCCGGGACTGAAAACCTTTCTGGACCACCACAACCGCCGTCTCAAAAGGCAGAAGGTCCGGACAAGGGTCTACCTCAACTCCGGTGCCGCCTTCCTCGAGATCAAGCGGAAGAACAACAAGGGACGCACGAAGAAAAAGAGGATGAGTATTCCTCTCGAAGAGATGGACGATTTCTCACGGGACAAAGAAGCCATAGCTTTCCTGGCGGAATATTCCGAATTCACGATCGACCGGCTTTCACCTGTCCTGTCAACCGCTTTCGACCGGATCACCCTTGTCAACCCTGCGAAGACCGAGCGATTGACAATAGACACGCATCTGGTATTCAATAATTTCCGCACCGGAAAGAAGACCTCGTTGCTGGACGCCGTGATCATTGAGCTGAAACAGGACGGCAGAGCCGCGAGCCAGATGAAAGGCATCCTCCTCGACAACAGGGTCAAACCTCTCAGGGTCAGCAAGTACTGCATAGCGGTGACCCTGACCGACCCCTCAGTTAAAAGCGGGCGCTTCAAAATCAAAGTCCGCGTCATAGAAAAGACGATAAACAAAAAGATTCAAGTGATATGATTTCAATGCAAGACCTGGGTGAGTTCACCCTTGCGGATGAGGATCTCATGGATGTCCAGTCGATCACGGACGCCATGATGACCACTAGCCAGAGCATAACGGAGCTGGCTATCCGTTTCTTCCTGAACCTTGTGGTATGCTGGATCCTGATCCAGTTCTTCTACTACCGCAAGAGTCGCCGCCGTGACTACTATTTCACCTTCATGGTGTTCTCCTCGGCGATGCTGATGCTCCTTTACATGATGGGAAACGTCGAGGTCGGAGTCGGCCTGACTCTCGGTCTTTTCGCGATATTCGGAGTCATCCGATACCGTACCGAGACCGTGCCGATCCGGGAGATGACCTACCTGTTCGTCATCATAGCCCTGGCAGCGATGAACGGACTCGCTCCTGTCTACAAACTCGTCGGTGTCGCCACAGACCACGCCCACTACGAATTGTCAGTGGGGACAATAGCGGTCATGCTGATTTCCAACGCATTGGTCGTTTGTCTGATATGGGTGCTGGAAAGCCCAAGGCTACTTAAGCACACTTCCACCAAACTTATCCTTTACGACAGGATCGAACTGATAGTCCCCGAGAGGCGGGCTGAACTCACGGAAGACCTCGAGAACCGCCTTGGATTAAAGATTGACAACCTCGAGATCGGCCACGTGGACTTCCTCAAGGACGCCGCTTTCATCAAAGTGTATTACACCCTCGGAAAGGACCAGACCGCCACGATCGACACCTTGACAAGAGCAAAGGATTTCGTAGAACAGTAAAGCCATGAGAAAGAGAATAAGCATACTCTGTGTCCTTCTGACCGCCACTCCCCTCTTATCCCTGGCCCAGGGGACGGACAACGACATGGAGAGCGAGATGGGGGCGAGAGTCTCCCTCTCCGCGGACAAGAGAATCAGCAAAGGATTCCATTGGACCATCGACGGTGAAGCCCGTTTGGGAGATAACTTCAGCGATTTTGGGCGCTATCAATTCGGGACGGGACTGACTTATAAAATCACTCCCTGGCTTAAAGTCGGAGCCGGATATATATTCATGGAAGACAAGAACTCCTCGGATGAGTGGAAACCTCGTCACAGAGCCTATGGCGACGTGACTTTCAGTTACAAGACAGGTCCATGGAGGTTCGCCGTCAAGGAAAGGCTACAACTGACACACAGGGACGTGAACAACCCTTACCAGAAGACACCTAACCTGCTTGCCCTTAAAAGCCGCTTCAAGGTGTCTTACAAGGCCTCCCCGGCACTCACGCCCTACGGCTATATCGAGCTTCGCAACGTGTTCAATGATCCGGCGTGCTCAGCCACTTGGAACACTTCCTCCCAGACGTATTCCGACTACTCATTCCTCGGATACACAGACACTTACGTCAACCGTCTACGTGGATCTCTCGGACTTGATTGGAAACTGGACCAGCATAATGCCTTGGACTTGTTCGTGATGGCAGATTATTGCCGCGACAAGAATATCGACACCAATGCGAAGGGCACGAAACTAAAGTCCCTGACTTACGACAGGACTTTCAAAGGCTGGCTCGGCATCGGCTACACTTTCAGTTTCTGAAAAATATGTTATATTTGAAGCCGATGCCTTATGCCTTAAAGCCTTGCATGGGACATCAGGCCTATGAGTCGTTCCAAAAGCTTTATCTTAATAGCTTTAATAGCCTCTTTCTTATTGATGATTGGAGGCTGCTCCGGTAATGAAATCGAGATTAACGAAGATCAGATAGAGCAAAAAGAGGAAATCCCCCCACATCCGACAGACCCGGAATTATCTTGGAGCTCGGACTCGGTGGCTTTCGTTTATGGCTCTGAATATATATTCCCTACCCTTTCGAATCCCAATAAAGTAAAGGTCAACTATTCTTCCACAAATGAGGATGTCGCGACAATTTCCCAAGCCGGAGAAATCTCTATCATAGCTTCCGGATCAGCGACTATAATCGCCACCTCCTCCGGGACAGACAGATTCACTGCCGGCAACGCCTCATACACCTTGACTGTAGAAAAAGCTGACGCTAGCTTGGAGTGGTCTGAGGAAAGCTGCGCTGGAATCAAGGCTGACAACTATTTTGTCATGAGCGGTGGAACGGTCAACATCACCAACCATGGCGATGGGGGAAAGGGTATCAGAGCCGGTAGTTACGACTATTATTCCGAGCATGGCTCAATAGGCGAAAGCGTCATTTCCGGAGGGACAATCTCAATCGCCACTTATGGGAACAATGTGTATGATGTCGCCTCAAAGGGAATTAAGATTGGTTTTAAAGAGAATCAGATTGACGGAAACTTTAAGATCGCCGGCGGAAGTGTTGATGTTAAAACCGTACACGGAGAGGCCCTGGAAGTCAAAGGAACGCTCAATATCTCTGGAGGAGAGCATTGTTTCAATTCCGATTATGACGATGCGATCAACTCTAATAATGGGATAAGTATTACTGGGGGCTATACCAGTGCCATTTCGTCAGGCAATGATGCGATCGACTCAAACGACGATATTAGGATTTCTGGAGGAGTGGTGTACGCTATATGTTTGAAAGGTCCTCCTGAAGGATCTCTGGACGCGATGTTAGAGGTGGGGAAAAAGGTCTATATCGATGATGGTGCTACTGTGGTAGCTTACGGCGGCATAGAACCAGGAGCCGTATTCAACCAAGCCACCTATAAGATGAATGTGAAGTCGGGTGGAATCAACGCCCTGCTGGACGAAAACGGAAAGACATTAGCCGTATTCAAGGCTCCGGAAATAGCTAAGATTATGATTGTTTCCGCACCAGGACTCACTACTGGACTATTGGGAGCCAATGCCAGCGGAGGGTCTTCCAGATGCCAGGGGAACCTCCTTTTCCCGGCCTCGATCTCGGGAGGAGAACAAGCGCTATTAACCACATATACCCCAACCAGTATTTGGGAGCCGGCGGATATACGGTAAAAAGTCAAGCTAATCGTTGATTTTTGACTATATTTACGATATGAGAAAACTACGAATACTATCCGCGGTGATCCTGCAGGCGATAATAGCCTTATCCGCCGCTCTTTCATCAACAAACGTTTCAGCCGCCACACCGATTCCAAGCGGCATCTACAGTTATGAGGACATCGGCGAGACGGGGACTGTCAACATAGCCTTCAACAAGAAGGGAGAGTTGTGGTTCTACGCTTTCGTCATCAACGAGGACGGCCATACCGCGGAGCTCACCCCCGAAAACGGGGCATGGATCCCCATGAAAGGCAACAAGTTCAGTTACAACCTCAAAACGGATTTACTGGACTATACCCTTGAGGGTGAGTTCTTTCCCGATGAGCAGTTGCTTGAGCTCAAGGATAATTTCAACGCCGGAGGCACACCTTTCGGTATGGGAATGGGTCTATCTGCCCACTACCGTTATGAGGAGGGTTCTTTCGCCACCTCCGACGGGTATATGTACGAGCTTATCGATGAGGGCACAACCGCCAGGTTGGTCCACGGAGGACGTTACGCCGGAATCGTCCAGGTCCCTGCTGCTGTCACATTCAACGGAGAAGAGTATCCGGTTGTCGGCATCGGTGAGAACGCATTCACGAACAATTACGACGTGACCGAGGTCCGGATGGGAGCCAAGGACCAGTTCATTATGCCAGGAGCCTTTTGGGGCAGTAGCATCCCCTACGATTGGGAGAGTCTGACAACGCCGGGTTATGTCTATCCAGACAAGGACTTTTTCGCTTTCGTCAGCGCTTCCGCAAGGGATGACGAATATGACTATTCCATGGACAACTGGGTGATATTCAAGCAGAACTATGGACGTCTATACTTTGTGAGGGACAACTCAAAGGACGAGAACGCCAAATGGGGCTGCTTCCACGCCAACCCGGACATAGCCCAGGGCATCCACTATGAGCTCCGTACCTATGACGAGCTTCGTAAGAAGATGTTCCGGGGATATACCAGCTTCGAGGTAATCGCCCTTGCCTCCGACAGCCAGTTTGCCGCCTTCCATAGGTTCCCTTCCTTCAGCCGTTGGAAATACCCCGAGGAGGAAGTTCCCCTTGATCTGGTTTACGAGCAGGAGATCGCCAGGAAATTCGGACGGAAGATCATGTATTCCAGGAGAGTAGCCGAGCTCAGGAACGAGAACCGCTGCTTCGGCATGGTCGAGTTCGAGCATAAGGGAAAGGAAGCGATGATCGCCTTCGTCTGGATTGACTACGGCACAATCACCGCCACATACACAAAGACAGCAGAGTTCAATCCGGAAGAACCCTACAGCATCTGGAACGTCGATCTTGAGGAATATGGTACTCCAGAGGTGCTTTCAATCGCCCTTGATCCTCAGGACAATCCGATCATCTGGATCAACCATCCCGCCCCGGAGAGCATTAATCTCATGGGACTGCGTAAAGTCGGTGACAAACTCGTCCCGTTCGGCGAGGAACAGTGGTACGTAGCTTACGACTAATACCTAGATGAAAGAACAGGTACAAAGATTCGGGCGGAGCCTGAGCGCGATGGTCATGCCGAATATCGGCGCATTCATCGCCTGGGGTCTTATCACAGCCCTTTTCATACCCGGAGGATGGTGGCCTAACGAGAGCATCGCCAAGATGGTCTCCCCCATGCTTAAGTACCTGTTACCCACCCTTATAGCATTCACCGCCGGTAAAAACGTCTGTGGATATAGAGGTGGAGTTGCCGGAGCTGTAGCCGCCATGGGCGTCATTATCGGAACCGACACTCCTATGTTCCTCGGAGCCATGATTATGGGCCCGGTGGCCGGCTGGTGCGTGAAGCGGTTCGACAAACTGGTTGAAGGGAAAGTGGGGGCAGGATTCGAGATGCTTGTGGACAATTTCTCCCTGGGCATCATCGCCATGATACTGGCGGTCTCGGGATACCTCGTAATCGGCAATGTGGTCGACTCACTCACAAAGCTGCTCAGTTCTGGTGTCGACTGGATGCTCGCCCACAAGATGAATCCCCTCCTGGCCGTGCTTGTGGATCCGGCTAAGGTCCTGTTCCTCAACAATGCCGTTAACCACGGTATCATGACCCCTCTGGGAATACAGCAAGCGGCGGAAATGGGCCAATCCATGCTATTCCTCGTCGATCCCAACCCCGGACCCGGATTGGGAATCCTGCTGGCCTGCTGGGCTTTCGGCAAGGGAATGACCAAGGACGCCGCCCCTGGAGCCGCCGTGATACAATTGTTCGGAGGAATACACGAGATCTATTTCCCCTACGTCTTAGCCAGACCGATCCTGCTACTCGCCGTGATGACCGGCAACATCTGCTCACTCTTGTTCTTCACTTTGACAGGATTCGGACTGGTGGCGCCAGCCTCCCCCGGAAGCCTGATATCCATCATATTGATGTCTCCCAAGGGCAGATTGCTGATCGGCATCCTGGGAGTCCTCATCGGGACCGCCATTTCATTCCTACTGGCCATACCGATGATAAAGGCAAAGCCTGATTTCCAAGGTGAAGAGGAAGCGGCTGGCGACAAAGAGAGTCTGGAACCTATTGATATCCAGCCAGGTGAGATAAGGAAAATCGTCTTCGCCTGCGATGCCGGAATGGGTTCCAGCGCCCTTGGTGCCACACGATTCAAAGCCAAGCTCCTAAAAAACGGGATAAGCGGAATAACATGCGTCAACTCAGCGGTCGACACTATTCCCGAAGACGCCGACATAGTTGTCTGCCAGAACACACTGGCTGACAGGATACACGGCCACGAAGTGGTAAGAATCACTAACTTCATCTCCGACCCCAAGCTTGATGAGTTGGCCGCCCGTCTTAAAAACAAGGATATACCCGTTTTACTCCAAAAGAACATCCTCACTGGCCTTAAATCCGAGAGCAAAGAGGAGGCGATCCTAAGAGCCGGACGCCTGCTGGAAGATTGCGGGTATGTCGAGAAAGGATATTCAGAATCAATGCTGGAAAGGGAGAGGCTTACCACAACCTACATGGGAATGGGTGTGGCGATTCCTCACGGGACATCGGATGCCAAGGGAAAGGTCATAAGGAGCGGAATCTCCGTCCTGCAATATCCGGAAGGCGTTGATTTTGGGGACGATAAGGCCTATCTCATCGTGGGGATCGCAGGTAAGGGAGACGAACATCTCGATCTTTTGGCAAAGGTATCATCCGCCCTGGAAGACGAAGAGACTCTCGAGTACCTCTGCCATACCGCCGACGCTCAAGGAATATTCGACAAATTGAAATGATATGATAGCCAAGAAATTGACAATCGGAGCACAAGATGGCCTTCACGCCCGCCCGGCCGGAGACCTGGTTAAACTCGTCAAATCCTTCCCCGGGACACAGGTCACCATTTCCACCGTGGCAAGGACGGTCAACGCGTCGAGCATCCTTTCAATTCTCAGCCTTGCGCTAAAGAAAGGAACCGAGGTTGAGATCAAGGCGGATGGACCGGACGAAGACAAGGCCTTGGCGGAAGTGATCCGTTTTTTGGAAAGCCTTTAGGATAAGAATGGAAGGAACTCTCGCCATAGGTAAGGCTTGGATACTCCTCAGGGGAAACGGGGCCGGGGAACAGAGCGGACGGACGCTTGAAGAAGCCTTCGTCCACGAGGCCGGAAGGTTGAAGGCCTACATCAAGGACAGTCCTGCCCCGGAAGTGTTTTCAGCCCACCTGGAGATTCTTGAAGACCCGCTTCTCCTCGACACCATCCAAAAAAACGTCGAGGCAGGAATGGCCCCTTCCGAAGCCATCAAAGCGTCCGCTGACGAGATTTCAGGGATGTTCAGCGATACTGATGACGAATATTTCAAAGCCAGGATAGACGACCTTAAGGACATCTGCAGGGGCCTTGTCGAATACCTTGAAGGAATATCCGATAATCCATTTGAGAATCTTCCTGAGGACACTATCTTGGTTGCCCAGGAATTGTTTCCTTCGGATATGGCCAAAATGGACCTCGGCAAAGTCAGGGCGCTTGTTACGAGCAAAGGCAGTTCCACCAGCCATGTGGGCATCATCGCCCGAAGCAAAGGCATCCCGTTCGTCACTGGAATCGATATTAGCGGAATCCAGACCGGGAACCTCCTCCTGGTCGACTCATGCGGTTCGGAAGTCATTGTCAATCCGACAGATAGTCAGGCTGAAGAATTCAAGGACAGGCTGGCCGCAGGGAATAAAATCCCGGGAAAGATGAAACAAACCATCTTGAGATACGGGGTAAAAATCTATGGCAATGCCGGTTCCGTAAAGGATATCGAAGAAGCTATCCGGAGCGGGGCCGAAGGTATCGGCCTGTTCAGGACCGAGTTCCTATTTCTAGGCAATAATAGGCTTCCTTCCGAAGAAGAGCAATACCTTATCTACAGAGATGCCGTGATGGCCTGCCAGGGCCGTCCATTGACCATAAGGACCATGGATATTGGAGGTGACAAGCCGGCTCCATGTTTGGATTTGCCCAAGGAAGACAATCCATTCCTCGGGATGAGGGGAATACGGTTGTCACTTTCCAAGCCAGACATATTCAAAGAACAGATCAGGGCGATCCTGCGAGCCAGCGCCCACGGCAAGGTTTTGATGATGATCCCGATGGTGACCCGGCTTGAAGAACTCAAACAAACAAAGGCGCTTGTGGAAGAATGCGAAGCCTCGTTGAAGGCTTCAGGAATATGTTTCGATAACGAACTGGAGATAGGCGTTATGATCGAGACTCCGGCCGCCTCACTCATCTCCGACCTACTCGCCTCGGAAGCCTGTTTCTTCAGCATCGGCACCAACGACCTTGTCCAATATGTGATGGCTGCCGACAGGGGAAACTCCTCTGTATCATATCTTTGCGCCCCTCTAGACGAAGCTGTGGTCCGGGCCGTCAGGATGGTTGTGGAATCAGCCAAAAAAGCAGGCATCCCTGTGGGAGTGTGCGGCGAGGCTGGTTCTGATCCGGAAGTGGCCAAAGTCCTTTGCGAGATTGGTGTAGACTGCCTGAGCCTTGGATCGCCCTCATTGATCAAAGAACTGAGATCTCTTTAGGCTCGTTTGCCACGATTTTTGCTATATTTACAAAAAGAATAAAACTTCAGCATTATGAAAAAGATATTAATAATTATGGTTCTGGCTCTGATAGGGGTAGCCGCATCAGGTCAGACTGTCTATAGCTGCGACTACAAGAGCGACGCTCAAGTCAAAGTTTATGTGACCAAATACAAGAGTGACGCTGATCTTGTCGTGTACAAGACCAACTACAAGAGTGACGCCGACGCCAACAAGGGCATCTGGCACTTCGTGAAATACAAGAGCGACGCCAAGAAGAAAATCTATTTCGTGGATTACAAGAGCGACGCTGACCTCGTGGTGTATTTCACTGACTACAAGAGCGACGCCGGCTGGAGGAATAATTCCAAGAAACACTTGATGTACTGACGGTTTTCAAATCGATTTGAGAATATCCTGGAACGGTTTCCGGGATATTTTCGTATATTTATGGCATACAGACTAACCACGTCAGAAATAATATGAGACACCTGTTTACTAGTATTGCCATGGGGCTTGCCTGCCTTGGTTTGTGGGCGCAACCAGTGGGCATCGTTCCCGATTCCAAGATACTTGCGGCTCCGTTCAGCCCTGCTGACGAAGCCGCTTTCATGCGACCCGGCAAGGTCTTTTATCCAGAGACCTGGTTCCATTTCATCGGCGGGAACATTTCCCGTGAAGGCATTGACGCTGACATGCAGGCCATTGCCGATGCGGGAATCTCCGGAGTCCAGTGGTTTCACGGCTCTGGCGGGATGTGGCCCGGAACAACCCGCCATCTGACCCAGTTGACTCCTGAATGGGAAGATATGGTCAGTTATGTGGGCAGAAAAGCTGACAGCCTCGGGCTCCGGCTTACCATCCAGACATGCCCTGGCTGGTCCATGGCTGGTGGCCCTTGGATCAAGCCGGAGAACGCCATGAGGCAGCTGGTCTGGTCCAGAACAGATATTCCCGTAGGCGGAAAGGCGACTGTCATCCTGAAAGGCCAGCCGTCAGATGAGCCCTGGAGAGACTACCATGACATTAAGGTCCTGGCCTTCCCGACCCCTCTCGGGGACACAGGGGAAGCCTTAGCTCCGGAGCCGACAAGCGGCCCCGAGGAATGGAAAGAGCTTTTCAAGGGCCTGAATACCAAAGACATACAACTCCAACCAGGAACGACCACCACGGTTGCTTTTACCCTGCCGAAAGGTGAGGTGATCCGCACCCTGGAACTTCCTCCGGTGGGAGCGTTCTCCCATAATTTCTGCTACGATCCGGGAATACATGTCAAGTTGACCGCAACCAAAGATGGAGAAGAGAAAACCCTTGTTGACGCTGACCTGCCGATGAGCAACTGGCAGGACGGCGGTGTGAACAACATGGTGCTCGCTTGCAATGAGGTGGAAGGCGCTGAAAGTTACACC
Organism: Bacteroidales bacterium; assembly: GCA_024693285.1. Lineage (GTDB taxonomy): Bacteria > Bacteroidota > Bacteroidia > Bacteroidales > UBA932 > Cryptobacteroides. The sequence continues at coordinate 26,409 of JAILLE010000028.1, forward strand.
TTTACGCTGACCAACGCCCACCCCGCGTCAGTGCGTTTCGTCCGCTTCTGGTCAGCTGCGAGGAAGAACAGCTGGAGAGGTGAGGCCGGATGGACCCTGATCGCCAAGGAACCCTTCCAACAGCACACAGAGCAGAATCCGCTGGCCTTCGTCAAAACAAAAGACATTATCGACATAACCGGCAAGATGAAGCCGGACGGAACCCTTGATTGGACCGCTCCCGCTGGAGACTGCCCACAAGGCACTTGGACAGTCTTGAGGTTCGGCCATGTCAATTTCGGAAAGCGCAATGCGCCCGCTACTCCTGAAGCCACTGGCTGGGAGTGCAGCAAGTTCGATCCCAAAGGAGCCGAAATCCAGTTCGCGAATTACGTCGGAATGCTTCAGGATGGTCCCTTGGGCGGAAAAGCCAAAGGAATGTTGATGGACAGCTGGGAGTGCAACACCCAGACCTGGACAGACACGATGGAGAAGGATTTCAAGGATGCCGCCGGCTACGACCTTGCGGTCAGGCTTCCCGCCCTTATGGGATATGTGCTTGACAGCCAGGAGGAGACGAGTCGGTTCCTGATCGACTGGAGGCGGACGGCCAACGGCCTATATGTCGAGAATTTCTTCAGGAAAATGACAGAACTGGCCCACGGGAAAGGCCTCGAGGTCCAGTACGAGACCGCCGGAAGCGATGTCGTGACCATGGATCCGATAGAGTACTTCAAATACGCCGATGTTCCGATGTGCGAATTCTGGCAGCCTTTCACCGAGGGCTATGTCGGCGACCTGGACTTCAAACCCATTGAACCCACCGAGTCAGCCGCCCACCTCTACGGCAAGCCCAGAGTGGCTTCTGAGAGTTTCACCAGTTTCTCCCTTACTTGGGACGAGCACTGGCAGATGCTCAAGGAGGTGGCCAACTTCAACATGGCCGCAGGCGTGACCCACAACGTGTTCCACACCTACACCCACAACCCCCAGGTTGGTTTCCTGCCCCCTGGAACCACATTCGGTGGAGCGATAGGCACCCCTTTCCTTAGAGGACAGACTTGGTGGAAATATATGGACCATTTCACCACATACCTCGCCCGCACAAGCTATCTCCTCGAGAGAGGCCGCCCTGTCCAAGACGTTCTCTGGTACCTCGGCGATGAGGTGGGCCACAAGCCATCGCAATACACAGGGAGCGGCAAGCGACAGAGCGGTGACATCCGTTTCCCCGACGGTTTCAAATATGACTATTGCAACCCGGACGCTCTCTTGAACCGCATCTCAGTCAAAAACGGCAAGCTTGTAACCCCGGAAGGCATTGAATATAAAGTCCTTTGGATTCCGGAGAACGAAAGGATGCTTCCCGGGACCATCGAGAAAATCAAAGAATTGGTGAATAATGGAGCGAAAGTCATCGCCAAAGCACCCGTAGCTCCCGCCACCCTCAATGAGGATGAAATCAAACGCTTCGACCAAGCGGTGAAGTCCCTTTGGGGAGATATTCCGGAAGGCAAGATTTCCAAAGTCGGTAAGGGAAAACTTGCCGTGGGAATCGAGCTGTCCGACGCTATAAAGGCCTTTGGCCTGAAGCCCCACATCCAGGATGGCGGAGCCGAGATCATCTGGTCCGAGAGAGAGGTTGATGGAGCCAAATGGTACTATATCGCCGCCCCTGTCGGAGAGGGTTTCAATGGAACCATAAAGCTTGAAGGCAAAGGCAAAGCCGAATGGTGGGACCCTGTGAGCGGCACAGTCAAGTCATTGAAAGCCAAGGGTTGGGGTCGCATGAAGAAAGTCAACCTCGACCTTGCCAATGCCGAGAGTGGCTTTGTCGTGTTCAGAAGCGGAGCCTCCTCGCCAACCACAAAGGAAAAGGCTTTCACCCCCAAACCCAATGCCGGTCAGATCGCCATTGAAGGATGGACGGTCAAGTTCCCGGAAGGCTGGGGAACCCCGACTGAGCCGCTCGCCATCAATGAACTGAAGCCTTGGAAAGACCTTCCGCTTGGAGAGGAAGGCAAGGCGTTCTCCGGAACCGCGACCTATGAGGCCAGCTTTACTATCGACAAGAGTCAACTCGGAAAAGATCTTGTCCTGGATCTCGGCAAGGTCGATTTCATCGCCGACGTCAAGGTCAACGGCAAGAGCGCCGGAGTCCTTTGGACAGAGCCATATTCATTGAATATCAATGACTTCATCCAGGAAGGCGAGAACACTCTGACAGTCGATGTGACCGGCACATGGTACAACCGCCTGGCCTACGACGCCTCCCAGCCCGAGGCTCAAAGGAAGACTTGGACCATAGCAGGCCCCGCCGCGGGAAGCCAACTTCACGACTCCGGCCTGCTCGGCCCGGTCTTTATAGAGTATTAATGCTATGATAATAAGACATTTAGTTCTTTCGTTGGCGGCAGGCTTATTAATCTCATCCGCTTGCCTATTCGGTCAGAACTCATTCACCATCAAGCAGGATGCGGAAATCATGGAATATAACCCCATGATATTCGGGGCATTCCTTGAGCATTTCGATAACCAGGTGTACGGAGGCGTGTTCAGTCCAGGCAGTCCACTATCCGATGAGGATGGTTTCCGCAAGGATGTGATCGAAGCTATCAAGGAACTGAAAGTCCCCATTGTACGTTGGCCTGGCGGCTGTTTCGTCTCAGCCTACCACTGGAAAGACGCCGTAGGCCCGGATCGGCAAAGCGTTTGGGACAAGGCCTGGCAGGTCGAGGACCCGAACACCTTCGGTACAGACGAGTTTGTCAAATGGTGCCGGAAAGTCGGTTGCGAGCCTTTCATCTGCACCAACGCCGGGACAGGCACAATGGAGGAGATGAGCGACTGGGTGGAATATTGCAACCAGACGGTCGGCAAATTCGCCCGCCAGAGGGCAGCCAACGGCCATCCGGAGCCCTTCAACGTCAAATACTGGAGTATCGGAAACGAGAACTGGGGAATGCACGAGCTTGGAGAGAAAAGCTCCGCCGAGTGGGGGCCGCTTGTGACCGAGAGCGCCAAACTGATGCTCAGCGCCGACAAGAACATCAAGCTGTTCGCCGCGGCTCTTCCAAGCCATGATTGGACATATCCCCTTTTGAAAAAAGCCGGCTACCTGCTAGACTATGTCTCGATCCACGGCTACTGGGTGTGGCATGACCCGAGTAAGACTTTCCTTGATTGCATGATGTCAACCGATGACCCGGAAGGCAGCATCAGCACAACAATAGACATTTTGAAAGAAGCGGGCTTCGACGGCAAAATAAAGATCGCCTTCGATGAATGGAACCTTAGAGGATGGTACCATCCCGGAATCGGTGACCTGAAAAGAGGTTATGACTATGTCGCCCGTCGGGAGAATGACATCGCCTCGACCTACACGATGGCAGATGCGGTTTTCTCTGCCTGCTTCCTCAACACTTGCCTGCGTCATTCCGATGTTGTGGACATAGCCTGTATCTCCCCTATCACCAACACCAGGGGACCGATATTCGTTCATCCTGAAGGCATAGTCCGCAGGACAACGTTCTATACGATGAAGATGTACGCCAACGATCTGCTGCCTTACGTGGTTCCGGTGGACGCCAAGGTCGGAACCATCTCACTCCAAGACGATTCCACAAAGGTTTTGGATATGATCCTGACCACGGACAAGACCGGAAAGAAATATGTCTGCGCCGTAGCCAACAAGGATCCGGAGAAGGACATCGCGCTCAGCATTGATTTCAAGGGGATGGGTATCAAGGCTCCGAAGAAGGTCAGCTCCAAAGTACTCTCAGGCCGCTCCGCCGACGATTTCAACGACATTGGTGACGAGCATGTCCAGCCATTCGGCGCCACCCTTCCCGTAAAGGATGGAACCGTCTCGATACCAGCCCATTCCGTCACCTTCTTGTTTATCGAGTAATATGAGAAAGCTGGTCCCTTATCTGATCATCGCGTCAGCCATATTGATATCCTCATGCCAAAGGAATATAGATTTGGCTGGTTCCTGGGAATTCGCCCTTGATCCCGAAGGTGTCTTGAGTGCCGGGGCCAAATTTGAGGACAGTATTCGTCTTCCCGGCACCACCGATCTTGCCGGGAAGGGTGATGAGCCTTCGGAAACAGTTGTGACCGTGAGGCTTAGCCGACGCCACTCGTACGTCGGGAAAGCTTGGTACCGCAAAAGGATCACGATCCCTGCCGCATGGTCACGGAAAGATGTGATCCTGTTCCTGGAGCGCACCAAAGCCACCACTTTGTTCCTGGACGGAAAAGAGATCGGCTCGGAGAATAACATTTCCACTCTCCAGGAATACAATCTAGGGCATCTGAAGCCTGGCTTCCACACGATTGAGATCATGGTGGACAATTCCGGAGGTGTTCCTGATGGGGTCATCCGGAGTTCCCACATGTATTCCGAGGACACCCAGACAAATTGGAACGGAATTATCGGGAAGATTGAGTTGAGTGTGTCTGGACGGACGAATAAGCTGACAAAAGCGGGAAAGACGATGCCGCGGTTGGAGATTACCGACGGGCAGTTCACCGCTGGAGGTCATAAGGTATTCCTCAGAGGAAAACACGACGCTTGCGTCTTCCCCCTGACAGGACATACCCCAATGGACAAGGAGGCATGGTCCGAATATCTGGGCAAATGCGCCGCTTATGGTATCAACCATGTGCGATTCCACTCCTGGTGCCCCCCTGAGGCCGCTTTCGTAGCCGCTGATGACCTGGAAATATATCTCCAGCCAGAGCTTCCCTTCTGGGGCACCCTGGAGGGTGACGAACTGCTCGGATATCTAAAGAAAGAAGGCCTCAACATCGTGAGGACCTACGGCCACCATCCCTCATTCGCCCTTTTCTCCCTCGGGAACGAGCTCTGGGGAGAGCCGGAGGTGATGAGAGACCTTGTGGATGCCTTCAGGGCAGAAGCTCCGCATATTCTTTACACCAACGGGACCAACGCCTATCTTGGCATGAAGGGTTATGTCGAGGGGATGGACTTCCAGGCCACGGTCAGGACCGGATGGGAGCCTTATGAGGCTTTCGACAATCAGGTTCGATCCTCGTTCGCCTTCTGCGACGCTCTTGACGGAGGCATACTCAACCATTTCCACCCAGGCACTCTCCGAAACTTCGCCGGAGCTCTCAAACTGTCGCCGGTGCCTGTCATTTCCCATGAGACCGGCCAGTTCCAGACCTATCCGGACTATTCGGAAATAGATAAATACACCGGACCGCTCGTCCCTCTCAATTTGATGGAATTCCAACGCCGCCTGAACGAGGCGGGTCTGGGAGATCAAGCTAAGGATTTCCACTTGGCTTCCGGCGAATGGGCTGCGAGGCTATACAAGGCCGACATTGAGATGTGCCTCAGGACTCCAGGCCTGGGAGGATTCCAACTTCTTGACATCCAGGACTATCCGGGACAAGGTTCAGCTTATGTCGGGATCCTGGACGCTTTTATGGACAGCAAGGGCACTGTGGAAAGAAAGGACTGGTTGGGATGGTGCGACGAGATTGTCCCGCTGGCCGAGTTCGAGAAGTATTGCTGGAGCACAAAAGAGACTTTCAAGGCCGCGATAAAGATCGCTGATTTCAGCGGCGGAAAGGGCATATCCTCAGTGACATGGTCCCTTTATCTCGGCGACGATGCCACAGGCGCCTCTGGACAACTCACCGCCCCATCCGGTGAAGGTCTATCCGGCTTAGGAGATATCGAGGTTGATTTGTCGGGCGTGAAAAGGCCAGTGGAAGGACTCCTTGCCGTCAACGCGAAGAGCGGGGATGGAAAGGAGCATATGAATAGCTGGCCGATCTGGGTATATCCCGACAAGGACGCTACCGACAATAAAGACATCCTCGTCACCCGGGCACTTGACAAGAAAGCTCTACAGACTCTCGAAGAGGGAGGGAAAGTGCTGTATATGCCCAAAGACACCGCCGGAACAGTGGGTGGTCTTTTCCAGACTGACTACTGGAACTATCAGATGTTCAAGAGGATATGCGAGAATAACGGGAAACCGGTCTCACCCGGGACACTCGGAATCCTGACCGATCCGGGACATCCCCTCTTCAAGGAGTTCCCGACCGCCAGACACACCGACTGGCAGTGGTTTCCGGTCGTCAAGGCCTCCAGGCCTGTTATTCTTGACTCCTTCCCGGAGTTGAAACCGATAGTTCAGGTGATCGACAATGTGGAGCGTAACCACAAGTTAGGGCTCGTTTTCGAAGCCAACGTCGGCAAGGGGAAACTTTTGGTGTGCGCCTCCGATCTGGGCTCGGTCATGGAATATCCGGAATGCCGGGCTTTCCGCTCCGCTCTTCTGGATTACATGCTCTCCCAGGATTTCGCCCCGAAAACTTCAATCATAGAATCCGATTTGATCTCAATAGTTAAATAATAACATTGATCCTGACAGAATGATTAAGTTTTATTATTCATTATCAATCGCTTTCACAATCTCGATTCTCTGTCTGGCAGGATGCGTGAAAGAAAAAGGGTACCCTGACGGGAATAGCCGCTACGAGGCGTTCGCCCCTGACGGGATTCCGTTCAAAGTAGCGGATACCCAATGGAAGGTTGACCAGAGAGGTCATCACAGGGCTGTTGTCACTGTTGGTGAGACCTCAGCCGATGGCGTGGTCGCCCAGCTGCCCTGGAGGCGCCCGGATCTTAGGATAGACACTAAGAGAATAATTGTCACCGACGCCGAAGACAACGAGATCAAGGACGTAATGGTCACAGAGATGACTTCGGAAAAAGGCGAGGTGGTCTTCAGGCCCACGGCCGGAGCCGGGACTTATTACATCTATTACCTGCCTTATAAATGGCGTCCAGGAAGCGGAGACGCTAGATATGGCAAACCTTGGAACGATTATCTTCCACCAGAATACGATACGGACAAGGCCTGGGCCGAAAAAGTGGCTGGCGGAAATAATGAGCTTCCGAAAGCCACGGTGAAATGCTTCGAGAGCGTTTCGAGGTTCAATTTCTGGAGCCCTATGGGGTTGATTGCCACAAAGGAAGAAATGGATGCCGTGAAGTCAGCCGTCGGTAAGGATATGGTTATATTCCCCGAGGACAGGGCCTTCCCTATCCAGCTGACTTGCCAGATTCCCGCGAGATGGGCGAAGGGTCCGAAAACGGTTTTCAAAGGCCTCGCCTGCAGGAATGAATATTACGCATGGCAGTTAGGTGTTTGGGCGGCGAAGAAGGAACTCAAGAATGTCAAAGTCGCTTTCTCAGAGCTCAAGAACGGCAATGCCACGATCGGGACGGATGCCATGACTTGCTTCAACCAGGAGGGAACAAACTGGGATGGCAAGCATCTGGATTTCACCATCAACGTGCCCAAAGATAAGGTGCAGGCTCTTTGGTGTGGAGTCCAGATCCCTGAGGACGCCAAGCCTGGAACCTATAAGGGACAAGCGGTTATCTCAGCGGAAGGCGTTGAGCCTCAAGTAATACCGATTGAGATTAAAGTCTCTTCAAAGGTTCTGGCGGATAAGGGCGACTCGGAGACCTGGAGACACGCCAGACTACGCTGGCTCAACTCAACCATAGCGTTGGACAATGAGCCTGTCGCCCCGTTCAAGGAAATGACTGTGGACGGGAATAAAGTCGAGGCGACCGGCAAAGTCATCGAGGTCGGAGCCAACGGTATGGTCGGAAAAATCGAGATCAATGGTAAGGACGTGTTCGAAAAGCCGCAGCAGCTGATTGTATCCACAAAGAACGGTGAAGTCGTCTTCAACGCCGACAACGTGAAGATCACCAAGGACGCGGCCGGTCTCGTCACTTGGAAAGCCTCTTCTGAGCAGAATGGGATCAAGTTCGATCTCACAGGAAACATGGAGTTTGACGGCCATATGCATTTCGACATCTTTGTCTCTTCGGAAAAAGAAATCGACGTCAAGGATGTGAGGCTTGTCTCCGCCTACAGCGCCTACTCTTCCGAGTATCTCCTCGGTATAGGATATGGCGGCGGAAAAGGAGGCGGATACCGTCCTGTCAACTACACCTATAAATGGGATGGTTCCTACGACAGCTACTGGATCGGTGGCGTGAAAGCTGGTCTTCACACTGAGTTCCGAGGCGGAACCTACCACGGACCACTCATCTGGGACTATAAGCCGGAACCGACACCCGTCTGGAGCAACAATCATCTCGGGACAGTCACTGTCAGCGGAGCCAAAGGCAAACCTGCCACCGTGGTCGCCTCCACGGGCAAGAGGACGATCGGCAAGGAGCCTATGAACTATGAGTTCAACTTGCTGATCACCCCCGTCAAGGATCTCAATCCAGCCAAGCACTTCTCGGAGAGATATTACCACTCCACCCCTTCCGGATTCGACAAGGCGTCAGAGGACGGAGCCAATATCGGTAATATCCACCACGCCACGAATCTGAACCCTTACATCAACTATCCTTATATTGTCCGGGACTCCTTGGTCGCCCACATCAAGCATCAGCACGAGAACGGCAGGAAGGTGAAACTGTACTACACCATTCGTGAACTGACCACCCACTGCGAAGAGGTCTATGCCTTCCACAGCCTGAACCACGAGATATTCTTGGAGGGAGTCGGTTACGGACTGCCTTGGGACTGCGAGCACCTGATCGATGACTACAAGCCTGCGTGGTACACAGCCCTCGACAACATCAGGGATGGAGTCCTGATCAAGGAAGGAGACTCAGACGCCGCCCTGGTTCTCACCCCTAACTCAAGGTTTATCAACTACTTCCTTGAGGGACTGCGCTGGATATTGGTGAACTACGACCTCGACGGAATCTATATGGATGACGTTTCCTTCGACAGGACCACCGTCAAGAGAATCCGCAAGATCCTGGAGAAGTATCACGATGGCGCGCTGATTGACCTCCACTCCAACACCGGATATTCACAGGGTCCGGCCAACCAATACACCGAGTTCTTCCCGTATATGGACAGGCTCTGGTTCGGCGAGAGCTACAGGTACAATGAGATGACTCCGGATCAGTGGCTTGTCACCTTCTCAGGAATCCCGTTCGGAGTGATGAGCGAGATGCTGCAGGATGGCGGAAACAGGTTCCTGGGAATGGTCTACGGCACAACAGCCAGACACTCTTGGACCGGGACCGGGAAAGAGAATGTCAAATCCCCTGTGCCGGTCTGGAAGTTCTGGGATAAGTTCGGGATAACAGAGGCGAAGATGCTTGGCTATTGGGATCCTGATTGCCCGGTCACCACCTCGGATTTGGATGTCAAGGCCACGGCTTATGTAAAGGACGGCAAGACACTGGTGTCTATTGGCAACTTCTCCGGCAAAGACAAGACCATTAGGTTGACAGTCAATTGGAAAGCTATTGGAATAGATCCCGCAAAGGCGAAGATCACCGCACCTGAGATCATGAACTTCCAGGAAGAGACTTCCTTCAAGGCCGGTCAACTCATCCCGGTCAAGAGCAAGGAAGGTTGGCTGATTGTCATTGAGAATTAGATGATGTTCGTGTAATTGAGTATAATATTATCACTATGATTAAAAGAATAACACTATCACTGATGCTGGCCTGCTTGGCGGCCGGTGTCCTGAGCGCCGCTCCAGGGAAAGCGACACTGACCGAGGGAAAGACCTCGATGCTCACCTACGGGTTCTCAGACCCCAATCCGGTCGCCAACCCGGATCTCCTACAATACCCCTACTTCCGGTTTGACGGCTACGAGTCTGTCGGGAAGAATAAGGAGTGGAAGACAGTAGTTCTTGAGAATGAGTGGATTAGCGTCACGGTATTTCCGGAAGTTGGAGGGAAGGTCTGGGGCGCCATCGACAAGACCAGAGGCCTGGAGTTCGTGTATTACAACCATGTCGTCAAATTCAGGGACATCGCCATGAGAGGCGCCTGGACCTCCGGAGGTATTGAGTTCAACTTCGGAATCATTGGTCATATTCCTTCTACAGCGACTCCTGTCGATTACATCACAAGGGAGAATCCGGACGGAAGCGTGAGCTGCATAATCGCCTCCTATGAGCTGCTGACAAGGACCTGGTGGACAGTGGAGATCAACGTCCCGGCCGACAAGGCGTATTTCACCACAAAGGCTGACTACATCAACACTTCTTCCCTTGCGCAACCCTATTACAACTGGTCCAATGCCGCATTCAAGGCCGGAGGCAACCTCCAGCTGTGCATGCCCGGAGACAGGTATATAGGCCACCCAGGTGACCCTCACGCCTATCCGAGAGATCCTAAGGGACGTGACCTGTCCTGGTTCTCCCAGAACGCTTTCGGTGCCGACAAGTCTTACCACATCATCGGGGAGTACGCTGAATATTTCGGAGCCTACTGGCATGACGATAGCTTCGGTTACGCCCATGTCGCCCGTCCTGACGAGAAACTCGGAAGAAAGTTCTTCTGCTGGAGCCAGGCAAGGCAAGGAGGCATTTGGGAAGACCTTCTGACCGACAAGGACGGACAATATGTCGAGATGCAAGCGGGAAGGATGTTCAACCAGCCTTCCCAGATCGAGAGCATCAACACACCCTTCAAGCACAACTCCATCGCGCCTGCCACCGAGGATGACTGGACCGAATACTGGTTCCCTGTGGAGAATATCGGAGCTTTCCAGGTAGCGAGCCGTTTCGGAGCCCTGAGCCTGGAGAGGACGGATAGAGAGATAGCCATCGTGAAGATATCCCCTGTCTGCGGCGGAACCAAAAGAGTAACAATCACTTGCGATGGTAAAGAGCTATTCTCGGACAATGTCGCTTTCTCAGTCTTGAAACCTTGGGAGCACACTGTCGTGGGAGTAAGCCAGGGCCCGGTCAAGGTGACTGTAGGTGACGACGATCTTGTCTACGACGAGAATCCCACCTCAAGAAGAACCAACAGGCCCGACACGATGCCGGAAGACTTTGACTGGAACACCGCCTACGGCCATTGCCTGAGAGCCGACCAGCTGATGAATGTCAACCACTTCGAGCAGGCCAGGGATGAATATCTCAAGAGCCTCGCCATAGACAAGTGGAACGCTCCCGCCCTTCGAGGAATGGCTTCTTTCAGCCTGCATTGCGGAATGTATGACGAAGCCTTTGATTATGCCCAGAAGGCGCTCAGAATCAACACATACGACGGAGAGGCCAACTATCTTTACGGTCTGGCGGCAAGAGCGTTGGGAAAGAGCGTGGAGACAAAGGACGGCTTCTCTCTCGCCACCTTCACATCGGCCTGGCAAGAGGCCGCTTACGTCGAGCTGGCCAGGACAGCCCTCGCCGACGGGAACTGGGATCTCGCCCTGACATATTCATCAAAGAGCCCCAGCCCGATGGCGACTGTGACCAGATTGGCCGCTTTGAGGCATAAAGGTGAAAAGGGCACTCGCGGGATGATCCTTGATCTCGAATCCACAATGCTGCCTTTATTCCCCTACTTCAATTTCGAGAATAGCCTGCTGAAAGGGGATCCTAAATCATTCCTCGGCACCTTGAAGTGCGAGCTTCCTCAGGAGACTCTGCTCGAGATGGCGATTTGGTATCTGGATAGCGGCCTTGACGAAGAGGCGGAGATGCTTTGTTCGATGACAAGTTATCCTACCGCTAAATACCTGAGGGCATATATTCTCGACAAGAAAGGAGACTCCGAGGGTGCGTATGCCCTTCTGAAAGAGGCGGACGCGTCCTCACCGGAATTCGTGTTCCCGTTCCGTCCGGAAATGATCAAGGTGTTCGACTGGGCCGAAGCCCAGATCAAGGAGCCGGGTCGGACCAATGGCTGGAAACACGACTACTACAAAGCCCTTATCCTCTGGAGGAATGCCAGGAAAGACGAGGCGCTAAGACTTCTTAATGGTTGCGGAGACCTTCCCGACTTCAATCCCTTCTACCTGACCAGAGCCAAACTCCGCAGCGGCGAAGCCCGTCTTGAAGACCTTAAGAAGGCAGAGTCTATCTCCCAGGATTGGCGAACAGGTAAAGCCCTCGTGGACTACTATATGCAAAACGCCCAGTGGGAGGAAGCCTGCCAGACTGGTGACCGTTATTTCAAGAAATATCCGGACAAGTTCGAGTTCGGACTAGCCTACGCCGAGGCGCTCTGCGGTGCAGGGCAGTATACAAAATCGCTCAAGGTGCTCTCTGCTTTGAGAGTCATGCCAAAGGAAGGCGCCAGGAAAGGACACGACATTTACCGGAGAGCGTGCTTGGAGAAGGCTAAGGAAGAGATTAAAGCCGGCAAGTACAATGCCGCCATCAAATTAGTGGAGGCATCAAAGATTTGGGATGAGCGCCTGGGAGTCGGGAAGCCCTACGATGAGCTGATCGACCTCTCTGAGGAGAACGCCATCATCAAGGAGGCCACCGAGAAACTCCACAGAAAGAAATAATGAAGGATTATTCTTTTAAAAGTGTTATCTTTGAGAATATGAAAAGAATAGCTTTTGCCGTGGCTTGCTTGGTATTCTCAAGCGCCATGCTGTCCGGCCAGCAGAAGCCGGTTATAGAAATGGAGGATCCGCATCCGACCCCCGTCGCTGTCTGGAACAACGTGACAACCACCTACTTCGGTTGGGGAACCATCGACAAGAAGTACAAAAAAGACGATGTCCCGACCCTCGCCAAGACTCTTGCCCTTTACGGCTGGAGAGGCGAAAGGGTCAACGCCCAGGCTGTGCTTGTCGCTCCTGAGGCCGTGGAAGCCTTTGAGTTTGAGGCCAGTGACCTGGTAGCCGGAAAGAACGTCATTCCCGCTAAAGCCGTTGACAAATATTTCGAGACCTATGTGATGGGAGAGGTGGTTTTCCAAGGTGATATTGTCCTTGCCCCGGACAGGCTCGTCAAAGCCAAGAGCATGGCGGTTCCCGCCAAGACGGTACGCCCTGTCTGGCTGACGATCAATATCCCTCGTAACGCCGCACCTGGCAAGTATAAAGGCACTGTCATAGCCAAGGCTGACGGCAAGTCCTTCGCTATCCCTTACACCCTTGAGGTAAGCAAGAGGATTCTTCCCGAGCCGAAAGACTGGAAGTTCCACCTTGACCTCTGGCAGAACCCCTATGCGGTCGCCCGCTATTTCGATGTGCCGCTTTGGAGCGAGGAGCATTTCAAGGCTATGCGTCCGATTATGGAATACCTCGCCTCCGCAGGCCAGAAAGTGATCACAGCCAGCATATTCCAGCACCCCTGGAACAGCCAGACCGAGGATCCTTTCGAGAGCATGGTGGGCAAATTCAAGGGACTGGACGGAACCTGGAAATATGACTACTCCGTCTTCGACAAATGGATCGAGTTCATGATGAGCTGCGGAATCACCGAGCAAATCGACTGCTACTCAATTCTTCCTTGGCATCTCACATTCGAGTATTTCGACGCTGCCCTCAACGTCTCCGTATCCAAGAAGATGGATCCCGGCTCAAAGGAATATGAGGATTATATGCTGCCCTTCCTGACAGACCTCGCGAAGCATCTCAGAACCAAAGGATGGTTCGACAAGTCCTGCCTTGCCATGGACGAGCGTCCAAAGGAGCTTCTCGAGCATGCCTATTCCATCATCTACAAGGCCGACAAGGACTACCGTATTGAGGGAGCTATCAACTATTTCGGTCCCGAGGTCGCCGAGAGGATGTACGACATCAGCTTCGCCCTCCGTCCCGGACTCCCTGTGCAGATGACTCCCGAAGATGTCGCCAGCCATCTGGCCAAAGGCAAGAAAGTCACCTTCTACACCTGCTGCAGTCCCCAGCGTCCCAACACCTTCACAGATTCCGCTCCCGCAGAGTCCGCTTATCTGGGTTGGTTCGCCGCAGCGACTGGCTACAGCGGCTACCTCCGCTGGGCCTACAACAGCTGGGTAAAGGATCCTTGCGTGGACTCCCGCTTCCGCACCTGGAGAGCCGGAGACTGCTACCTGGTCTACCCTGATGGCCCCAGCATCAGCTTCCAGAGGCTAATCGAGGGCATACAGGACAACGAGAAGATCCGTGCCATCCGCCAGGGACTGAGCCCCAAGAAGGCCGCCCTGCTTGACGCTCAGCTTGAGAAGATTCTCAACCTTGACTGGGAGAAATCCACCGATGCTGAGGCCGCCGCGGTGATCAACAGTTCAAAGGCGCTGCTTAGGACTTTGGAATAGTATTTGCTTTTTTCCTAACGGTTTGGTAAACAACAATTGACTGATAAAAATGGAAAAACTCAATCATCCCGCCATCCTTGTCGTTGACATGCTCAACGACTTCGTCACCGGCTCGCTCGCTTGCGACCGTGGTAAGGCTATCGTTCCCGCAACCGCAAGGCTCCTCAAAGCCGCGCGTGAGAAGGGTGTTCCTGTCATCTTCTGCAATGACTGCCACATTAAGGGCATCGACCGCGAACTGAAACTCTGGGGTGACCACGCCATTAAGGGCACGACGGGTGCCGAGGTTATCCCTGAGCTGGAGCTTTGCGACAAAGACTATGTAGTGCCTAAGAGGCGCTATAGCGGCTTCTTCCAGACAGACCTGGACATCCTTCTTAAGGAACTTGGCGTACAGACCGTGATCATCACGGGCCTTCACACCCACATGTGCTGCCGCCACACCTCCGCTGACGCTTACTGCCTCGGATATGATGTGGTCGTCGCCAAGGAAGCGACAAACGCCTTCACAGAGGAGGACTACCTGGGTGGCCTTGCCTATCTCAAGACTTGCTACGGAGCCGACGCCTACTCCAACGACGAGCTGATCGAGGCGATGTAGCGTATCTCCTATAAAATTGACTCGGGAGGCCGGTGTGTTCCACCAGCCTCCCGATTTTTTTGTATATTTACCGAAACGGATTCTAATTCAAATTAACAATATCTTTTTACAAACCACGATGAGAAACCTTTTCAAATCATTGACGGTCACCATCCTTTTGCTTGCGGGAAGCGTTTTCTCAGCAGCGGGAGAGGGAATCGACCGGATCGAGCCGCCGTTCTGGTGGGTCGGCATGAAAAACAACTCCCTGCAACTGCTCGTCCATGGCGAGGGCATCGGCAAAGCAGATGTCTCCCTGAAGCAGAAAGGGATCACACTTAAGGGCGTGACCAGAGTCGAGAGCCCCAACTACCTGTTTGTCGATCTGGAGATCAGTCCCAAGGCTAAGGCCGGTTCTTTCGACATCACGTTCAATCTTGACGGACAGAAAACCGTAAAAGCATACGAGCTTAAAGAGCGTAGCAAGGAACCTGGAGCGATGGGATTCAGCCCGAAAGACGTGTTGTACCTGATCACTCCGGACCGTTTCGCCAACGGGAAACCGCAGAATGACACCATCGGCGGAGCGACAGCCGACAGGAGCCGTGACGGAGGACGCCATGGTGGCGACATCAAAGGCGTCGCGGACCATATCGACTACATCAAGGACCTAGGGATAACCACGATCTGGCTCAACCCGGTCCAGGAGAACTCGGCCCGTACCTACCACGGCTATGCGATCACTGATTACTATGCGGTCGATCCTCGTTTCGGAACGATGGATGAGTATCTCGCCTTTATCAGGAAGGCCCATGACAACGGGATGAAGGTGGTTATGGACATGATATTCAACCACTGCGGAAGTTCCCATTGGTGGATGGAGGACCTGCCCACCGGTGACTGGCTCAACTTCAACAACACCTTCGTCGGAACCAGCCACAACAAGTGGACGGCTGTCGACCCCCATGCTGCCCCCTCAGAGAAACAACTCTTCTCGGACGGATGGTTCAACAGGGGCATGCCAGACCTCAACCACAAGAATCCTCTCGTTGCCAACTACTTGATACAGAACTGTATCTGGTGGATTGAATATGCCAGGATCGACGGAGTACGTCAGGATACCCATCCATATATGGATCCCCTTTTCGCGGCAAGATGGTGCAAGGAAACTCTTGAGGAATATCCCGACTTCAATATCACCGGAGAGACTTGGTATCCGGTCGGAAGCGGCTTCCCTGCCTGGTGGCAGAGAGGCAGCGTCCTGAACAAGGAATATGATTCCCACCTGAAAAGTGTGATGGACTTCAACCTGGCTTTCCTCGCCCCGGACGCTTTCACTTATGAGAGCAAGTCCGACGACGTGAACCCGACCGGTTTGTTCAACATCTATGTCTCTATGGCCAACGACATCCTATATCCAGACCCGTCCAATGTACTTGTTTTCCTTGACAACCACGACCTGGGACGCTTCTCGAGAGTAGAGGACAAGGGGCTCAACCGCTACAAGCAAGGAATAGGTTTCCTACTGACTACCAGGGGAATACCTCAGGTCTATTACGGGACTGAGCTGCTGTTCAAGGCCACCAAGGCCCAGGGAGACGGAGCCATACGTAAGGATATGCCAGGAGGCTGGCCGGGAGATGAAAGAAGCGTTTTCACCGAGGCTGGAAGAACCCCCGAGGAAAGGGAGGCATATTCGTACATGAAGACAATCCTCAACTGGAGGAAGAACTCGAAGGCGGTGACAGAGGGAACTATGACTCAGTACGCCCCTCTCCAGCAGAACGGCAATTGCTATGTCTACGCGAGGCAAAAAGGGGATGAGACCGTGCTGGTCATACTGAGCGGCTCTGACAAGGATGTGGACATCAAGATGGATCGCTTCCGTGACGTGACAAAGGGCTACACCTCAGGAAGGGATGTTGTGACCGGGAAGGTTTACGACATTCTCGGCCAGATGCATATCCCGGCCAGAGCGACCTTCATCCTGGAGCTTTTTGACCAGAAGATAGAACCAGCTGTCGGATCGACAGTTCCGGCTCCCCCGTACGCCAAGTTCAGCGAGGGACTCATCGACAAGATCGAGCCGAAAGGATGGCTCCTTGAGATTCTCCAGAGGCAGAGGGACGGGCTTTCCAGCCATCCCGAGGCGATGGCCTATCCTTTCAACTCCGTCCTTTGGGCCGGAGAACTAGAGAGGGATTCCGACCGACGAGGCGCTGACTGGTGGCGTTTCGAGCAGACCGCCTACTATCTGGACGGTATCACAAGGCTTGGTTATGTACTTGATGATGAACGGTTTCTGAAGACTTGGCAGGAGAATATTGATTATGTTCTCAACCATCCGCTTCCGGCCAAGAAAGGCGTACCGCTGTCCGCCCAGGACAACACCCAGCAGCGTGGTTTCAACGGTTTCCCGGGAGGTAACTTCCAGGGAGGCCAGAGACCCCAAGGCAATGGTCAAGGACAAAGACCTCAAGGCGCGGGTCCCGGCCAGGGCGGTCAAGGACAGAACTTCTCCGCACAGGTCTCCGAGGATCCGAGGCTGAGGGAGAGGATGGCCAGAATGCAGGAAAGAAGGGCCAAACAGCAGCTTATCAACTCCAAGGACCGTCCCGAGGGACGTCTCGGACCTGAGACCGGATCAATGGCCTGGCCGTTCGCCGTGTTCTTCAGGGCCGTAAAGGCTTATTATGAGGCCACTGGAGATCCCAGGATTCCAGAGGCTTTGGAAAAGAACTACCTGTCATATTCAGTGGAAGAGATGGGTATGGATCGCTTCGTCATCAACGTGGAAGGCATTCTTTGGACATATTCATTGACCGGAAACAAGGCGCTCCTGGATCTTGCGACAAAGGCTTGGGCCGAGAACGCGAGCGACATGACCCAGATCACCGCATTGGATGAGAGCGTGTTCAACATGCACGGCGTCACGATGAACGAGCTGCTTAAGATTCCTCTCCTCCTGTATGCCTACACGGGAGACGAGAACTATCTCAAGGCTGCCCTTCACGCCGAGAAGAAGATGGAGGAGCCGAATATGCTGATCGACGGAATCAATTCATCCTCAGAGGCTCTCGCTGGAAACGACCCTCTCGCGAGCCATGAGACTTGCGATGTCAGCGACTATACCTGGACGATGGGTTACTACTTGATGACCACCGGAGACGGCGGTTGGGCGGATCGCATTGAGAAAGGAATATTCAACGGCGGACTCGGATCCATCACAAAGGATTTCAAGACCATGCAATATTTCTCCTGCCCCAACCAGGTGATCGCCACCGGAGAGTCCAACCACAACCGCTTCAAGCACGGCCTGACCTGGATGGCCTACAGGCCTATCCATGAGACCGAGTGCTGCATAGGCAATCTCCACAGGTATATGCCTAACTATGTCGCCAGGATGTGGCTGAAAGACAAGAAGGGGCACCCTGTAGCGGCGCTTTACGGACCTTCCGCGGTGACTTATGATTTAGGCGACGGCTTGGAGGTCAAGATCGAGGAGAAGACTGAATATCCTTTCGAAGAGAGGATCGTGTTCGAGTTCACCTTCCTTAAGAATGGTAAGGTCACCAACGATCCTGTCAATATGGACTTCACTTACCGCATCCCGGAATGGAGCACCGCCGGACAGAAGGGATTCCACACAGTATCAAAGGCTTGGAAGAGCGGTGACACCTTCACCGTGGATCTCCCCATGAAGATAGAGATTGTGGATAATCCCCACACCGGAAAGTCCGTCCAGAGAGGTCCCATAGTGTACGCTTACGCTGTGCCCGCCCTGGTCGAGGAAGACAACAAAATCTACGAAAATCTCGCCGGAAAGGTTTCGGCCAATCCTGATTTCAAGAGCTGGAAGATGACTCCTTCAGGCAAATGGAACTACGCCCTGGTTGAGAGCGGACTCAAGGATATCAAGGTCGAGGCTACCGGAGCCAAGGGCTTCCCCTTCGATCCCGCCACGGTCCCTTATGTGATCAAGGTGCCGGTCAAGGGTGTGAAAGGCTGGACCCTCCAGGAGGACAGGTACACTCCTCCGCTCCCTGAGACATTCGAGATAGAGGACGGTGATGTTGAATACATCCCGCTTGTCCCTTACGGAAGCACCACGCTCCGCCTTACCATATTCCCGACTGTGGAATAGCTGAATCTTACTTCGCCACCGCCTCCTTAATCGCCTGGCCCTGCGGGGTCAGGAAGGGGGCGATGTCGTCGTAAGACACTGTGAAAGAAGGCATTCCAGCGGCATAGCTGGCGATCTCATATTGCTGATAGATGAACTCAAGACCCTTTTCCGAAGGGTAGGGTTCCCATGCGGGAAGAGGGATGGCGTCCCCGTCCAGCGACAGGTACTCGTGGATCTGATCAGCACTGACCTTAA
This sequence comes from Bacteroidales bacterium, assembly GCA_024693285.1. GTDB lineage: Bacteria > Bacteroidota > Bacteroidia > Bacteroidales > UBA932 > Cryptobacteroides. Next base: position 45,447 of record JAILLE010000028.1, read on the forward strand.
AGCCCGCGTCAGAGAAATAATCAATTATTCCTTTCACCAGAAGCGGCTGGATATCAGCGGCTTTCGCCCTGTCGACCAAATGCTCGACAAGGCTTCCGTCCTTCTTGTCGAAAGTCAGGCCACCCTTGCCGACGACTCCTCCATGTGCTCCGCCCATGTAGATGTAATCCATCGACTTGAAGACAACGCAGGCGGGATTCTCATAGATCTTCTCAAGGGAGAAGTCATAACCCCACATGGGGATGTAGGCGAGAATCTGCTTCTTTTGGGCCTCTGACATGTCATCATCTTCCATGATGTAGGCGTTCCGTTCCTCGACCTCGGAGCGGGAGAGGTGCTCGATGAGGGACGAGGTCTGTTTGAAATAATAGTCCACGAAAGCATCGGTGTCAGCCTTGTCACCATCATAAGGCGGGTAGAAACGCTCGTTCTCATAGGATGTTACGCGGCTTAATATGTCATCCGTCACTTCCATCAGTTTCGCTTTGATGTTGGAAGCGACGTTTCCAGAAGAGACCGGGAGGTCAATCTTCATCGACATCCTTGAATACTCTGTCGAGTCTTTCTGGAAGAAGCTCTTTGTCTGGATATCCTTCGGGGCCTGGGCGCAGGAGACCAGCAGGACAGCCAACGAGGCGATGATCGCATGGATATGGAATCTCATCATTTCTGGTTTTAGGATGTGCTAATATAGCGAATTTATCTAAATTTGTGTTTACTCGGATATATGATATGAGAAGAAGAGACTTCATAAAAGGGACTGCCGCGGCCGGTGCCTCGACACTGATTCCGGTCGGAACGATAAGCGCCCTGTTGGCCTCCTGCGCGAAAGCAAGTGCGGGGAAGGGATGGGATTTTGACGCCGTACACGACAGATCCGGAACATGGAGCATTAAATATGGCAGGGCGACAGACGGGGAGATTCCGATGTGGATCGCTGATATGGATATGAAGACAGATCCATTTGTCGCGGAGGCTTTGCGTATGCGTCTGGACCGGGATGTCTTAGGTTACACTTCCATCCCGGCGGAGTTTTATGATGTAATCCATGCTTGGCAAAAGCGTTATCATGGCTTTGATCTTGACCGGGAATGGATAGGCTACGCTCCAGGAGTCATCACGGGCATCAACCAGGCTTATCTCACTTTCACAGAGCCGGGAGACAAAGTTATCATCCAGCCTCCAGTATATGACCACTTCCGCTTGTACATCGAGCGTATGGGACGAGTTGCGGTCGATAACCCGTTGATATTCAAGGACGGAAGGTACCAGATGGATTTCGATGGGCTGGAAAAGCTGTTTGATGACAAGACAAAGATTCTTCTCTTATGCAATCCACAGAATCCATGTGGAATATTGTGGGATCGGGAGACGCTGGCCACCCTGGCGGAGATATGTGACCGGCACGGGGTGATAGTCATTTCTGACGAGATTCATGGGGATCTTGCTCTGTACGGGAAAAAGCACACTCCTTTCTGCAGTGTAAGCGAGACCGCGAAACGGGTCGGAGTGATGTTTGCCGGCCCGACCAAAGCATTCAATCTCGCCGGTCTTTCCGGAACCGCCTACAGCATTATACCCGACAAGGAGAAACGGGATAAATACAACGGAACATTGCGGAATTCCAAGTTGGACGAACCGTCAATCATGACCCTGGTCGCGCAGATTGCCGCTTACCGTGAAGACACCGCCTGGCTGGAGTCCCTCAAAAGGTACATCGAGAACAATATAGCGATTGTTGAGCGGTTCTTCAGTGATCACGATCTGGGAATAGTCCCTATCCGTCCACAGGCCTCTTTCTTGGTCTGGCTAGATTGCAGGGCTCTCGGCCTGAGTCAGACAGAGTTGATGGACCTGTTCCGGAAGAAGGCAAAGATCATCCCCAGCAACGGCACCTCTTACGGCCCTGGCGGGGAAGGATTCGTCAGGCTCAACATCGGCTGCCCAGCCCCTGTCCTCAACGAAGCCCTCAACCGCCTGCTATCAGCTTTCTGAAAGCCCCGCTTCTTCGCAACCAGCCGTCCCCCTACCCCCTCTATAGAGTCGGCTGGCAGTTAAATAGTTGGTAATCAATGAATAAGGTATTTTTAAAGTGCTGATTCATGGTGCTTTAAAATTAGGTAAATACCTGTGTAACAATTATTTAAGTGCCAGCGTCTCCAAGCTATAAAAAATTCGTTATATTAGCGCATAAACTATGTTTAACTTCATCTACTATGGCTTCACGTCTTTTTCATAGCCGTATCCCTTACCACATTTACATCCGCTCCTTTGACCGGGGGCTGATCTTTTATTCAACTAGGGAATATCTTGTGTATTTCACGTTCATCACAACGATGGCTAGACGATATCGCATTGAACTCATGGAACTTTCAATAATGCCCGACCATGTGCACATGCTTGCCAAATCTTTGGTGGCCAGGAATTTGGACCTGTTTCTCACCGCGACTGAGAGACTATTCGCAAGAGAATACAATGCGACAATCGGCCGGTCAGGAAGTTTGTTCGAAATCCCTGGATACGCTCCAAAGAAAACCGATAAGAAGATCCGGTCATGTATCGCTTATCTTTTTAACAATCAAGTAGAAAAGAAGATGGTCACAATGGCCGAGTCAGCCAGATGGAACTTTATGGCATATGCGGTGTCTGATCATCCGTTTTCCGCTCCGATAAAACTAGATAAGGCTTCTAGGGCTATGCGCAGGGCTATAAAACTTGTCAAGTTTTTCCGTGCTGCAGAGAAACCGCTGGGATTCAAGACGTTAGAAAAGCTGTTCAGTTCTCTGGGCCTTGTTGAGAAAGAGCAGCTTACAGACTTTATCATCAGCTCATACAATTGCATGGACTACGATTCAATTATCGCCTTTTTCGGGTCATACGAGAAGATGCGGCTCGCCGTAAACTCAAACACTGGGAGCGAATTCGACATCGTGGAGACTTATGACACCGCTTCTGATGCGCCATATTCAAAAATGTCAGCTACAGTAAGTAAGATTGAGGGATTAGAAGATGTTAAAAAGGTCATGATGTTAGACCCAGACTTAAAAATCAGACTAGCGAACAAACTTCTACAGATTCCAGGGGTCACAGCCAGGCATATTCAGAAATTTCTTCACATTCGGCCTGGCAGTCAACATCTTGATTAACAAGAAGATAGCTATTATTAAACTACCGCCGCACCTAACTTTAAAACAACATAACTTACTAATAATAAATAACTTAAGTGCCAGGCGCTCGAAGGGAAAAGTGCGGCAGAGGGTGATGAAGAACTGGGGGAACTCAGAGGAATAGGGAGATGAGGAGGGCGATGAGGAAGCCGGTGGTGCCGACGAGGGTTTCCATGACGGTCCAGGTCTTAAGGGTGGTCTTCTCGTCCATCCCGACGAGCGACCTGACAAGCCAGAAACCCGAATCGTTGAAGTGGGAGCAGATAGTGGCTCCTCCAGCGATGGCGGCCGTGACACAAGCCAGATGGGCAGGAGACAAGGCAGCGACTTCAGGCATAGCTGCGATCATTCCCGCGGCCATGGTCATCGCCACAGTAGCTGAACCGACCGATATCCTCACGAACGCGGCCACAATGAAAGCCACAATCACTATCGGGAACGAAGCCGAAGCGACAGCCTGGCCGATAACCTCACCCAGCCCGGAATATTGCAAAATGTAGCGCAGAACCCCACCGCAGGCGGTCACAAGCAAGATCAGACCGACCGGCTCAAGCGATTTGGTCATCACTTTCTCCAGCTCTTCTTTTGAATATCCGTTCTTGTAACCCAGCAGGATCATCGCGGTTAGAGTCGCTATGGTCAAAGCCACGAAAGGCTCACCCAGAAATCCCAGGACAGGCCTGGCCGGAGCCATAGCCTCCCACACACCGGCGACAGATTTCAGGATAATCAACCCGAGCGGAATCAAGATAATCAGAGCCACCGTCCAGAAAGAAGGCAACTTGGAATCATCCCCGTCAGGACGGCTGGAGGCATATTCAGGAACAGGAATATAGAATTTCTTGCCGCAATACGCCCCCCAGATAGGGCCCGCCACTATCATGGCCGCGATTCCGCAGACCACGCCGATAATGATAACCCAGCCGAGATCCACGCCGAGCATGGACGCCACCAGCACAGGGCCGGGAGTCGGAGGAATGAACGCATGACCCACAGCCAGTCCAGCCAGCAGGGGGATGGCATAGTAAAGCGAGGAACGGCCAGTCCGTTTGGCCAGCGAAAAGGCTAAAGGTATGAGGATGACAAGGCCGGCATCAAAGAAAACCGGCATGGCTATAATCAATCCTGTGATGGCCAGAGCCCATGCCGCCTTACGGTCCCCGAACTTATCCACCATCGTGATAGCCAACGTCTTAGCCCCACCAGAAATCTCCAGTATCGAGCCGAACATAGACCCCAGACCGACCAGCAAAGCGATACCTTTCAAGGTATTCCCGACTCCATCGTCGACTGCCTTGACAATCTGCCCGAAAGACATCCCGGCTCCGAGGCCTATCAAGACCGCCCCGACAAGGATGGCGATCATAGCCGGGAACTTGAACTTTATAATAAGCACAAGAAGGATCACAATCCCGATAAGGGCGGCGATCACAAGCCGGGCGGAAGACAGAGTAGCGACGTCAGTCATAAGGAACAATATCTGGTTCTCAAATATATGAAAAAAACCTTATCTTCGCATTAACGACTGTTTGACGGATGAGAAGAACTCTAATCATATTCATTCTGCTAGCTTTGAGTCTGGGCGCCCAATGCAAGACCTACAGAGTCAGGAATGTGAGCGCCTTGAAGGAGGCTATCGAACAGGCCAGAACCGGGGATCGGATCGTTCTCCGTAAAGGAATATACCGCCTGACGGACACCCTCGTGGTGGAAGGCAAAAAAGGAATCACCATCGAGGGGCATGGAGCCCAGCTCAACGGGGGCGTCAGGATCCCCCGCAGGGCTCTCAAAAAGTGCAAGGAAGTACTTGGTTCTCAAGCCACTAAGGGACTTCGGCATATTGACATTTCCGGTTACCAGGCAAGCCCTGTGGTCGAGAAAGGCCACACTCATCCGAGCGGACCTTCGTGGTCGGAATTCTATGCTGACAATGTGCCGATGCGCCTCTCTGAATGGCCTAACGACAACTGGATCAAGCTGGACTCAGTGGTCCGGATGGGAGTCGGAAGGCTGCAAGGAAACGAAGGCCCGGGCTACGGAATAATCGCTTTCAAAGAGGACAGACCTCTTGAATGGGCGGAACCCACAAGAGGCTGGCTGTCGGGTTGTTTCCGCTTCGGCTGGTCGGAAGAGTCAGTTGGAATCAAGGAGATTAATCCAGATAAAACCCTGGAAGTCAGGGACATGACTTCCTATGGTTTCGGATTCAAGCCAGGAGAGAACTTCCAAAAATGGAAGATTCTGAATATTCCCGAAGAGGTGGACGCTCCGGGTGAATATTCATTGGACGCTGAAGGAGGCCAGGCATGGCTGATGCTCCCTCCGAAAACCAAACGGCTGGAGATGGCGGTCCGCCGGACTCCCCTGCTCATCATAAGGAATTGCGTTAACATCTACATCGAAGGTCTGGAATTCAACTGCACATGCGGCGACGGTGCCGTGGTCTATTCCTCAACAGGCGTCAAATTCGAGGATTGCGAGATCCATAACATCGGCCATATCGCCATTAGAATCGCCTCGTCATGCCGAAACTGCGGAGTCAGCGGATGCCACATCCACGACATCGGAGCCGGAGGAGTGGACCTCGCCGGAGGCGACCGCAAGCAAATTATTCGAGGCGATAACTATGTGACAGACTGCATCTTCCACGACTTCAACAGAATAGAGAAACACCTTCGCCCGGCCGTCACGATGAGCGGACTTGGCAACAAGGTCTCCTATTGCGAGTTCTATGACTCGGCCAGCTCAGCCCTTCTGATGCTGGGCAATGACCAGCTCGTGGAATATTGCAACTTCCACCACATCTGCATGGATGTGGAGGACAACGGCGCCCTATATCATGGCCGCAATCCGTCCCAAAGGGGGAGCGTGATCCGCTACAACTATTTCCATGACATCAACGTCCCGTTCAACGTACGGGCAACCTACCATGACGACGGGTCCGGGGCCGTGGAGGTGTACGGGAATATATTCAACAATATCTCCTCCCCGCCGGTGCAGATCGGAGGCGGAAGCGACGTGGTCTACCACGACAACATATTCATGAACCTCGATTGCGCGGCCATAAAGACTGACGGCCGGCTGCAGACGTGGGGCGCTGACCGCCTGATCGCCCACAGGGATTCAGTGGCCCTTGTCGATGGTCCGGCTTTCCGGGAGCATTATCCGGATTTCGCCGCCTTCTACGACAACGACTACACCCTTCCTGCCCGTAACACATTGATCCGCAACGCCTTCTATAACGTGAAATATGCCTTTGAGAAGGTCATCTGGAGCGACCATTTCTACAACGATGACATCGAGGGCAAGGCCAACTTCATGGACGAGATGAGGGACAACTGGAAGACGACCGAGAATCCCGGGTTCGCGGATCCTAAAGATCCCTTGAGGGGTTTTGTGGTCGACTCTCCCCTTCTGCGAGCCATCCCAGGATTCCAGCTCCCTCCGGTCGAGGAAATCCCTCACACATCTCCTTCCCGCTATGAGACCCGTAACGACGGATTCTCCGGCGGCAACGACGAAGCCCACACAAAAGCGAGTTTATGATAAGATTATGGTAATCAACGTATATTCCCAATATTCCGAGGCAGGACAAATATCCTACAAAGCAGCCTTGATGGAAACCCTCCAGGCAGAGATTGACGCCCTCGCGGCAGCCAATAACGCCACTGTATTCTGGTCCAACCCCCTGAACGAAGCCAGGTTAGGGTAGATCCGCCAGCACTTCCCACCAACCGTCGCGCTTTCCGTTCCTACGAACAATGATATGTTTTTCAGTTAGAGTCGCCATTAAACGCTTGACAGTGCGAAGAGATT
>JAILLE010000015.1 GCA_024693285.1 Bacteroidales bacterium
GGATGCGGATCTCGAAAAGCCGTCCCAGTTCGGATCGGAGTCTGCAACCCGACTCCGTGAAGTTGGATTCGCTAGTAATCGCGCATCAGCCATGGCGCGGTGAATACGTTCCCGGGCCTTGTACACACCGCCCGTCAAGCCATGGAAGCCGCGGGCGCCTGAAGTCCGTGACCGAGAGGAGCGGCCTAGGGCGAAAGTGGTAACTGGGGCTAAGTCGTAACAAGGTAGCCGTACCGGAAGGTGTGGCTGGAACACCTCCTTTTTGGAGTTTGACTCTGACAGTGACGCTCTGGTGACAAGGTGGGAAACCTTGTGCTAATCTTTCTTTATTATATAGGCTCTTAGCTCAGTTGGTTAGAGCGCTACACTGATAATGTAGAGGTCGGCAGTTCAACTCTGCCAGGGCCTACAAAAAAGCCGGACACAAGCCCGGCTTTTTTTGTATAAGGGGGTATAGCTCAGTTGGTAGAGCATCTGATTTGCATTCAGAAGGTCGCCGGTTCGAATCCGACTACCTCCACTTCAAGCCACCGGAAAGGTGGCTTTTTTGTTTTAAACCGGGATTATCCTCGTATGATCTCCACTTCGCCCCGGAGACCTATCTTGATGATTTGGGAGGCCTCGCCGGTAGAGGTGGCCTCAATTCGGGGATCGACAATGTAATCAACGGCAGAGGTAATCTCCTCCGGAATATCCTTGAACTTTTTAGGTGATGCCTGGCCGGATATATTGGCTGAAGTAGAGACGACGGGACGGCTTAGTTTCTCAGCCATTCTTTTGCAGAAATCCATCAGCGGGATCCTGATTCCGACAGTCCCGTCAGCAGCGACCGCATTGTAAGCCAGGTGGTATTTGTCAGCTTTAGCCGTCTCTCCTTCGGCCGGAGCCGGGTAAGTCAAAGCTCCTGGATAGATCAGGGTCATAGGTTTGTCGTTGACTTCGACAAGGTCGATGGCCATAGGAGGAATCTCCTTTACATATCTGGCGATCTGATCCAAGTCGCATGCGAGAAGCACCAACGATTTGCTGTCGTCCCTGCGCTTGATCTCGTATATTCTTTTGACGGCTTCAGGATTAGTGGCGTCACAGCCGAGTCCCCAGATCGTGTCAGTTGGGTAGAGGATCACACCACCCTGTCTCAGCGTTTGGACCGCCTCCGTGAGAACCTTCTCTATCTCGTCTTTTCTCATATTCAGGATATAACTTATTTCATAAAATGGAGATAAACCGCGGTCGCCGCGGTGACCGCGGCCGTCTCGGTGCGTAGCCTGGAAGGGCCCAGATGAACGGGGATGAAACCGTTCTCAACGGCCAGCTGAGCTTCCTGGGGCGAGAAATCCCCCTCGGGTCCAATCATCACAGTAATATCCGATCCCTCAGGTACTTCCCGCAGCACATCCTCAATCGACCGCCTCTCCGTCTCCCCCTCGAAGCAATAACAAATCAACTTTATCTCATTCACTGCCGTCGAGGCGACGAGTCCCTCCTGCTCCCTGTCGCTTCGCGACCCTATCCGGGCAAATGGTCGCAGGTAGGGACTGTCGCCCTCGACGGCGGGGGAGAGGATAAAATCTTTTACGGGGATGGGTTCTTCTACGAGTGGAAGGCACGCCTTGAGGCTCTGTTTCATGGCCGACAGGGCGATCTTGCGGGAGCGCTCAGGCTTGAAGACACGGCGCTCAGACCGCTCTCCGATGACCGGCACTATGCGATCCACCCCGACCTCTGTAGCCTTCTCCACAAACCATTCGAACCTGTCGTTGTTCTTTGTCGGACAGACGGCCATGGTCAAGGAATATGGGTGTCCGCCCCAGCCTGGAAAACTCTCCAAGATCTCGGCGGAGACTCCTTTGGGTGAATCGTCCGTGACCCGGCAACGCATCATGGTGCCGAGACCATCGACCACAGTGATCTCATCTCCTGTCCTGTGCCTCAGGACCCGGACACAATGGGCACTTTCGTCAGTGTCAAGAAAGACTTCGCGAGCACTGATCTCGTGGGCGTAAAAAAACTCCATGACACAAAGATACTAATCTTGCCTCAAAAAGACTATATTTGTGTTATGAGAATAGGACTCATCTCAGACACCCACGGGGTTTTCGCTCCCGACGTCAAAGCCTTCCTTGAGCCGGTGGACCAGATCTGGCATGCGGGGGACTTCGGGACACTTGCCTGCGCCTCCACAATTGAGGCTTTCAAGCCGATGATCGGTGTCCATGGCAATTGTGACGGATTGGATGTCAGGCAGATATATCCCCGCTACCAGCGATTCGAATGTGAAGGGCTCCGGATACTTATGACCCATATCGGCCTCCGTCGGGGGAGTTATTGGGCATACGATACCAAGCGTCCTCTTTATGACATCGACGCCAAGTACCTTATAGACATGTGTCATCCCGACATATTCATATGTGGTCACACCCACATCCCACAGGTGTTCAGGGATGACCGCCAGGACTTCTTGTTCATGAACCCCGGCGCCTGCGGTTACCAGGGCTCCAGGGATGTGCCCCGCATGGCCTTGCGTTTCGAGATCAACGATGGGAAGATCTCGAAGCTGGAGAAATGCGAGCTTCCTTGGAATAATATTTAAAGCTATGAAAGAGAAAACGGTATGGTTCTGCACCAATTGTGGAAATGAATATCCGAAATGGATGGGTCGTTGTCCCGCTTGCGGGGAATGGAACACGTTGACGGAACAGAAGATAACCCCTGCGACAGGCTCAGTGGCCGGAAGGAAAGGGGCCTCAGGTTCCGTGCCTGGAGAAGGCAGGGCTCCCCGCAAACTCTCCGAGATTGATTCCTCTTCCGAGAACAGGAAATCCCTCAATAATGAGGAGGTCGACAGGATTCTCGGCGGTGGAATAGTGGAGGGTTCACTCGTGCTGATTGGAGGCGAGCCTGGCATCGGTAAGTCCACCCTTTCGCTCCAGATTCCTTTAGGATGTCCTTCGATGAAGACTCTCTATGTCACGGGGGAGGAAAGCGAACGTCAGGTCAAGATGCGGGCCGACAGACTTGGCGGTGACGCTTCGTCTTGCACCATCTACAGCGAGACACTAATCGAGAATATAATTGCCCAGGCGAAGGAGATGAACCCGGACCTGATGATTGTTGACTCTGTGCAGACAATGTACACTGAGACAGTCGATTCCACTCCAGGATCCGTATCCCAGATCAAGGAAGTGGCGGCCATCCTTCTCCGGTTCGCCAAAGAGACCGGGATTCCCGTCATATTGATAGGTCATATCACCAAAGAAGGCTCAATAGCCGGTCCTAAGATCCTGGAACACATAGTTGACGTCGTCCTGCAGTTCGAAGGAGACAACAGAGGGGCTTACAGGATCCTACGCAGCATAAAGAACCGTTTCGGCTCGACTTCCGAGCTGGCAGTGTTTGAGATGACTGGAGCCGGTCTGCGCCAGGTCGCCAATCCGTCCGAATTGCTTGTACCGATGCATGAGGAAGGACTGAGCGGGACCGCGGTAGCCGTCATGTTGGATGGCGCGAGACCCTTCCTGTTCGAAGTCCAAGCTCTTGTCAGCTCGGCTGTCTACGGCACCGCGCAGCGGTCCGCCACAGGGTTTGACACCAGAAGGCTGAACATGTTGCTGGCTGTCCTTGAGCGCAGAGCCGGCTTCAAGCTTGCCCAGAAGGATGTTTTCCTGAATATGGCCGGCGGTCTAAGGATTAACGACCCCGCCTGCGACATGGCTGTGGTCAGCGCCGTGTTGTCGTCGAATTTCGACCTGCCGATCCCGGCCGACATCTGCTTTGCCGGTGAGATTGGCTTGAGTGGAGAGATACGTCCTGTGGCTCAAGCGGACAGGAGGGTGGATGAGGCTGCCAGATTGGGCTTCAAGAAGATATTCCTTTCATCCTTCACTTCTGTCGAAGGCCACAAGAAAGGGATTGAAGTGATAAAGGTGGCAGATGTTCCTGCCCTTGTCAGGAAACTTTTTCAAGGCGGAAATAATTGATATCCAATATGAAATCTTGTTTTAATACCATATTCGCCGCAGTCCTGGCCATCGTCCTTTTTTCTTGTGGACAATCCCAGACCGCTAGTCTGACCAAGGCTGAGAAGGCCTTGATTTCCGGATCTGATTCTTTGATGCGTGTGCTGACCATTTTCGACAAGGCGGACTCCCTTTTGTTGAGGTCAAAGTCAATTGACTTCTCTGATAAGGATTTGCGTTCTGAGGCATTCAAGAGCCTCGCCGCCAAGATGCTTTACACAGTCAAGGATCCAAGCCAGGATGGAGTAGGAATCGCCGGCCCTCAGGTTGGCCTTAATCGCAGGATCGTCTGTGTGCAGCGTTTCGATAAACCAGGTGAGCCTTTCGGGGTTTATCCGAATGCCCGTCTGGACTCTCTCTGGGGTGAGAAGGCTCCGGGCCGAGAGGGCTGTCTCTCGATTCCCGGTTGGGCTGGAAGGGTGCCGAGATTCACCAACATAATCGTATCGTACACTGATCCCAATACAATGGAAACTGTCCGGGAGACCGTGGATGGCTTTACCGCTGTGATATTCCAGCATGAGATCGACCACCTGGATGGTATCCTTTATACAGATCGGGCTGATTCATTGTGGGTTATGTAAATATTTGTTTATATTTGTAACACTCATGAACGCTAAAACTTTAATCTTATTGATTGCTATGACCTTAATGATAGCCCCCCTTTCCGCACAGGATAAACTGAGCGAAGAGGAGATCCAGGGCATCGTCGAAAAGATGGAAAACGAATGGAGGTTCGCTTTGCCGATGGTGCGGTGGATGGAGGATCAGTCTAGTTTCGATTATTATATCGGTTCGGTTCACGAACGTTGCCCTGATGAGTTGGAAGACGTGCTGGAGATGGCTGAGGACTGTTACAAGGAGAGCCGGCAGGTTCTAATGGTAGAGAAACAGATCTACCGCAAACCGGGTTCCGAGAAGTGGGAAGCCAGCCTGGAGAAATATTTCAAAGACACTGATAGGGCCAGGGAGAAGTTCGCTACCGCTCATAGGAATGTGGAGATGTATGAGAAAATGGCCAAGATGTTCCCTCCCATCATAGAAGGCATGCGGAACCATAAGTATCGTGTCCCTCAAGGAGACCTGGTCAGTTTTGAATACCATTCGGGAGGTGGCATGATACACCGTCCTCCTATACATGGGGAATTGCGGCTTCAGAAGAATGGAAGGTATATTGCCTTGCTGGACACGGATTCTTTCAACAAGTTTGACACCGTTGCCGTCACAAAGGAGCAGGTGGACGAGATCCGGAAGTTGCTCATTGACGGTGAAGTATATAAGATGCCACGGTATCACGATCTGCCCGTCATACTGCTAGACGGTCCGAGCAGTTCAGTCTCAGTCAAGTTCACGGATGGTGAATACATGTGCAACAGTCTCCCGCCTAGTGATTGGGGAGGCAAGAACATAATCGCTGTCTACAACTACCTTAGAGCCCTTCATCCCAAGAAATAATTAATACACTTAATATCTCTCGACTTATGAAAAAGACCATTACCCAGACCATGTCGGCGTTGATGTCGCTGGCGATGATTTCCGGCTTGTTCTTCGGCTGTGGTCCGAAAGAGGAGCCCCTTCCTCCTACGCCTCCCGCACCTACCACTGTGTCGGTGACAGGTGTATCCTTAAATAAGACCTCGTTGAGCCTTGTCGAAGGCGGCTCGGAATCCTTGACAGCCACCGTATCCCCTGACAACGCCACCAATAAGGCGGTCAGTTGGAAGTCTTCCGATACCGGAGTGGCGACAGTTGACGGCAGCGGGAAAGTCACGGCCGTGAAAGCCGGCTCGGCTACCATCACTGTCACGACTACTGACGGAAGCAAAACCGCCACATGCTCTGTCACAGTGACTTCCAAGACTGTAAGTGTCACGGGAGTGAAACTTGACAATGACAAGCTTGAGTTGAAAGCGGGCGAGACAGCTCAGCTGACAGCGACCGTGGATCCTTCAAATGCTTCAGACAAGTCTCTTGAATGGACCAGTTCTGACGCGAAGATCGCCACAGTTGACGCCTCCGGAAAGGTGACCGCGGTTGGAATCGGAAGCGCCACTATAACCGTCAAGACAAAAGACGGAGGGAAGACAGCCACTTGCGCTGTGACCGTGGATCGGGTAGCTGTTGAGGGAGTGACTGTCGATCCAGTTAAAGCGGAGGTCGTGGAAGGTAACACTGTCCAGTTGAAGGCGACTGTCAGCCCTGCGGACGCTGCCCAGGAGGTGGAGTGGACTTCCTCGGATAGCGATATCGCGACAGTAGACAAGAATGGTTTGGTGACTTCCATTAAACCTGGCACCGTCTATATTGTGGTAAGATCCAAAGCCTATACCGACAAGCAGGCTTCCTGCGAGGTGATTGTGAAACAAGACGACAAATTGAAGGGCATCGCTTTCGACGCCAGCGAGATACAGCTCGAGACCGGACAGTCAAGGACATTGAAAGTTGTCTTCACTCCGGATTATGCCGCGAACAAGAATGTCTCCTGGAGCAGCTCGGATCCTTCCGTCGCCTCAGTAAAGGACGGGAATGTCACCGGAGTCAAAGAAGGGAAGGCCACTATCACAGCGACTTCCGAAGATGGAGGGCATAAGGCGGAATGCGTGGTCACAGTCTCAAAGGCAAGCGGACCACAGGTTTTTGCCACGACTAAGAACTGGCGTTTGCTAATAAATGGAGCTCAGGATCCGAGAGATGGTACTTTCACAGTCGGGAACTCATACAAGTTTGCCGGCATGTATCAGATTTATCCGGAAGGACATGACTTGTATTCCCTTGAGGATTTCTTTACAGGCAGCGGCCATCAGCTATGGGTTTGCAAGAACAGAAAGCCATTTATCGATGTGACTAAATATCTGGAATCGGCGTCAATATGTGATATCGCTGTCAGGAACGGAAATGTCGCTATCTTGACGACCAAAGGCGGTAACACGTCCATCTCCGTGGTCATGGTGAAAGAAGGACAAAAATATGTTGATTCCTTCGATATTCCTGGAGAGGGATCAGAGTTCTACTCACCTACTTTCGCGATAGCTCCGAATGGGGACATTAACATCGCCGCGCGAGAGAAAGACGCTTTCTGGACCGATCATCTTGTCTGGTTCAAGTATAATCCGGTAAGTGGGCAATTCTCCTTCCAGCGTTTGGATACGGCAGAAAGCGGCCAGATAGGGGCCACCAAATCTGGCGACATCTACATACTGTCCTATAAAGGAATCGATGGTTATACAGGATGCTTGTTCAAGAACGGCAAATTTGACCAGAATATTGACTCTTCAGAGGACAGCTTTTATAGCCAGCTTTTCTGTGCGGGAAATGACGTGTACACCGCGGTCATGGATTTCCCGGGTAAGAAAGTCCTTATACGCAAGAATGGAAAGAGTTACCAGACTGTCAAACTGGATATGGTCAGCATCTTCCCTGGAGATAACGCATTCTGGGTAACAAGTAACGGGGACACCTACGTATGTGTCGAAGGACACACCGCAACGAATGACTCCAGAATCTACAAAAACGGCAAGCTTCTCTACAAGTCGGATGGCTTCAAGAACATCTGTGTGATTGAGGAATAATCAATTATCAGCCGCCAGCAAGGTTATGATCCGGTCAATGATCGGATCAATCTTGCTTGTTGGTGTCGTGAAGTTGTTTGCCATAATCGAAAAGATAATGGCGTCTGATTTGGAGCCCTCGGAAGGCTCGATATAACCGCTGAAGCAGCGCACTCCTCCCATGGAGCCGCTCTTTAAATGTACCCTCGATTTCAGGTCATCTTTTTCTCCTTTCAACCTGGACTCGTAATGTCTCCCTCCAGGTTGACCGAGAGTCTCGACATAGTCCCCGAAGACCTGGCTGTCCATCATCTTCGACAAGAACTTCACAAAGTATTCAGGAGAAATGTAATTACTTCTGGATAAGCCGCTTCCGTCATCAATTTTGATATCATCCGGGGATGCCCCGAGTTTTTTCAACACATCTGCCATAGCGGTGGCGCATGAGTCTGGTTGCGCGGAATGGTGAAGCCTGCGTCCGAGGATTTTAAAGAAAGTTTCGGCGTAGAAGTTATCACTCTCAAGAAGGCATTCCCGGACAATTTTCTTAAGGGCTGGTGAATATGAGGTCCCGATCATCTTGAGATCATCAACCTTGGCCGCATAGGGACCTGGGTCAAGGGAACTCAAATTCGAGCGGATCCGTCCGAGTCGCACGTCGGCCACCCCTCTGGTTACCTCAATCCCTTTTGATAGGAGATATTCACGGAAAAAATGGGCGCAGGTGTAGGCTCCGAACTTATTGGAGAACTGCTCGGTTTTGGCCGCCCTGTCAATCGCGAATGAGCCCCGGACCTCGGCATAGGGAGCGAATTCTGATGTGAACATGTAGAGCTGGTCACCGGTCCCTGCCGCACCTGTCTTACAGGCGTAGTAATATTTCATCCAAGGGAGCGAGGGATATGAGACTATCACATTGACGGGGGAGCCCACAGTTGCTCCGTGAGTGACTTTCATGTCTATGGTGTTCTCATAGAAGCAGAGCCCGTCACCGCCTGTGCCATAAGAGGTTCCGATGTCCTGGTACTGCCAGGTGTCCCTCTCGATCGGGCCGTCGAAATAGCGGCCGTCTCCGATTATTGAACCATTGATCTTCTGGATTCCCGCCTTGTCGAGGAAGCCCTTCCATTGGGCGAATAGGGCGTCCCGACGCATGGCGATGGAATCCTTTGAGGCGATTGTCGGATCACCCCCGCCGACGATGTAGAGATCCCCATCCAAAACACCGTCAGCGACGGTCCCGGTGTAACCGATCCGTGTCGTGAATTTGAAATCCGGACCGAGCTGGTGCATCGCCGCTCCTGTCGTGATAAGTTTCATCGTTGAGGCGGGAACCAGACGTTTGTCAGGATTCCATGAGGCGAGAGTCGTCCCGCCATCAGTCATCGCCAGGACGCCAAAAGAGGCGTGTTTCAAGATGTCATTTGTGGCGACGGATTCTATATATCTTTGAGCCTTGCTTTTTTCAGGCGCGGCTTTGACCGCAGGGTTCTGGGCTGAGGCAAGAGAGAGTGAGAGGGCCGCAAGCAAGGCGGCCATAAACATTTTAAGGGTTCTCATATTCACAAAATTAGCAAAAATAGCTAACTTTGGACTCCATTAACAAATAGCGAATATGAAAAAATGCGTCCTTGTGTCCGGAGGTGCCGGATTCATTGGCAGTCATGTGACTGTTGAGCTCATTGAGGCCGGGTACGATGTGATTGTCGCCGACAATATGTCCAATTGCGACATGACCTGTTTTGAGGGTGTGAAGAAGATTACCGGAAGGGAGGATATTCCATTCATCAAAATGGATTTCCGCGACGCTGTCGCGACCGAGCTCCTGTTCACGACGAACAAGGTCGACGCTGTTATTCATTTCGCCGCTTTTAAGGCCGTCGGCGAGTCGGTCTCCGAACCGCTTAAGTATTACAAGAACAACCTGACGTCGTTTATGAACGTGATTGAGAGCGCCAAGGCTCACGGTTGTTCCAACATCCTTTTTTCCTCTTCCGCGACAGTCTATGGTGAACCGGAAAAGCTGCCTGTGACAGAAGAGACTCCCCGACAGCCGGCCACTTCACCCTACGGCAACACAAAGACGATGTGCGAGGACATCCTCAGGGATTGTGTAAAGGCTTATCCTGAAATCAAAGGGATAGCCCTCAGGTACTTCAACCCGATAGGTGCTCATCCGTCAGCCCTTATCGGTGAGCTGCCCAGAGGGATTCCCAACAACCTTGTTCCATTCATCACTCAAACCGCGGTCGGCAAACGTGAATGCTTGTCCGTGTTCGGAGACGATTATCCCACCCCGGACGGGACATGCCTGCGGGATTTCATCGATGTGGTCGACCTTGCGAAGGCACACGTGTTTGCCGTCCGCAGGATGCTGGAAGGCCAGATGAAGAAAGATTACGAGATATACAATATCGGTACCGGGACTCCTCTATCGGTTATGGAGTTGATAAAGGGCTTTGAGAAGGCTAATAACTTAAAACTCAATTACAAGATAGCCCCCAGAAGAACCGGCGACATCTCCGCCCTTTGGGCTGATCCGACTCTCGCGAACAAAGAGTTGGGTTGGAAAGCCGAGCGGCGGATCGAGGATACCCTCGCCGCCGCCTGGGCCTGGGAAAAACATTTGGCTTCTAAGGAATAATCCTAAATCCAGCCTTTCTTAAGAAGTACTTCTGCGATCTGGACGGCGTTAGTAGCGGCGCCCTTGCGGATGTTATCGCTGACGCACCAGAAATTGAGACCGTATTTGACGGAAGGATCCCTTCTCAAGCGTCCCACAAATACATCATCCTTGCCGAGGGAATAAAGCGGCATCGGGTAGACGAACTCGGAAGGATCGTCCTGAACCGTGACACCTTCAGTCTTTGACCAGATGTCCCAGACATCTTCCAAGGTGAAATCTTTCTCGAACTCAAGGTTGATGGACTCGGAATGGCCTCCCTGCACAGGAACCCTGGCGGTGGTCGGGCTGACACCTATCGAATAGTCACCGAGGATCTTATGGGTCTCATTGACCATCTTCATCTCCTCTTTCGTGTAGCCGTTCTCAAGGAAGTCATCAATATGGGGAATGACATTCTGGTCAATAGGATAGTGGTAGAAGGCGGGATATTCTCCCCATTTGCCCCCATTTCTTTCCGTCATCATCTGGTTGATAGCGGGCGTCCCGGAGCCGGTGACGCTCTGATATGTGGAGACCACGATCCTTTTGATAGTGTACTTCTCGTGAAGAGGAGCCAGCGGGAGAAGCATCTGGATAGTAGAGCAATTCGGGTTGGCGATGATATAATCATCTTCAGTCAAGACATCTGCGTTGATCTCTGGAACAACCAGTTTCTTGGTAGGATCCATTCTCCAGCAGGAGGAATTGTCCACCACGCGGCATCCGACCTCGGCGAACTTCGGCGCCCACTCCTTGGAGATGTCGGCTCCGGCTGAGAACAAGGCAAGGTCCGGTTTCATGGCGACGGCATCCTCAGCGGTGACGACGGTATATTCCTTGCCCTTGAAAGAGATCATCTTACCGGCGGACCTTCCGGAAGCCACAGGAATGAACTCATCTACAGGGAAATTCCTCTCTTCGAGGACTTCGACCATCCTGGTACCCACCAGTCCGGTCACACCAACAACGGCTACTTTCATTTTTTTGTTCGTTTTATAAAAAAAGGGAGGAGCTTTGAGCCCTCCCTACTATAATGCGATACTAGGCGAGAGCTTATTCAGCCTGACCGGATTTCTTGACGACGTCGCTGAGTTTAGCGTAAAGCTCATCGGTTTTCTCAAGGAGTTCCTTACGGATGGAGGCATAGTAAGCGCCCTTCTTTCCTTCTCCCTTCATGTTAACCTTGTCCTTAAGGTCGTTGAAGAGGTTGACGGCCTCATCGAGAAGTCCGCCGAGAGCCTCGTCATCAGCCTTGGAGTTGACTGAACTGAAAAGTGAGCAATCGTCGATGAAAGCACCGATCACGTACTCAATGTCTTTCTTAATGTCTCTAAGATTCATATCGTTCTGAATTAATTCGGTGCAAATATAGTGTTTTTTCTCTAGAAACTCAACTATATAAACAGTCGCGGCCCGCTGACGCCACTCCTCGCATCCCAAATCATTTAACAATTCGGGATATTTGTTTTGATAAGGCGGGACAAGGGGGATAGATCCGTCCCGTATCTTTGCGACATATATACGTAAAAGCTATGCTCAATACAAACAGGAAAGATTATTATTCTTCACCCGAAACCGAGGTGTTTAGAATCCAGATGGAAGGGGGGATCCTAACCATCAGTGGCAATGACGCCAGCCTATCTGGCGCCGGAGTTAATGAAAGTGACGCGGATGAAAACGGAAATAATTGGTAGTGTTATGAAGCAATCCTTATTATTGGCATCCTTTGTTCTTTTCGCGGCCGTTGGAGCAGGATGCACCCAGGAATCATTTGACATCCAGAACTCTTCTGTCGCGGAAAACAATGGAGACAAGATCACGCTACGCGTTTCCGCTGTAACAAAAAAACCGGAAGTACAGGAAGAAACCGGGACAAGAATCTCCTATGGCTCCACAGATGCCACCTGGGAAACCGGCGACAAGATTTTCCTCATCAAAAGCGATGGAACCACCATTACGCTCACCCTCACGAACGGAGTCGGAACCACTTCCGGAAGTTTCTCCTCCACAGATCCAGTTGTGGCGGGAACATATATTCCGTATGCTGTGAGTAAAACATCCCTGGACAAAGGGTTCGTAAGCGTATCCGCAGGTGTCATCACCCTGAACCTGAACGCCCCGGGAGGAGGCACCTTGGCCGATGCTCTGGAGCATGATATCCTCAAAGGAGAATCCATTGTATTGACCGACAACCAGACCACAGCCACCATTGGCAATCTCAATACACACATGTTGAGTTATTTGCGTTTCCGGTTCACGAGCACGTCCAAAGCCATCACAACCATCGGCATGGATTCAGCTGGCGGAGTGTACAGGACAGTGAGCATAGCCGCAAACGGTACCGTCAGCGGAAGTGACTCTTCCACTGATGTGGTGAATGTCACCGCTGAGGACAATGAAACCGGAACGTTTGCCGGCTATTTTGCCGTTTACAACAGTACTTCAACCAGCCTGATGGCGCATGCCGAGGATGAGGACGGAGGACAATACACCCGGTTGGTGTCAACTAAGACAGTCAATTACACGGCAGGGACTGTCTATGGGAAGACGTTCACCCTCACTTCCGACATGACAACAGCTGCCGCGACAGGTTCCCTGAATAATCATTCCTGGAAAAACCTGGGCTTGAGTGTAAAATGGGCCGAATTCAATGTCGGTTCTTCCAGCGAGTATTCGTATGATTATAATATCTACAACGATGCTGGGACTTCGGCCGGTATCGGCGTTGCAGATGGTTGGGCCGGATGGCGTATCCCTACCCGGGCAGAGGTGCAGGAGCTCTTCTACGCGAGTACCAGGGAGTGGATAACCGGTTCGAACAATGGAGTAAAATTCAATTGCAATGGCAGTTATCTCGCCGTGGGAGCAGGAGGGTATTGGAGAACGAGGGACGATGGCTATACAGACCGAGCTTATCAAGACGGGACAAGTGCTATTTTCTATATTAATGAATGTACTCCCGATAATGGCTCTTTTGCACAAACTTGGGCTATAATTGGTAGTTCTGGATCAACGTTGAGCTTTGGCAACTCTAATTTAGGAAACTCCAGGTTCTACTTCTACAACTCCACTGCCATGCGTCTTGTTTGCGACTATGAATAATTCGCTATCTTTGCGATAGTGAAGCGATTATCCCTCATCCTGCTCGTTGTGCTCACCGCCGCTTGCTCCCGTAGCACCGTCGGCGGGGCCCAGCGGTGGCCTGACCTGCCAGAGCCTGTCTCCACGCCTTACGTGACGGTCCTTAATGGAGAACTTACCCTATTCGGCGGGCACACTGACGGTTTCCTGCTCTCATCATCGGCCTGGTATCTCAAGAACGGAGCATGGCATAAGATCTCCATGAAATACCCTCACAGCCACGGGTTCTTCACACCACTACCAGATGGAAAAGTGATGCTTGGAGGCGGTAGCGCTGAAGCTTTCGGAATAGGCCAGAGCTGGGGCGTGGAAGTCTATGACCCATCTTCGCATAGTTTCACACCTATAGGCGTTCTAGACCGCAAAAGAGCCGGCGCGTCGGCCCTGGCCCTACCTGATGGTCGGGTGTTGGTGAGCGGAAACTGGTACGCACCAGACGCGATGGAGATCTATGAGCCGGGAAAGGGGTTCTCTTTCCTTAAGGATGTCACGGTTCATCGCAATATCCCCTTTATCCTGGCTTCTTCCGAAGACAACGCCATTATCTTTTCCGGCTCGGACAATTACGGAAAGCCTTCCGACGGCACGGTGGATCGCTTGCAAGGTGACCCTTTCCACGAGCCATTGCTGGATGAATGGGAAGCTTGGACCACCAGGCAGGCTGATCTTTCCATCGGTGAATATTCCTATCTGGTCCTGGCCAGGCACCGGGAAAGCCACGAATGGGGCATCCTCCGGATTGTGGGAGAGCAATTCTCATTGCTCGAGACCGACCAGGCGATCCCGACAAACTCCGAAGCCGGAGGCTATATATGGAGCCAACTGGCCGTGGACCGGAGCCGACGGATCGCGTACACGTTAGGTTTTGACTCTGAGTGTAATGCATGCGTTGCCAGTATCTGCTATGATCCCATCTTTGACGGTAGCAAGGCCGAAGTGACACTGACGGAGATTGATGATCCCTTCCCTCTCGCCGAAGCCTTCGCTTTGCTCCCGGAGGGGATAATTGTGCTACCCGGCGGCAACAGAGTCTCCCAGGCAGACGAAATACCCGTGACGAATAATTTCGTCACCAGCCGCGAGGTCTGGGCTTACCGTACAGGATCGTTGCCCAAGTCCGCTTTCCCATGGCCCTGGGCGATCGCCTTATGTTTGCTTATGCTGACGGCAGGAGCTTTCTTATTCCTTCGGAAGGGCACCAAATCCAGCTCAGCGCAAGAGGCGGAAGAGATTCCTGCCACGTTGCAATTAACGGAACAGCT
Organism: Bacteroidales bacterium; assembly: GCA_024693285.1. Classification (GTDB taxonomy): domain Bacteria; phylum Bacteroidota; class Bacteroidia; order Bacteroidales; family UBA932; genus Cryptobacteroides. The sequence goes on from JAILLE010000015.1 coordinate 14,636, forward strand.
CTCGCAAATCATTGAGGAAGAGGAGCTATTCAAGCAGCCG
>JAILLE010000046.1 GCA_024693285.1 Bacteroidales bacterium
TATAACCACTTATTAACTAATTAACTAAAGCATTTGGTGAAATGAAAAAGAATCTGTTATGGGTTTGCGTCGCGACAACGCTGCTCTTCTCTTTTGCGGGAGCGGTGTCTTATGCGAGTCCCAAAGCTATCCCAGGCGGAACGGAAGTTCAGCAGCAGAGGACAGTAACCGGCGTAGTTAAAGACTCTAAGGGAGTCGCTATCGTCGGCGCCAATGTCATGGAGAAGGGTGCCTTGAACGGCGCCATCACCGATGACAATGGATACTTTTCACTTACTGTTCCCTCAAATGCGACTCTCGTTATCTCCTTCATTGGATTCACTACCCAGGAAATCGCGGTAGGGGATCAGAACAATTTCACGATTACCCTTCTCGAGGATTCCCAATATCTTAAGGAAGTGGTATTCGTTGGTTATGGTACCCAGAAGAAGGTCAACCTCACTGGAGCGGTCGATGTTGTCACAAGCGAAGTGCTCGACAACCGTCCCCTGTCAAACCTCACCCAAGGTCTCCAGGGAGCTGTCCCTAACCTCCAGATCACATTCGCTGATGGTAAGCCTACCCGTAGTTCCGACTATCAGGTCCGTGGTACCGGATCAATCGGCCAAGGTGGCTCTGCCCTCGTTCTCATCGATGGTGTCGAAGGCGACCCGTCCCTGCTCAACCCTAGTGATGTGGCCAGTGTCTCTGTCCTGAAGGACGCTTCGTCAGCCGCTATCTACGGAGCCCGTGGAACCTTTGGTGTGATCCTCATCACCACCAAGGAGCCCAACAAGGAGAGGGTATCCGTTAACTACACCGGAAACTTCATCATGAAGTCTCCCACCGTGACTCCCAATGTCGTCACTGACGGCCTCGAGTTCACCGAGTACTACATCGAGTCCTACAAAGGATGGCAGGGAGCGGCTCCTTCAAAGTTCCACTCCTCTCTGAAGATCACTGACGCATGGCTCAATAACCTGCGTAATGGCATGACCGGTGTCGTCACCGAACCCAACGGTAATTACTCTTACTACGGAAGCACCGACTGGTTCGACATGCTCTATAAGGACAAGGCTTTCGGCCATGAGCATAACATCACTGTCCAGGGCGGTGGCGAAAGGGCTAACTTCCTGGTTTCCGGCCGTTACTACAATCAGGGTGGTATCTTTGAATATGACCCTGACGACTATTCGATGTTCAACGTCCGAGCCAAGGGTTCTGTCAAGGTGACCAATTGGCTCAAGGTCAGCAACAATGCCGAATTCTCGAATATGACCTATCACAACCCCACGAATGTGGGTGAAGGCTCCGTCTGGTACGCCATCGAGTCTGAGGGCCAGCCGGTGAACGTGATGTTCAACCCCGATAACTCCCTGACCCAGGCCGGCGCGACCATTCTTGGTTCCTTCTATTATAAGAACAACTACCAGGACACCAACAGGAGGAATGTCCGCAACACCACAAGCTTCGTCGCCAACATCTTCCGTGACATCCTCACGCTCAATGGCGACGCCACTGTCCGTTACACTGACAACAGGCAGAACGGTGTTCAGTCTCCGGTTCCCTACAAGACCGCTGAAAAAGGCGCTGTCAAGTATATGGGAAGCGCGTATGACGGCATCTATACCTCCAACCATACGAAAGGCTACATTGCCACCAACCTCTATGCCCAGTATGCGCAGACATTCGGGAAGCATGAGGTGAAACTCATGGTTGGTACCAACTATGAGCAGGAAAACTACAAGTACATGTTCATGCACAGGAACAAGAAACTCTTTGAGGGTGCTGAAGACATCGCTCTCACAACCGGTTCCCAGAGCATCGACAGTGACTACTACAAGTGGCGTATCGGCAGCGGCTTCTTCCGCGCCAACTACGTTTTCGCTGACCGCTACCTCTTTGAGGTCAACGGACGTTATGACGGATCATCGAAGTTCCCTACCATCCAGCAGTGGAAGTTCTTCCCGTCAGCGTCATTCGGATGGCGTGTTTCTCAGGAACCTTTCTGGAAGATCAGCCCTGATGCCATCTCCAACCTCAAGTTCAGAGTATCCTACGGTTCCCTCGGTAACGGTAATATCGCCGCTTACAGGTTCCAGGAACTCTTCTCACTCAACACTCAAGACAGGCTTTTGAACAATTCAAAGAACCTTTCCACAAGTGTTCCTTCGCCTATTCCCGCCGGATTGACATGGGAAACCGCTACGACGGCCAACTTCGGAATGGATCTTGGCCTGTTCAATGACAAACTCACTTTTGTGGGTGACTACTACATCCGCAAGACTACCGGCATGTACTGCGCAGGTACTGAGCTCCCCGCGGTTTACGGTGCGAGCGCTCCTAAGGGCAACTACGCCGACATGACCACAAGAGGATGGGAGATCGTCCTGACATGGAAAGATCAGTTCAATCTCGGCGGCAAACCCTTCACTTATGAGATCAAGGGTACTCTCGCCGACTCCAAGTCCATAATCGACAGCTATCCCAACGATGAGAAATACATCGGTGCCGGAGCAGGCACAGGAATCCAGAATTTCAACTATTATTCTGGCATGACTCTCGGTGAGATCTGGGGATTCGAGAATGACGGTTACTTCACTTCAGCCGACTTTGACGCCAATGGCAAGCAGATCGCCGGGCCTAACCAGAGTTGGGTCCAGAACAACAACAGCCGTACCTGGCAGGCTGGTGATATCAAATTCAAGGATCTTGACGGCAACGGAAAGATTGACTTCGGCAACTCCAAGGTAGGCGACAGCGGTGACCGTAAGATCATCGGTAACAAGCTTCCTCGTTACACCTACAGCCTCAACCTCAACTTTGGATGGAATGGGATTTTCCTCTCCGCGTTCCTCCAAGGTGTCGGTCATCAGGATTGGTGGGCCGGTGGTGACAACTCCATGTTCTGGGGACAGTACAGCCGTCCTTACTCGAATATTCCCGCCGACATGATCGGCAACTGGTGGACTCCGGATAACCCCGACGCTTATTGGCCCAGGTACACCGGTTACATCGCCCACCAGGGATCTCGTACTCTCCATATTCCTCAGACCAAGTACCTGCAGAATGTTGGTTATATCCGTTTGAAGAACCTCCAGCTTGGCTACAGCCTCCCGAAGAAATGGATCGATGCCGTCAAGATGCAGACAGTCAAGGTTTATGTCTCTGGAGAAAACCTATGGTGCTGGTCACCTCTGTACAAGCACAGCAAGCAGTTCGATGTCAACAGCATCATGGGTGAGGACTCCGAGACCCTCAGCCTCGTGCATTCCGGTCTGTACAGTTCTCCTATCATGGCTGATGGTGGATCCAACTACAGTTATCCTATCCTAAAGGCTTTCACCTTCGGTATCTCTGTCACTTTCTAAAGATAAGGAACAATGAAAAAGTATATATTCATAGCTTTTGTG
>JAILLE010000049.1 GCA_024693285.1 Bacteroidales bacterium
TATGAAAGTCAAAACATCCATCAAGAAGCGCAGCGATGATTGCAAGATCGTCAGACGCAAAGGCCGTCTCTATGTCATCTGCAAGAAGAACCCCAAGTTCAAGATGCGCCAGGGATAACAGCTTTTTGTAAAACAAATAAAAGTCTAAGATAAATTATGGCAAGAATAGCCGGTGTTGATTTACCTAACAACAAGAGAGGTGAGATCGGTCTCACCTACATTTACGGTATCGGCCGCAGCAGCTCCAGGGAAATCCTTGACAAGTGCGGTATCGACTACAACATCAAGGTCGGAGACTGGAATGACGAGCAGGTGGCCCTTATTCGTAACCTCATCAACGAGGAGTACAAGATCGAGGGAGAGCTCCGTTCCTCCGTCCAGATGAACATCAAGCGACTGATGGACATCGGTTGCTATCGCGGGATCCGTCATCGTATCGGTCTCCCTGTCCGTGGTCAGAGCACCAAGAACAACGCCCGTACGAGGAAGGGTAAGAAGAAGACTGTCGCCAACAAGAAGAAAGCGACCAAGTAAAAATTGATGAATTATGGCAAAGAAAGCAACAGCATCCAAGAGAGTTGTCAAGGTTGAGGCTACGGGCCAGGCCCATATTTCATCAACCTTCAACAACGTGATTGTCTCCCTGACCAACAACCAGGGACAGGTCATCAGCTGGTCTTCAGCTGGCAAGTGCGGTTTCCGCGGATCTAAGAAGAACACTCCTTACGCTGCCCAGATGGCTGCTGAGGACGCTTCCAAGACTGCTTACGACGCGGGCCTGCGCAAGGTTAAAGTCTATGTTAAAGGTCCCGGAGCAGGCCGTGAGTCCGCTATCAGGACCATCAATAACGCTGGGATCGTCGTCACCGAGATCATCGATGTGACCCCCATGCCCCACAATGGTTGCAGACCGAAGGGCCGCCGTAAAGTTTAATTTATTTAATCAGAGTTTATTATGGCAAGATATACTGGTCCTACCACCAAGATCGCCCGTAAGTTCGGCGAGCCTATATTCGGAAGCGACAAGGATTTCGAGAAAAGGAACTATCCTCCGGGACAGCATGGCCTGGCCTCCAAGCGCAAAAAGCAGAAGGAGTACGGTATCCAGCTGAAGGAGAAGCAGAAAGTCCGCTACATGTACGGCCTTCTCGAGCGTCAGTTCCACAACACTTATCTCAAGGCTACCCGCATGAGCGGCCAGAAGGGTGAGAACCTCCTCTTCCTCCTTGAGTCCAGACTTGACAATGTGGTCTACAGGATGGGTGTCGCCCCTTCAAGGGCCGCCGCCAGGCAGCTTGTTAGCCATGCTCACATCACCCTTAACGGTGCTGTCTGCAACATCCCTTCAACCCAGGTCAAGCCGGGTGATACCGTCGCTGTAAGGGAGCGTTCCAAGAGTCTGGAGATTGTCCAGAAGAGCGTCGCTTCCGCCCCTAAATATTCATGGATAGAGTTCGATGCCAAGGCTCTTTCAGGCAAGTACCTGAACGTGCCGGCCAGGGCCGACATCCCTGAGTCCATCAACGAGCAGCTCATAGTTGACCTGTACTCCAAGTAACGATTAACACCCAAAAAGTAATAACATGGCAATCTTGGCATTTCAGAAACCTGACAAGGTGATAATGCTTGAAGGAACCGACACCGTCGGCCGTTTCGAGTTCAGGCCTCTTGAGCCTGGCTACGGTCAGACAATCGGCAACGCCTTGAGGCGCATCCTCCTCGCTTCCCTCGAAGGTTTCGCTATCAGTCAGATAAAGATCTCCGGCGTGGACCAAGAGTTCGCGACGATCACAGGCGTGATCGAGGGGATGCAGGACATCATCCTCAACCTCAAGCAGGTCAGATTCAAGAGGATGGTTGAATCCGTCGACACCGAGGTCGCGAATATCGTCATCAGCGGTAAGAACGAGTTCACCGCCGAGGATATCTCCAAGGGATTGTCTTCTTTCAAGGTGTTGAATCCTGAGCAGCATATCTGCTCGCTCGAGCCGTCAGTCACTCTCGAACTTTCCTTGACCATCACCAAAGGCCGCGGTTTCGTGCCCGCCGAGGAGATGAGGGATGAGAACACTCCTATCGGGACCATTCCGGTGGATGCTGTCTACACCCCCATCAGGAAGGTCAACTGGACTGTCGAGAACTGGCGTGTCGAGCAGAAGACCGACTACGAGAAGCTCAACCTCGAGATTATTACGGATGGGTCTATCTCTCCCAACCAGGCTCTCCAGGAAGCCGCTAACATCCTCATCTACCACTTCAAGCTTTTCACGGATGACAAGAAGATTTCCCTGGAGAGCACTGTGGAGTCAGACTCCAAGGAGCTTGACGAGGAAAGCCTCAGGATGAGGCATCTCCTCCTCACCAAACTTTCCGACATGGGTCTTTCGGTGAGGGCGTACAACTGCCTGAAAGCCGCTGAGATCGACACCTTCGCCGATCTCGTCTCCTACTCCAGGAACGAGCTCATGAAGTTCAGGAACTTCGGCAAGAAGTCGCTCAATGAGATTGATCTCTTGGTCGAGCGGATGAAACTCCAGTTCGGCATGGACGTCAGAAAATATAATATTGAACCCAAGAAAAAGACTGTTGTTTAGAAATGAGGCACAATAAAGCAATAAATCACCTTGGCCGCAAGAGTGGCCATCGCAAAGCGATGCTGGCGAACATGGCTACCTCGTTGATCATGCATAAGAGGATCCAGACCACCGTAGCGAAGGCGAAAGCCCTCAAAATGTATGTCGAGCCGCTTATCACCAAGTCCAAGGAGGACACAACCCATTCCCGCCGTACTGTGTTCAGCTATCTCAAGAATAAGGAGGCTGTCAAGGAGTTGTTCGGTGTGATCGCCCCGAAGATCGCTGATCGTCCCGGTGGATACACCCGCGTCCTTCACACCGGTTTCCGCCTTGGTGACGGATCCGACATGGCCCTGATCGAGCTTGTTGACTTCAATGAGGCCGCCCTCGCTTCCGCGAAGAAGGAGACCAAGAAGTCGACCCGCCGTAGCCGCGCCAAGAAGGCTGAGGCCGCTCCGGCCGCCGAGCCTGCCGAAGCGCCCGCTGAGGAGCCGAAGGCTGAGTAAGTAACTCTTTTAGATATGATTCCGGGACGGATGTTTTTCCGCCCCGGAATTGTTTTATTCTGTCAATTGTCCACAAAACCCCTATTTATCGTTTTATTTTAGCGTTTTCTTTGTTTTATTTTTGAATAATTACTAAATTACGAAAGTTTTGGGTAAAATGCGAACAACTCCAACTACATATAAATAACATTACCACATTAATTATCAACCATTCTATGAAACGAGTCCTTACATTGTTGCTCGTCGCCCTGCTCTCCACATCTTGGGCCGGGGCGGCTGTCTCAGCGACAGGTGGTTCCGCTAGTTTACAGCAGAACAACAGAAAACATGTTTCAGGAATCGTGACGGACAAGTCTGGAGCTCCTATTCCAGGTGCGTCCGTGATGATCCCAGGCACGACTACCGGCACCGTTACAGGTGTCGATGGACGTTACGCTCTTGATGTTCCCGCCGGAACGAAAGTTCTCGAAGTGGGTAGTCTGGGCTTCGCGACTGTTCAAGTCACTTTGGGTTCCGGCAATGTTTATAACGTCTCTTTGGAGGAAGACACAACCCTACTTCAAGAGTCAGTTGCTATTGGTTACGGTACCATGAAGAAAACTGAGGTCGCCAGCGCTATTTCCTCCGTCAAGGAAGAGAACTTCGTGAAGACCCCTGGCGCCAATGCCGCTGACCTTATCAAAGGTAAGGTTCCTGGCTTGGTCGTCAACAACCCAGATGGTAACCCTGTTTCCAGCACACAGATTTCCCTTCGTGGTTCCACGACCCTGAAGGCAAGTACCGCTCCGCTCGTTCTGATCGATGGTATCCCTGGAAGCCTTGACCAGGTCTCCCCTGATGATATTCAGTCAATCGACGTGTTGAAGGACGGTTCCGCGGCAGCTATCTACGGTACCCGCGGTACTAATGGAGTTATAATCATCACGACCAAGAACGCTCAGGGAGAGATGCCTACGACGGTGGATGTCAACGCTTATGTCTCAACCCAGCAGATCACCCGTTCCTTGCCTTATATGACGGCCGCCGAGTATCGCCAGCTGGCGCAAGGACATGTCGGATACCATGATGACGGAGCGTCTGTGAACTGGCTTGACGAAATTACCCGCACCCCTATCTCCCAGATTTATAACATCAGTCTCAGAGGAGGAACGAAGCAGACCAACTATATGGCCTCCTTCGAGTACAGGGGCATGCAGGGTATCATCAAGCTCTCCGACAATAACATGATGTTCCCCCGTATCGAGGTCACCCACAGGATGTTCGACAACAAGGTTAAGATCAACGCCTCAGTCAACGGTTTCCGTATGAAATATCATAACGGTTCCGATGGCGGAAGTTTCGATACCTCCGTGTATAACAATATCAACTACAACCCTACGACCCCGATCCGTCAGCCTGACGGCTCTTATTCTGAGAACACCGGTATCACCGACTACTACAACCCTGTTTCACTGCTCGAGGAGACCAAGGGTAACACCGAGGCCACGATGCTCAGGATGATGGGTGCTGTCACTTATACCCCTATCGTGGGACTCGACCTGAAGGCGATGTTCTCATCCAACGTCTACAACCAGATCCAGGGCCACTATGAGACTCACGCCCACTCCTACAACGCTCGTACTCCGAAGAACGGTTTCGCTTCAAGAGGAACCTACCGCGGCCAGCAAGACCTGATGGAGCTCACCGCCCAGTGGCAGAGCACCTTCGCCCAGGATCACCACTACACTATCCTCGCCGGTTATTCCTATCTGCGCAACGAGTCCCAGAATTACTGGATGCAGAACTCCGGTTTCGCTGTGGATGATTACGAGTACAACAACATGGGAGCCGGTACCCAGATCAACAAGGGTTACAAGAGCGGCTACATGAATATGTCCTCCGACAAGGGCGAGGATTCCCTCATCGGTTTCTTCGGCCGTGTCAATTATAACTTCAAGGGACGTTACATGTTGTCCGGATCCTTCCGTCGTGAGGGTTCCACCAAGTTCGGAGAGAACAATAAATGGGGTAACTTCTGGTCCGCTTCCGCCGCTTGGAATATCAAGGAAGAGCCTTTCCTGAAAGACAGTGAAACCATCAGCGCCCTTAAGCTTAGGGTTGGTTACGGTGAGACAGGTACCGAGCCTTCATCCCGTTACATGTCTTTGAATACCCTTTCTTTCGGAACCAATGGCTACTACAATGGCGGATTCGCCCAGACACTTATGCCGAACAAGAACGCTAACCCTTATCTCAAGTGGGAGCGCAAGCATGAGTGGAATGTCGGTTTGGACTTCGGTCTGGTTGATGATCGTGTGACCGGTACTATCGACTGGTACAACCGTAAGACCCTCGACCTCCTCTGGGATTACACCGTGGCCACACCTCCGTACATCTACAACACCATGACCGCCAACGCCGGTTCGATTTTGAACACCGGTATCGAGGTCGGAGTGAGTGTGGATGTGATCCGTGAGAAGAATTTCTTATGGAACACCTCCATCAACTACTCTCATAACCGTAACGAGCTGCTCAGTCTTTCCAACGACAAGTTCCTTGCTTCCGATTATTCCGATCAGGGAAGTACCGGTGAGCCTATGCAGCAGACCACACACCGTCTGAAGGTCGGCGAGCCTCTGGGTAACTTCTGGGGCTTCAAGAGTGTCGATATCGACAACACCGGCCACTGGATCATCGAGGGCGAGGACGGACAGCCCAAGTCCATCAATGATCAGCAGCCTACCGACAAGCAGATTCTGGGTAACGGTATTCCTTCGCACTTCCTCAACTGGAACAACACCATTCGTTGGAAGAACCTTGATTTCCAGGTTAACATGCGCGGCGCCTTCGGATTCCAGATCCTGAACCTGACCTCCATGAAGTGGGCTACCACCACCATGCTCACCCGTGGAAATGTTCTCAAGACAGCGTTCGACAAGATCTATGGGAAAGCGGTTCTCGCCGATGACCAGCCTTGCCAGTACGTCAGCTACTATGTCGAGGATGGTGACTATTGGAAGATCGACAACATGACTCTCGGTTACACTATCCCGTTCAAGAGCAAGAACATCCGCAGCATCCGTCTGTTCACGACTCTTCGTAATGTCGCTACCTTCACCGGATACTCCGGAATCGATCCCGAAGTCTCCGTGACCGGTCTTACCCCTGGCGCTGATAGCTATTACCGCTACCCGGCCACCAGGTCATATACCTTCGGTGTAACGTTCAAATTTTAATCAGACCGCGTTATGAAAAAGATATTTTTAGCTATATCGATCGCCTGCGCCTTTGCCTTCACGGCTTGCACTGATTTGACCGAGCAGGTCTACAGTTCGTTGACGCAGAGTTCATATAAGTATTCCGCGACTGACCTGAGGCCTGTTATCGGAGCCTGCTACACTCCGTTGAGAAGCTATCAAAGCCACACCGGTCTTTGGGCCATGGATAACACCACGACGGATGTCCTTGTTATGCCGCCGAACTCAACCGGTTGGGATGACGGTGGACGCTATCGTCGTATGCACTATCATTCCTGGAACTCAGAGCAGGGTGAGATAGCCTCTGCCTGGAACGCGACATGGAGAGGAATAGGACTATGCAACAACGCCCTCAAGCAGATGGAGGACAACCAGCTTGAGCTGGATAGTTCCACCCAGGCCGCGGCTATAGCCGAACTTAGGGCCCTACGCGCGTTCTATTACTATATTGTCTGCGACAACTGGGGAGACGCTCCTCTTGTGACTGAACCCACCCAGGAGCTTCCTGAGAAGACCACAAGGACTGAGATATACAACTTCATCGTTAGCGAGCTTCAGGCTGCGATTCCCGCTCTTTCAGAAGTCCAGGGCGGCGAGCGTTATGGTCTGATGAATAAGTGGGCAGCCTACGCGCTTCTCGCCAGGACTTATGTCAACGCTGAGGTATTCACTGGCACACCCCACTGGCAGGATTGTATCAGCGCTTGCGACGCCATCATCAACAGCGGCAAGTTCCAGCTTAGCGAGAACTTCAGGGACAACTTCCTCGCTGATCAGGCGAAATGCGCCTCCAACAAGGAAATCATCTTCGCCATTCCGTTCGACCAGAGCTTCGCTACCGGTTTCAGTCTCCACCTCTTCTCCTGGGGCGCTCCTATCAAGCAGAAGTTCGATCTTTCCGGTACTCCTTGGGGTTCCGGCTCGGCCATGGCTATCCCTCAGTTCGTTGACACCTTCGATCCCGATGACAACCGTCTGGATGACAGTTTCCTCCATGGACCGCAGTACAAGTATGGCACTACCGAGCCGATCAAGTGTATCTATGACGCTGTTGACGGAGTCTATCCTGACCTGTCTTACACGAAGGAGATCCAAAGCGGAAACTTCAATATGGAATGGGAAGGCTACCGTATGAACAAGTTCGAGGTGCTTCCGAAAACCCCTGGCAGCTTGGACAACGACCAGCCGATCTTCCGCTATGCTGAGATCTTGATGATGAAGGCCGAAAGTCTGCTTCGTTCGGGACAGTCCGGAGCCGGCGCTCTCGTGACCCAGGTACGTCAGCGCGACTTCAAGAGCAATCCGGAGAAGGCCACAGTTACTGATGACCAGCTGAAGGAGAACTCCTCTTACAAATATGGCTACTATGCCGAGGACTACGGTAAGAGCATCAAGGAGGGTGACACCTCCCCGATCCAGTTCGGCCGTATGTACGATGAGTACAAGTGGGAGTTCGTCTGGGAGTTCGGTAACAGGAGTCGTTGTATCCGCTTTGGAGTCTTTACAAAGAAGAACTGGCTCTCGCACGAGGCTAAGGGCGAAGGAGTGGCTCTATATCCGATTCCGGAGAGCGCTCTTACCCCGAACCCGAATCTCGTTCAGAATCCTAACTACAAATAGCATGTCCTGCCTATGAGCAGGCTCTTGAGGGTGCCGGACTGTCCGGCACCCTTTAACCGATTAATAATGAATATGAAAAGATCAGTTTTTATCCTTGTTGTAGCTGCTCTCGTTCTTTCCTCTTGTGGGGAGAAAAAAGAGGCCTCCATGAAGATGATCACTCCAGTCAAGTTCTCGGATGTGAAAATAGATGACGGTTTCTGGACTCCGAGGCTGCAGAGTCACAAGGACGTGACGCTCAACGTTTGCATAGACCAGATCGAGAACCAGACGGGACGTATACGCAATTTCGAGAACGCCGCGAAAGGGGAGGGAGAACACTCGGGAATATTCTTCGATGATTCCGATGTGTACAAGGCTCTTGAGGGTATGGCGTATTCCCTCCAGAACAATCCCGATCCTGTCCTTGAGGCTAAATGCGATGAATGGATCGATAAGTTCGCCGCGGCGCAGCAGGAGGATGGTTATATCAACACATTCTACACTCTGACCGGCCTGGACAAGCGTTGGGACAACATGGACAAGCATGAGATGTACTGCGCCGGTCACATGATCGAGGCTGGAGTAGCCTACTACAATGTGACCGGGAAGCGTAAGCTGCTGGATGTCTGCATCAAGATGGCTGACCACATGATGACCGTTTTCGGTCCCGACAAACGCCATTGGGTGCCTGGACATGAGGAGATCGAGCTCGCGCTTGTGAAGCTGTATCAGACCACCGGCGAGAAGAAATACCTTGATTTCGCCGAGTGGCTTCTCGACCAGAGAGGTCATGGCTACGGTACTTATGGAAAGCTTATCGACAGGCCATGGCCTCCGGTTTACTACCAGGACGATGTTCCTGTCAGGGATATGTCCGAGATCGCAGGTCATGCAGTCCGCGCGATGTATCTGTATTGCGGTATGTCCGATGTGGCCGCCTACACTGGTGACCAGGGTTATATCGGCGCTTTGAACCGCCTCTGGGACGATGTCGTATTGAGGAACATGTACATCACAGGTGGTATCGGCCAGTCCTCCACCAATGAGGGATTCACGAACGACTACTCCCTCCCGAACCTGACCGCCTACTGCGAGACTTGCGCTTCTGTCGGTATGGTTCTCTGGAACTGGAGGATGAACCAATTCACCGGAGACAGCAAGTATGTTGATGTCCTGGAGCGCTCTATGTACAACGGTGCCCTTGCCGGAATATCTCTTGCCGGGGACACGTTCTTCTATGTCAATCCGTTGGAATCCCTTGGTAATCATCACCGCCAGGCCTGGTACGGATGCGCTTGCTGCCCCAGCCAGATCTGCCGCTTCCTGCCTTCCATCGGCAACTACATCTACGGAGTATCTGACAATGCGATCTGGGTCAACCTATATATCGGCAATACCGCTGAGGTGAAAGTCGGCAAAAAAACCGTTACCCTGACCCAGAAGACTGAATATCCATGGCAAGGCTACATGAGACTCGAGGTGTCGGCGAAGGCTCCTGTCAAGACACAGATCCGTCTCCGTGTCCCGGATTGGTGCAAGAGCTACACTATCGCCGTGAACGACGATGCCATCGAGGTTCCTGTCGAGAAGGGATATGCCGTGATTGACCGCAAGTGGAAAGATGGAGACTTCATCGACCTGAATATGGATATGCCTGTTGAGGTTGTCGCCGCTGACCCCAGAGTAAAGGAAGATGAGGGAATGAGGGCTGTCCAGAGAGGTCCTCTCGTGTATTGCATCGAAGAGGCTGACAATAAGGTTGACTTTGACGCTCTGCGTATCGCCGAGAACGCCAAGTTCGACACAGCCTTTAATGCTGACAAGCTTCGTGGCATCGTGGAGATTACCGCCCATGTGGGTGACCAGACTCTCAACTACATCCCTTATTACTCTTGGGATAACCGGGAGGCAGGTAAGATGAAAGTCTGGGTCCCGCTTGCCGATTAAATTATTGACCGACAAGAATATGAAACGAATTTTAATCCTATTGGGAGCGCTTATGCTGACTTCCGCCGCTTCTTTTGCCCAGGAGTATATCTCCAACAGGGCTCCTCTTCTTGAGAGCCGCTACATGGAGCTTCCTTTGGGGGCCATCAAACCCGATGGATGGCTAAAACTGCAGCTACAGGCCCAGGTAACTGGTCTGACCGGTCATCTGGACGAGGTCTATCCCAACGTCGTGGGCAAGCGTAACGCTTGGCTCGGTGGAGATGGAGACGCATGGGAGAGAGGCCCATATTGGATTGATGGCCTTCTGCCCTTGGCATATATTCTCGATGACCAGGCGTTGAAAGACAAGGCTCAGGTCTGGGTTGAGGCTATCCTGGGGTCTCAGAAGGAAGACGGGTATTTCGGCCCGGACATTGACCGTGATCCGGAACCTGGGCTCCAGAGGAACAATTCCCACGACTGGTGGCCGAAAATGGTCGCTTTGAAAATCATCAAGCAATACTACATGGCCACCGGTGACAAGAGGGTTATCCCTTTCTTTGACAAGTACTTCCGTTACCAGTTAAAGATGCTTCCGAAGTATCCGCTGGATAATTGGACGTTTTGGGGAGCGCAGAGAGGAGGAGATAATCTGGAGGTAGTCCTTTGGCTCTATAATCTCACCGGAGAGAAGTATTTGCTCGAACTTGGTGAACTGATCCATAATCAGAGCACCAAGTGGAGTGAGATATTCTATGATGGGGCAATGCTCCGCACCCAGAACAGCATGCACTGCGTGAACCTGGGACAAGGCTTCAAGGAACCGGTGGTGTATTACCAGCAGAGCAAGGATCCGAAACTCCTTGAAGCGATGCGTAGGGGAGAGAAGACCATCCATGACTATCTCGGACTTCCGACAGGCCTTTGGGCCGGAGACGAGCTGATCAACTACGGTGATCCTATCCGTGGTTCCGAGCTTTGCACCGCTGTCGAGATGATGTTCTCCTTGGAGGAGATGCTGCGTATTACCGGAGACCCTCATTGGGCTGATTACTTGGAGAGAGTGGCATATAATGCCCTTCCGACGCAGGCAAATGATGATTACACCGCCCGCCAGTATTTCCAGCAGACCAACCAGATAGAGTGCTCCCGCAACACCATGCGTAATTTCTCGACCCCTCACGACGACACCGATCAGGTGTTCGGAGTCTTGAATGGTTATCCCTGCTGCACGACCAACATGCATCAAGGCTGGCCTAAGTTCACGCAAAACCTGTGGTACGCCACTGATGACGGTGGCCTCGCTGCTCTTGTGTTCGCTCCTTCGACCGTGGAAGCTATTGTGGCTGACGGGGTTAAGGTGAATGTCAAGGAGGAGACTTTCTATCCTTTCGATGAGAATGTGAAGTTTTCTGTCAATTTCCCTGACAAGAAAGTCAAGGGTGCTTGGTTCCCGATCAAGTTCCGTATTCCCGCATGGTGCTCCGAGCCTGTAGTGAAGGTCAATGGCCAGAAGATTGAGCAGGCAGTCGCCGCCGGCGGAACTGTCTCTATCAGAAGGAATTGGGTCAAGGGTGATGTTGTCACGATAGAACTCCCGATGGAGATTACCTCCGGTCAGTGGTACGATCGCGCCACTGTGATCGAGAGAGGACCGCTTGTCTATGCCCTCAAGCTCCAGGAGAAATGGACCCGCAAGGAGTTCAAACCCGAGGAGAGGGTACGTTATGGCGATTGGTACTATGAGGTCACCACTCCGGACAAGTGGAACTACTGTCTTTCCCGCCAGGATCTGTCCCAGGATAGCTTCAAGAACCGCTTTACCCTTGTCCGTAAGGACACGGACAGAAGTCTCTATCCATGGAATATAGAGAACGCCCCTCTGGTTATCAAATGCCCTGGGCGTGAACTTCTTGACTGGAAGGCCTATAGGGGTTCCGCTGGCCAGATTCCGTTTTTCATTCAGCAAGGGAAGGTCGGAGTTGGGGAGGAAGAGGAGATCGAGCTTATTCCTTACGGCTGCACTACGCTGAGAATCACTGAGTTCCCTGTAAGATAGCACCTTATGGCGGAGCAGTCCATCTTCAAGGCAAAGCCACGTTACGAGATCCTTGACGGACTTCGTGGCGTGGCGGCTTTGATGGTGGTCGGCTACCATTTGATGGAGACTTACAGAACGAGTTATGCCACCCAGGCGATCAACCACGGTTACCTGGCTGTAGACTTCTTCTTTGTCCTCAGCGGTTTCGTCACAGGTTACGCTTATGATGACCGTTGGGGCAAAATGAACACGTGGGAGTTCTTCAAAAGACGTTTGACAAGGTTGCATCCTATGGTCGTGTTCTCAGTGATCATAGGAGCCGCCTTTTATTTTTTCCAAGGTTATTCATCCCCTCTGGCTCGCCAGTCCAACGGATGGATATTCTTCCTTCTCTGTATTGTCACAGATCTCCTGATGATCCCTACCGGAAAGGGAATTGATGTGCGTGGATGGGGCGAGATCACCAGTTTCAACGGTCCAAGCTGGTCCCTGATGTTCGAATATTGGGGGAATATCCTTTACGCATTCCTTTTCCGCCGGCTTCCCAAAGCTATCTTGGCCGCCCTTTGTGTCTGCTCCATGTTCTTCACTATGGATCTGGCTTTAGGCTGGGATGTTTTCGGAATATTTCCGGACGAGAAGTATAATCTTGTCGGAGGGTGGATTTTGAACGGTCCTCACATGTACACCGGTTTCGTCCGGTTGCTGTACCCTTATCTTTGCGGATTGCTGATCGCCAGGATCTTGCCTGGCCGGGCGACGACAGATAATCCCAGTGGCAGTCCGCTGCACCTGAAGAACGCTTTCTGGTGGTGTTCCCTTGCGATAATAGCTATTCTCGCCATGCCATGCATCGGCGGGAAAGTGGGTGTGGTTGATGGCCTTTACCAGTGCGGGGTGGTGTGGATTCTCTTTCCGCTGATTGTGATCATCGGCGCCGGAAGCGTCCTTAAAGGAGCCAAAACAAAGAAACTATGCAAGTTCCTCGGGGATATCTCATATCCCTTGTACATAGTCCATTACCCGATCGCGATGATGCAGTTCCCTTGGGTGCGACGCAATCCCGACGCCCCCCTTTGGATGCACATAGGCATGTTCATCGCTGTTTACCTTGTCTCGATAATGCTGGCTTACGGCGCTCTTAAACTATATGACGAGCCTGTCCGTGGCTGGCTTAAGAAACAGTGGTTGAAATAATTAATAATCAACAATATGAGGAAATATTTCACAATTCTCTCCTTGATCATTCTGATCCTCCCTTCTTGCGGAAAGCGTGAGAAGGAAGTCTCCGCGAAGATGATTACTCCAGTCAAGTTTTCCGATGTGAAGATTAATGACTCATTCTGGACACCCAGGCTGAAAAGCCATAAGGATGTGACCCTCAACGTCTGCATAGACCAAATTGAGAACCAGACCGGTCGTATCCGCAATTTTGAAAAAGCCGCCGAGAAGCTTGTGGGACAGCATGAGGGAAAGGTCTATGACGACTCCGATGTTTACAAGGCTCTTGAAGGAATGGCATATTCACTTCAGAACAACCCTGATCCCGTCCTTGAGGCCAAATGCGACGAATGGATAGACAAGTTCGCCGCAGCCCAGGAAGAGAACGGCTATCTCAACACGGCTTTCACCCTTGCTGAGAATGATGATCGCTGGACAAGAATGGACGCCCATGAGATGTACTGCGCCGGCCACATGATCGAGGCCGGAGTAGCTTATTACAATGTGACAGGGAAGAGGAAACTTCTTGATGTCTGTGTCAAGATGGCCGACCACATGATGACAGTGTTCGGACCCGGGAAGCGTGACTGGGTACCTGGCCATGAGGAAATTGAGCTTGCTTTGGTGAAACTCTACCAGGCGACGGGGGAGAAGAAGTATCTTGATTTCTCCGAGTGGCTCCTGAATGAGAGAGGCCATGGCTTGGGCGGTAATGGAGTTCCTCTTAAGAGGTGGAATGATGCCTATCATCAGGATGACAAGCCTGTCCGGGAGATGAGTGAGATCGCCGGCCATGCCGTCCGCGCCATGTATCTTTATTGTGGAATGGCTGATGTCGCCGCCTACACTCATGACCAAGGATACATCGACGCGTTGAACCGTCTGTGGGATGATGTCGTGTTGAGGAATATGTATTTGACTGGAGGAATTGGTCAGAGCCGAAGCAATGAGGGTTTCACAGAAGATTATGATTTGCCGAACTTGACCGCATATTGCGAAACCTGCGCTTCTGTCGGCATGGTTTACTGGAACTGGAGGATGAACCAGTTCACAGGAGACAGCAAGTTCGCTGATGTCATGGAGCGTTCGATGTACAACGGCGCTTTGGCAGGGATATCGTTGGACGGAAGCGTGTTCTTCTATGTCAATCCTCTTGAGTCTCTGGGTGAGCATCATCGGAAGCCTTGGTACGGGACCGCGTGTTGCCCGAGCCAGATATGCCGCTTCCTCCCTTCCATCGGCAATTACATTTACGGTGTTTCCGACAATGCCATTTGGGTTAACCTCTACATGGGGAACTCTGCTGACATAAAGGTCGGAAACAAAGAAGTCACTCTGATTCAGGAGACTGAATATCCGTGGGAAGGTACAGTATCCTTGAAGGTCGGAGTTAAGGGTTCACTCAAGACCCAGATCCGTCTCCGTGTCCCTGGCTGGTGCGATGAGTACTCTGTGTCAGTCAATGGAGAAACCGTGGCTCCTCAGGTTGAGAAAGGCTACGTCGTGATTGACCGTAAATGGAAGGATGGAGATATCATCGGGCTGAATATGGACATGCCTGTCAAGGTCGTGGCCGCTGACCCGAGGGTGAAAGAGGATGTCGGTAAGCGCGCCATCCAGAGAGGTCCTCTCGTGTACTGCATAGAGGAGGCCGACAACAAGGATGGATTCGATGCTTTGCGGATCGCCGAAGACGCGAAATTCGACACCACATTTGACTCTGGCAAACTCGGAGGTATTGTTGACATCACAGCCCATGTGGGAGACCAGACACTCGACTATATCCCTTATTATTCTTGGGATAACCGTGAGGCCGGCAAGATGAAAGTGTGGGTGCCGTTGGTTGGTGAGGAATAATAGAATTAATTGAATATGAGAAAGTTGTTATTGTCTTTATGTTGTGCTGGCCTAATTGCCTCGGGCTGTGACGGAAATCTTGTTCAGAAGATTGACGAAGATGGCGGATCTTTTATCTCTGAATATGTGTCCGAGTTCAATGCCACTGATGAAGAGGTTTACATCCAGCAATTCCCTAATGTTAAGGCGGAAGAGTTCTTGAAAGAGAATGTTCCGGTCTTCGAGTGCCCGGACAAGGAACTGGAGAAGACATGGTATTTCAGGTGGTGGACTTTCCGCAAGCATGTGAAATCGACCCCTGAAGGCTTCATTATCACCGAGTTCCTTCCTGATGTGTCTTGGGCTGGGAAGTACAATGCCATTTGCTGTCCTGCCGCCCATCATTTCAACGAGGGTCGTTGGCTGAAGGATCCGACCTATCTGAAAGATTATGCCGCATATTGGTGCAGGGAAAAGAGCGATGCCCGCAGATACAGTTTTCCTGCCGCGCAAGCTTTCCTCCAATTCTATAAAGTCCATCCAGACATGGATCTTATAGAGAAATCTTATCCTGACCTTAAAGAAATCTACAAGGCATGGGAAAGTGACCATAGGGACGATCCTGACGGGCTTTTCTGGCAGGGTGACGGGCACGACGGTATGGAGGTGTCCATATCTGGCGGACTGTCTCCCGACGCCACTGGCTACAGGGCAACCATCAACAGTTATATGTATGCAGACGCCGTGGCTCTCTCCACAATGGCAACGATGCTCGGAAAAACGGATGAGGCAGAGGTTTACGCCAAGAAAGCGGAGCAGATTAAGGTATTGATAAACACTAAGTTATGGGACGAATCGGCTCGTTTCTATAAGGTTATTCCTCGTCACGGGGACGGCTCCTTCTCTCCCGCGAGGGAAGAGCACGGCTACACCCCATGGCTTTATGATATTCCAAAGCCGGAGTGGGCTGACGCCTGGAAGCAACTGACAGATCCTGAAGGATTCAAGGCTCCTTATGGTCCTACTACCGCGGAACAAAGGGCTGAGGGCTTCAAGGTGGTGTATGAAGGCCATGAGTGCCAGTGGAACGGTCCTAGCTGGCCTTTCGCCACCGCACAGACCCTGACGGCCCTTGAGCGTCTTCTGCATCGCCAAGGTGAAGGCCCTGTCACAAAGAAAGACTATTTCGAGACGCTCCAGACCTACAGCAATAACCATCGTCTGACCAAGCCTGACGGAACTAAGGTTTGCTGGATCGATGAGAACCAGGATCCTTTCACAGGTGAGTGGATAGCGAGGAAGTTGCTTTTGGAAAGGGGTTATAAGTATTACGAGCGAGGCAAGGATTACAATCATTCCACTTTCTGCGACCTCATTATCAGCGGTCTTATTGGTATCCAGCCCCAATTGGACGGGTCAATAGTCATTGAGCCTCTCCTCCCCGAGGGAGAGTGGGATTGGTTCTCCCTCTCGAAAATATATATTGCCGGAAAGGAGATATCTGTCTTTTATGACAAGACCGGAGAGCGTTACGGAAAGGGTAAAGGGTTCTTTGTTTACGTTGATGGGAAGAAGGTTTCCCAGGCTGAGTCATACGTCACTAAAATAACCATTTAAAATATTTAATAAAGTTTTTTCTTATATTTGTCCTTTGGCGTATGTCCAAAGGACCTTTTTTAGGTTAACTATTGAATCGTAAAATCAGAGGTATATGAATAATTTGTTTTATCTCGTTCCTGCCGCTTCAATACTGGCGTTGTTTTTCGCCTGGTTTTTCTACCATCAGATGAAGAAGGAAAGCGAAGGCACTCCTACAATGAAGGAGATTGCCCAGTATGTGCGGGAAGGTGCGATGGCTTACCTTAAACAACAGTATAAGGTGGTCTTGATCGTTTTCATAGTCCTCGCCTTGCTGTTCTCTTTCATGGCCTATGTGCTGCATGTGCAGAACGGATGGGTTCCTTTCGCCTTCCTCACAGGCGGCTTCTTCTCCGCTCTTGCCGGCTTTATCGGCATGAGGACAGCTACTTACGCTTCCGCCAGGACAGCCAACGCGGTCAGCCGCACCCTCAATTCCGGACTCAAGCTCGCCTTCCGCTCGGGAGCTGTAATGGGTTTGACTGTTGTCGGTCTCGGCCTGCTTGACATCTCGATTTGGTGGATCATCCTGAACGCTTGCATAGACAATCCTGACGTCTCCCAGAAGCTTGTTGTGATCACAACTACTATGTTGACCTTCGGAATGGGAGCCTCGACCCAGGCCCTGTTCGCCAGGGTAGGAGGTGGTATCTACACAAAGGCCGCTGATGTGGGAGCTGACATAGTCGGAAAGGTGGAACAAGATATCCCTGAAGATGACCCTCGCAACCCAGCCACCATCGCTGACAATGTCGGAGACAACGTCGGTGATGTCGCCGGAATGGGCGCTGATCTTTATGAGTCTTATTGCGGATCCATCCTGGCCACGATGGCCCTTGGAGCCTCCGCTTTCTTCTCCGCCGGAGTCGAGAGCCAGATGAAGGCGATTCTCGCCCCGATGATGATCGCCGCTATCGGAGTCGTTCTCTCTATTATTGGAATATATGCCGTCCGCACAAAGGAAGGCGCTGGACTTCAGCAACTTCTTAAGTCCTTGAGCATAGGAACCAACCTGTCCGCCGCCTTGATCGCGGTTGTGACTTTCGGAGTGTTCTATATGCTCGGCTTCCCCAACTGGTGGCAGCTCAGCCTCTCGGTGATCTCTGGCCTTCTCGCCGGAGTCATCATCGGAAAGGCCACTGAATATTACACATCACATTCCTACAAACCCACGCAAAAGCTTGCGGAGAGCTCCCAAACTGGTCCCGCCACTGTCATTATCCAAGGTATCGGCCTTGGAATGATCTCGACATGCATTCCTGTTGTCACCATCGTTGTGGCCATACTGCTCTCCTATCTGTTCGCGACTGGATTCACATTCGATCCTTCACAGATCAGCTTTGGTCTTTATGGTATCAGCATCGCCGCTGTCGGAATGCTTTCGACCCTCGGAATCACCTTGGCCACAGACGCTTACGGTCCGATTGCGGATAACGCTGGTGGTAATGCGCAGATGAGCGAGCTGGATCCTGAGGTTCGTCACCGCACCGACACTTTGGACGCTCTCGGCAATACCACCGCGGCCACAGGTAAAGGTTTCGCTATCGGATCAGCGGCCCTCACCGCCTTGGCCTTGCTGGCCTCTTACATTGAGGAGATCAAGATAGGACTCCAGCATGTCGGGACAACCGCTCTGACCATTGGCGACCGTGTCGTTCAGGTGGCTCAGGCGACTATTCCTGACCTTGTCCAATATTACCAGGTCAACCTGATGAACCCCCGTGTCCTCACGGGAGTATTCCTCGGGGCGATGATGGCGTTCCTGTTCTGCGGTATGACTATGAACGCTGTGGGCCGCGCCGCTGAAAAGATGGTGGTGGAGGTCCGTCGCCAGTTCCGGGAGATCGCGGGAATACTTGAAGGCAAGAAACGTCCTGATTACAAGCGTTGTGTGGAGATTTCGACAAAGGCCGCCCAGCATGAGATGATCACCCCCGCCTTGACGGCGATCATTGTTCCTATCCTCGTGGGAGTTGTTCTTGGAGAGGCTGGAGTCATGGGGCTTCTTATCGGAGGTCTCGGCGCCGGATTTATCCTAGCGATATTCCTGGCAAACTCTGGAGGAGCATGGGACAACGCCAAGAAATATGTCGAAGACGGTCATTTCGGCGGAAAGAATTCCGTCAACCACCACGCCACAGTGGTCGGTGACACTGTCGGTGATCCGTTCAAAGACACTTCAGGTCCTTCGCTCAACATTCTCATCAAGTTGATGAGCATGGTGTCCATAGTGATGGCCGGCCTTATCGTGATGCTCCATGGTTAAAGCATAAATAACTTAATACGAACCAAATAGATAAAACAAAAAGATGAAAAAAGTCACCATCAGAGATGTCGCCCGTGAAGCCGGTGTGTCTGTCACTCTCGTCTCGTTCGTGATGAACGCCAAAATGGGGAAGGATGGCCGTCTTGACTGCCCGGTCAATCCTAACACCGCGGCACGGGTACTTGAAGTGGCGAAAAGATTGGGCTATAGGCGTAACAACGCCGCCGCTTCGCTAAGAAGCGGAAGGTCACATTCTATCGCCGTGATCGTGTCGGATCTCGCCAACCCCCTATTCGCCGAGATCTGCCGCAAAATTGAGAATATCGCCTATCAAGATGGCTACACGGTGATCTTCGCCTCCTCAGAGGAGAATTCCGAAAAGCTCGCCCATCTGGTCGAGACTATGGTCGGCTACAATGTCGAAGGCTTGATCGTGGCCCCTTGCCTTGGAGGAGAAAAAGCCCTTGAGAGAGCGACCAGCATAGGTATCCCCACTGTCTTGATCGACAGGGATGTCCCCGGAGCCGATTTCGGCAGAGTCCTTGTAGACAATGTGGATGCGGGTGTGATCGCTACCAAATACCTCTTCCACCAGGGTTTCGGCAAGATTGAGATGATTTCCTACAAGCTCGGAGTCACTAGCTTGACCGACAGGGAATATGGCTACTCCAAAGCGATGCAGGACGCCGGCCTTAAAGATGAGATCAAGCTTCATAGGATCGAATACGACGCCGATCTCGCCAAGAAGGGTGTGATCGAGATATTCCGGGATGCCGCCAAACGTGGTACCGAAGCGTTCATCCTCCCTACAAAGAAGCTTGCGATGTACGGTTTCAATGCCCTAAATGTCTTGGGTCTCAATTTCCCCAAGAATTTCTCATTCGTGTGCTTCGATGAGAGTGACACCTATGACATCAGCAAACCTGTAATTCCGCATGTAGTCCAGCCGATCGCCGAGATCGCCGACAAGTCTTTCGCCTTGTTGCGGAAGATGATTGATGGCACGGCCGCTCAGGATGAGAGAAATGTGACTCTGAAGGCGAAACTTATCCTTGGAGGTCGTTTTGGCGTGGATCCCACCGAAGCTATATTCTGATAACATGTTGTTGAGGCGAGAGATTTTCAGTGTTGTCGGAATTGCTTTTCTATTCCTTTTAGCTGGTTGCGTTTCCAATCGCTGGCCGGACAGTGAGATTGCCCGGACCTGGGTTATGAACGAGCTTAGGTTCGAGTCAACAACTGATTATACCTCAGGTGGTTCCGAAGAGGTATTGATGGATGTTTCCTTCACCCATCCCAAAACCGGAGAGACACTTGTCCGTCCCGCTTTCTTGGATGGGGAACTAGCTGTATACAAGCATGGTTTCGTGAGGGTGGAGCCCGGTAATAAACACATGACCCATGCCGATGGCACTCCCTTCTTTTATCTTGGAGACACCCATTGGGGAATGTACTCCGAGGAACTTGACGCTCCGGGTCCACACGCCGGTGAGACTGGAGCTGAGTCACATTTCAAATACATTGTCGACAGGCGTGTCGAGCAAAGTTTCACAGTCTACCAGAGCGAGCCTTTAGGTTCTCCCTTCAATGTGATTGACGGAAAGGTTGATTCCGTTGACATCAAGGGGTTCCGCATTGCTGACGAGTATTATAAGTATATCGCGTCATCAGGACTGGTCCACGCTAATGCGGAGTTGTTTTTCGCCGCCTCAATGAGAGAGGCCCTCGCCAAAGACGACCATGCCTTGGAAGCTCTTTCCCGTTATTGGGTGGCTCGTTTCGGCGCTTTCCCGGTGCTATGGACTCTTGCTCAGGAGATTGACAACGATTTTTACAGTGAGCGTGGCCACCAGAATTTCTATGATTTCACAAATAATCCTTGGGTCGGGACGGTAATGGAGCTTCCGTGTTCGCTTCAGAGGAAGTGGCTCAGCGAACCGGACATAACTGGTGGGCTGTCCAGTGGAGCCCGTCTTTGACCGAACCTGTCGATCCTGAACTTGTAAGGGATTATTGGGAGACTTCCCGTCCGGCAATCAATTATGAGGGTCGCTATTGCGGCCTGTGGACAAAGGATTTCGGATCGAGGGCACAGGGATGGATATCCTACCTTTCCGGGTTTTTTGGCTATGGCTATGGAGCGATTGACATTTGGCTTTATAAAAGCGATTATGATATTAAGTCCGAGTCATTTGACGGTGTCGATCATATAACCCCCGCCGATAAACTGAAGCCTTGGTCGGAATCCATTGACTATCCCAGCGCCGGCCAGATGAGACATCTGCGCTCATTCATGGAGTCTTTCGACTGGTGGAATCTCACTCCGGTTCTCAAGGACGAGAATGCTTTCAAAGCTGAAGCCTTCGGATATGTCTATGCCCGAACGCCTGACACCCATGTGCTTTATTTCTTCTCCAAGGACACGGCTACTGGGGAAATAGCTGATATTCAAGCAGGTAAAATCCTCCAAATGGCTTGGTTCAATCCTCGGACAGGAGAGTATAGTGATCCAGTGAACATTTCCGCCAGCGCAGACGGTAGACTTATCCTCCCCGAAAGGCCAGACTCCGAGGACTGGGTCCTGAAGATCTCGGAATAGTCTTAGAAGACAAGTCTCATCTTTATAATCTGGCGATCAAATCTTGAGGAGTGATGCCAGAGGGCTGCGGTGCCACTCTGAAGTGGCCTGTGGAGGGCGTCACTTTCAGCGGCAGCGGCATCAAAGCTCAGGGAACCGCCGAACTCGTGTCTGGGACATATCGTTTGTCTTCCGGAATATGATGCGAAATATTTACAAAATAATTTGGTTTATAATATAAACTTATTTACATTTGCACCAGAGTTAAGGTGGTATGCGCAGCCTCTCTTGACTCAAGAAACAATGTAAATAATTGATATTATGGAACAAAACACAGAAATGACGGCGAATGAGAGCCTCGCCCTCATCACCGAGACATTGAACAATAACCGGAAGGAAATCACCCGCAGGGGAGGAAAGTACTTCATTCTTTGGGGAATTCTCCTGACTTTTTTCTCTTTGTTGGTTTACATCCTTTGGAAAACTACCGGCCACGCTTACTGGAATAATATCTGGTTCGCAATGCCTATAGTGGGTTTTCCGTTGGCCAGGATGATCCGTTCCAAGGAGGAACCGGTTGGCGCCACGAATGCTGTTAGCCGGATCATATCCGGAATATGGACCTCTTTCGGGGTGTTCGCCTGCTCCGTCGCGGCTTTCACCGTTATTTTTACCACGTTGTTTGATCATCCTCTTGCCGCCATAGTATTGGGTGCCAGCCTTACGGCGGAAATTGTGCTTCTCTTCGGTTTGGCCGAGACCATCAGCGGAGTCGCTTTGAGAAACTGGGCTATCAAGATCGCGGGATTTGTTACCGGCATCGGCAGTGTGGCCATATATTTTATCACGGGAGCTAACGAGGAGCAGATGCTCATATTTACCCTTGCCGGACTTGTCCTCGCAGCCACGGGCCTGATTGTCAAACGTCAGAATTAGTGAGAGATGTTCCCGAAACTGGATCCCATACTTCATTCGGAGTTGAGGCTGGCTGTGGTGTCTCTTCTTGCCGGGGTGGAATCAGCTGATTTCACGTACATTAAGAAGCAGACAGGAGCCACCGCGGGCAACCTCAGCGTCCAGATTGAAAAGCTCTCGACGGCCGGTTATATCACGGTCGAGAAAGGTTTCAAAGGCAAGATGCCTTGCACTACATGCAGCCTTACTCCCGAAGGCCTTGAAGCCTTCCGGAAGTACGTCGATGCCCTGAAAGAATATATCAGTACTTGATCTTGTACTGGTTGCAGAAATCGATGGCGCTCTGGTAGCCGCATTTGGCTGCCAGGGCGCAATTGGCTTCAGTCATGCGTACCTTGCCTTCGGAGGCGTAAAGCCTTCCAAGCCTGTAGAGAGTCGAGCCCAAGTTGTCATCTTTGAAGTTCCCGGCCTTTATCCCTTTTTCTGAGGTGTTGAACAGTTTATAGTATGCCTGGACAGCTTTCTCCAAACTCGCGATCGCCTTGGCATTGTCTCCGAGCCTCGCGTATGAGACTCCCAAGCCGTTGTGGATCCAATAGTCCATGGTGATGGATTTGCCCTCGTTTTCCGCCAGCCAGTCCTGGGAGACAGAGATATTCTCCTTATCCCTTCCGAGAAGGTTCAACAGTACGGCATACTGATACTCCGAGAGCATGTTCAAGGCGCCTTTTTCCTTTAAGGACGCGAAGCAATCGACGGCCTCAGCATATTCCTCAGCCTCTAGATGGCTTTGAGCTGAAGCTCTCAGACTATCCACGGGATCAACGACTTCCGCGATGGATTCGATGTTCTCAAGATCGCCGATCACGATCTTTTCGCCTTCCCGGGTGACTTCTCCGAGACTTTCGAAAGCCGAACTTCCAATTATCAAAGGAACGGTCTGTTTGCTCACGACAAAGGCTGGGATGTCCGTCACGAGGACATGATCCCCGATTTTCAGCCTTTTGATGACAAACGCGGCTCCTTTCGAACTGGATCCGTCCGGCAATTTCAAGGTGGTTATTCCTTTGACATCCTCGTCGTGTATGTACCCGTTTTCGTAAAGGAACAGATAGGTGGTCGTGGACATGCTCACGAACCAGTTTTCCTCTGTGTAATATGTCCGTACACCGACCCCGTTGACGGAGGTCTCGATTGTGTACTTGCCATCCTCTCCCGCCGGCTGGAGAGTCACGACGCTTTGGGCATTAAGGGATGAGACTGCCAGGATGAGTGCCCCGAGAGTGGAGGCCAGCGATAAAGCTTTCATGACTAAATGACTGTATTTCTGATCTTCTCAGCCTGGGCCTCACGATAGGCGTCCAGTTTATCTGAGATAGCCTTGTCGACAAGGGCGAGGATCTCAGCGGCTAGGATGGCGGCGTTCTTGGCACCTCCGATCGCAACAGTGGCCACGGGGATTCCGGTGGGCATCTGCACCATCGAGAGAAGGGAATCCAGGCCACCGAGGTTCTTGGTGGCCATAGGTACGGCGATGACAGGCAATGTGGTGAGCCCGGCGGCGACTCCGGCCAGATGGGCGGCCCCGCCAGCACCTGCTATCACGACTCCGAAGCCTCTGTCTTTCAAGGCTTTGGTATATTCAAACATAAGCTCGGGGGTCCGGTGGGCGCTGATGACCCTCTTCTCGTACCCGATTCCGAAATCGTCAAGAATGCCGAAGGCTCCGGACATTACCTCGAGGTCGCTTGTGGACCCCATTATGATAGCGACTTTCATGATTATGAATATTTAAACATTTGTCCAGTGGATTCTGATCCCGTCTTTCTCCATGCCCCGGAACCAGGTCATTTGCCGTTTGGCGAACTGGTGGATGGCGTTGGACAGCAACAGGCGCATTTCCTCGTAGCTGAGGATTCCGAGCACATGCTGAGTGACGAACTTATACTCAAGACCGTAGTACATCAGGTCTTCCGGCCGTATCCCGCTGTCCAGCAGATTTTTAACCTCTTCTATAAGGCCATTCCGCAGCCTGGCGTCCAGGCGGGCGTCGATTCTGGCGTTCCTCTCCTCCCTGCTTACAAGAGTTCCGATGTAATATGGCTTTTTGGGAAGATATGAGGTTTCCGCGACCGGATTGTCTTGCTTGTAGAGCGCCACTTCCAATGCCCTTATCACTCGACGTTTGCTTTGCAGCACGCCCTCGCCGGGAAGTGGCCCCAACTCGGCCAGCCTTGCTATAAGTTCCTCAATGTCATATTGTTCCAGTTCAGCCCTAAGCTCTTCATCCGGCGGCACTTGGGGAAGAGAATATCCGCAAGTGGCCGCTTCGATGTACAGGCCGGTCCCGCCGCAAAGGATAGGTATACGTCCTCTTTCCCTAATATCTTTGTATGCCTTCTCAAAGGCTTCCTGCCATTGGTAAAGGTCAAATCTCGTCCCCGCCGGCACAATGTCGATCAGATGGTACGGCACATCCCCATATTCCTCCAAATCCTTCCCCGTTCCGACATCCATGCCGCGATATACCTGTCTGCTATCCGCAGACAGGATCTCGGAGGACACTATACCTCTGAGCTGGTGGGCAAGATTCACCGCGTAGCGGGTTTTGCCGGAGGCGGTGGGACCGAGGACGACGATTAGATCGTTATTGCCGGAAAGATAATCGTTCAGAACAGATTCGACATCAATGACTTCCGGATCCGGAAGAGGAGCCGGAGGAGGAATCGGAATAGCCTCCCGCAACTTGTTCTGACGGTTTCTTGACATATCAATCGATGCGCTCCATCTCTCGCCTGATGTCCTTCTCCTTTATGGAAGCCCTCTTATCGAAAGCCTTCTTTCCACGAGCCAAAGCGATCACCAATTTGGCGAACCCCTCATCATTGATGAATAACTTGACGGCTACAATCGTGAGACCCTTCTCTTTTACCGCCTGATGCAGATGACGCAACTCCTTTTTTGTCAACAACAACTTGCGGTCCCGGAGCGGCTCATGCTGTCCCCACGATCCCCAGAAATACTTGGCGACATTCATCCCCTTGACAAACAACTCATTCCCCACGAAATAGCAGAACGAGTCCACCAGCGAGACCTTTCCCATCCGGATGGATTTGATCTCCGTGCCGACCAGGACTATTCCCGCCTCGAAAGTCTCCAGGAACTCATAATCAAAAGAGGCTTTCTTGTTCTTTATCTCAACCCTATGTTCTTTTTTCGCCGCCATATCTCTTATACAGAATTTACAAATATACCACTTTTTTGTGTTGCGGTGAAAATTGATTAAGTTTGCAGCTCGTTACAAATCCAAGAAGATGAGAAAGTTGATTTTGGCGGCAGCGACCGCCGCGGCGCTGATCCTCGCAGGCTCCTGCGCCTCTCACAAGTACGAGACCGTAAAGGGTGATCCTCTGAAGACCAAGATCTACACCCTTGACAATGGCCTCAAGGTTTATATGACAGTTAACAAAG
This sequence comes from Bacteroidales bacterium, assembly GCA_024693285.1. Taxonomy (GTDB): domain Bacteria; phylum Bacteroidota; class Bacteroidia; order Bacteroidales; family UBA932; genus Cryptobacteroides. The sequence goes on from JAILLE010000049.1 coordinate 25,816, forward strand.
AGACTCCTCGTATCCAAACCTACATCGCTGTCAGGGTAGGAAGCAAGGATGATCCGCATGAGACAACCGGTCTGTCCCATTATCTTGAGCACCTTATGTTCAAAGGCACGGAGAGCTTCGGAACCTCCAACTATGAGGCCGAGAAACCGATGCTTGATCAGATCAGGAGTCTTTTCGAGGAATATAGGACCAAGACCGATCCCCAGGAGAGGATAGCCCTCTACCATGTGATCGACTCGATCAGCTATGAGGCCTCGAAGATCGCTATCCCCAATGAATATGACAAATTGATGTCCATCATCGGATCCACCGGATCGAACGCCTTCACCTCCAACGACATGACTGTCTATCAGGAGGATATCCCTTCCAACCAGATAGAGAATTGGGCTAAGATCGAGGCTGACAGGTTCATTCACCCCGTCATCCGCGGTTTCCACACCGAGCTGGAGGCTGTTTACGAGGAGAAGAACATGAGCCTCACCGAGGATGACTCCAAGGCGATGGAAGCTATTGATTCTGTGCTGTTTTCCCGTCATCCTTACGGTATCCAGACCACTATCGGGACACAGGAGCACCTGAAGAACCCTTCGATTATCAACATCGAGAACCACAGGAGCAATTTCTATGTTCCCAACAATGTGGCGATCTGTGTCTCCGGTGATTTCGATCCTGATTCATTCGTGGACATTATCGAGAAGTATTTCGGAGAGTGGCAGCCTAATCCGGACATCAAGACTCTCCAATATGAGCCTGAGCCTCCTATAACTTCCCCTGTCGAGAAGACCGTCTATGGTCTTGACGCTGAGTTTGTGATGCTTGGCTGGAGGACTCCGGGATCCAAGGACATCCTTCGTAGCGAGGTCGGGAATATCGTCGCTTCTGTCCTGTACAACGGCAACGCCGGACTGGCTGACCTGGATCTCATCCAGGCCCAGAAAATCGGTGGATTCTACATGATGAACTATGGCCGTCCTGACTACGGTGAGTTGCTTATGATAGGCTATCCACGTGAGGGACAGTCTCTTGAGGAGGTCCGTGACCTGATGCTCGAGGAAGCCGGAAAACTTCGTACCGGTGACTTTGACGAGGAACTTATCAAGTCCACGATCAATAATATCAAGCTCAGCCAGATGTCCCAGTTTGAGAGCAACGGACGTAGGGCGATGGCCTTCGTCAACTCTTTCATCAGCGGGCATAAGTGGAAAGATGACGCCCTTCAGTTGAGCCGTCTTGAGAAGGTCACCAAGAGGCAGGTCACCGACTGGGCGAACGAGTATCTTGGCGCCAATAGCTATGCCCTGGCTTACAAGAGGATAGGAGAGGATCCTAATATCGATAAGATCGCCGCTCCGGCTATCACTCCTATTGAGACTAACCGCCACATGCAGAGCGACTTCCTGACCGCTATCCAAGCTTCCGAGGTTGCTCCGATCGAGCCGGTTTTCCCTGATTTCACCAAGGATATGTCCAGGGATGACCTCTCTGGAGGAGTTGAGCTTCTGTACAAGAAGAATGAGATCAACGATATCGCCAACTATACCGCGATCTTTGATCGTGGCATCCAGAATGATCCTCGTCTCGACCTCGCGTTCGGCTATCTGAGCTATCTCGGCACGCCGACCCGCAGCGCCGCCCAGATTAAGAAGGACATGTATTCATTGGCATGTTCTTATGGTCTTTCCGCTGGCCCTGTGCAGACAGTCGGTAGGGTCAGGGGCTTGGACGAGAATATCGGAGAGGCCATGGACATCGTTGAGGATCTCATATTGAACGCTGTTCCTGACACGACTATCCTTGCCGCCCTTAAGGCGGATGTGCTTAAGAACCGCGCGGACAGCAAACTTAGCCAGAGCGCCTGTTTCTCCGCCCTCCAGGATTACATTTATTACGGTCCTGAGTTCGTGGCCAAGTCCACTCTCTCTGACGAGCAGATTATGGCCCTCACTTCCGAGGAGCTTCTCGGCGCCATTAAGGATCTCTACTCCAAGAAACACGAGGTTCTCTATTACGGTCCCTCTGAGGAGGTCGCCGCGAGGAAGATGATTTTGGACCACCACAAGATCGCTGATAATCCCGAGCCGTTGGTGAAAGAGCATCCTCTCCATCGCCAGGTCAGCGGAAACCAGGTGTTCCTTGCGCCTTACGACGCCAACCAGTTCTATTATGTGCAGTATTCAGACAGGGGAGAGAAGTTCGATGTGAAGAATGATCCTTCTGTCATCATGTACAACAATTACTTCGGAAGCGGCATGAACGCTATCGTCTTCCAGGAGATGCGTGAGGCCAGGGGTTTGGCATATTCCGCCAGAGCTTCCCTGATTAACCCATCTTATCCGGATGACGATTATTACTTCTTTGCTTATATCGCTTCCCAGAACGATAAGCTGAAGGATGCCGTCATGGCTTTTGACCAGATTATCAATAACATGCCTGAGTCAGAGCATGCTTTCCAAGTGGCCAAGACCGCTATTTTATCGCAGTTGCGCACAAGGCGTGTCACTGGAATGGGCGTGCTTAACCAGTACCTGTCACTCAGGGATCTCGGCCTTTCCGAGAGCCGTGACAAGGCCGTTTTCGAGGCTGTCCAGAATATGACTCTGGAGGATGTCAAAGCCTTCCAGCAGAAGTGGATCAAGAACAGGGAATATAACTACGGGTTCCTCGGACGTGAAGGTGATTTCGACTCCGCCTTCATCTCCACCCTCGGCCCTGTCACCCACCTTACCCTCGAAGACATTTTCGGGTATTAGGCCTGGCGTCTAAACACTAGAGAATCAATACTTAAAGTAAAATCAAAGTGCCGCATCCCGGCACTTTGATTTTATTTATCTAATTGACCTGTAATTAATTGTCTGCCAGTAATCCCCTTGTTATAAAGAAAAATGATTATATTAGATCGATCTTGTTTTATATTGGTCGCATATAAAAAGTTATTCAACCTCTTGTTTGCCTTTTCGGCAGTCATGCTAACAGCGAGTCTTACGGTATCCTGCAGTCCACAGGAAGATCCCGAGACAGCAGTCGCGAGTGTCTCATTGAGCCAAAGTTCCGTGGCTCTCGAGGTTGGTGGAACGGCCGACCTGACCGCGACTATCAGCCCATCAAATGCCACTGAAAAGAATATGACATGGTCCAGCTCGAACCAGTCTGTGGCCACTGTGGTCAGTGGAAAGGTGACGGCGGTTGGAGAAGGTACAGCCATGATCACGGCGATGGCTGGTGGGAAGTCTGGAACCTGCCAAGTGACAGTGAAGAATAAGGAGGTAAAGGTCTCTTCGATCACTTTGGACCAGGCAATAGTCACGCTTGAGGAAGGTCAAACGGTGACCCACCCATCCCGGAACAGTATGATGAACGAGAACATGGAGTATTACAACGCTCCTTCCCGCTGGGCTATCTACAAGAGAATCATGGAACTGAGCGGCGAAACCGCCAGCTTTGACAAGTTCCTGGAGTATGATGCCGTCAACCGTGGGAAGCAACAGTCATCCGCACCAAGGACCCGTTCCGCCAGATGGGAACCAACCGCCCCGCCGGTAGTCGTTCCTTAGGTTCCTATTCCCCTCTATTAAATTCGGAGCGGATAAGATCGACGGAGTCCAGTTTTTCCCAACCGAAGAACTGGACTTCTTCTTTGACTTCTTTTCCATCGCGCCAAAGAGTCACTGTCTCCGTGTATGGATCCCTGCCGAAATGGCCGTAAGCGGCCGTGGGCTCGTAGATGGGGTTCTTCAATCCGAATTTGCGGATAATCGCCGCAGGACGCAGGTCGAACATCTTCCCGATCTTGTCCGCTATCTCGGCGTCCGGGATTATTCCGGTTCCTTTGGTGTTGACATATACGCTAACCGGCTTGGCCACGCCAATGGCGTAGGCGATCTGGACCATCATCTCCTCAGCCACTCCGGCGGCGACCATATTCTTGGCTATATACCTGGCGGCATATGCGGCGCTGCGGTCGACCTTGGAAGGATCCTTTCCGGAGAAAGCTCCACCACCATGAGCTGAGCGACCTCCGTAAGTGTCCACTATTATCTTCCTACCCGTGAGGCCCGTGTCACCGGCGGGACCGCCGATCACGAATTTGCCTGTCGGGTTGACATGGAGTATGAAGTCTCCCTTGAACAATGCGGCAGTCGTTGGGCTCAGCTTCGCTATCACTCTGGGTATCAGGATATTCCGTACGTCGCTCTCAATTTTGGCGTGCATTTCCTCGTCTGAACCGAACTCATCGTGCTGAGTTGAGAGAACTATAGTGTGGACCCTGACAGGTTTGTCGGAAGGGTCGAACTCAATTGTGTACTGGGCCTTTGAGTCTGGCCTTAAGTAAGGCATCAAATGGAGCTCGTTGTGCCTGATGTCAGCCAATTCCTTGAGAGTAAGATGAGAGAGGTACAGGGCAAGGGGCATGTAGTTCTCGGTCGCTTTGCAGGCGTAACCGAACATCATACCCTGGTCTCCAGCCCCTTGATCCTCAGGAGTTTCCCGGGACACGCCCCGGTTAATGTCCTGGCTCTGCTCATGGATCTGTGAAAGCACTCCGCAGGAGTTGCCGTCGAACATGTAATCAGCTTTGTTATAGCCGATTTTGTTGATCACGTCCCGGACGGTTCCTTGGATGTCGACATAAGCGTCGGAGCGGACCTCGCCGCCCACAATCACCAGACCGGTGGAGCAAAAAGTCTCGCAAGCGACCCTGGATTCGGGATCACGGCGGAGAAACTCGTCAAGAATAGCGTCTGAAATCTGGTCGGCCACCTTATCAGGATGGCCCTCGGAGACTGACTCCGAAGTGAAAAGATAGTTCATATTCTTTAGCATTTTTTTGACCGGGGTTGCAAGCGGTGCAAATCTGTCCCCGGAAGTTTTCAACCGCGAAAATAAGAAAAGTTCCCGACAAGTCAAGCGCCAGAGGCGTATGCGTTGTTAATATCATTGTTGATAAATTCTATAAGTAAGAAACGGCTCTAAGATGATTTAAATTTTACTAACCCGATAATTTGTGTTATTTTCGTGGGTTATTAGTAAAGTTGAGTTTATAAGTAATTGTTATATTTACTCTAATTAACTATGATTCAATCAATTAAAAAAGGAATCGCCGCTGTCGTGGCGGCCTTTGTCGGAATCGCGGCCTTCGCTCAGGTCACGACTTCCAGCCTCGCCGGAAACATCAAAGATGATACCGGAGAGCCCCTGACCGGCGCGGCCGTTGTGGCGGTTCACACGCCTTCCGGCACCCAGTATGCCGCTGTGGCTAACATCGACGGTAACTACACGATCAATGGTATGCGTGTAGGTGGTCCCTACAAGGTGACCATCTCCTTCCTTGGCTACCAGACCATCGAGTACACCGATGTCACCCTCCAACTTGCCGAGACCTTCAACCTCAATGCTCAGCTTAAGGCTGACAATGAGATGCTGGAATCGTCAGTTGTGATCGCTTCTCCTGCCTCTAAGTTGGCTGTCGAGAAGACCGGAGCCGCGACGAACATCAACAACCAGCAGATCGCGAACCTGCCGACTGTCAACAGGAGCATCACTGATGTCACAAGGCTTTCTCCTTACGGCGGAAACGGCACAACCTTCGCCGGTATGGACGGTCGTTCCTCTAACTTCACCGTTGACGGAGCTAACTTCAACAACAACTTCGGACTGAGCGCTGGTCTTCCTGGTGGTGGCAATCCTATCTCGATCGATGCCATTGAGGAGCTTCAGGTTGTGATTTCCCCTTATGACGTGCGTCAGACCAACTTCATCGGTGGTGGAATCAACGCTATCACCAAGTCTGGTACCAACACCTTCAAGGGATCGGCCTATGTTTATCATCGCAACGAGAACCTGCGCGGTGATTCCATCGAGGGCGAGCAGATCACCGGCGCCCGCAACAAGGACCGTAACACCACTTATGGACTCACCTTCGGAGGTCCTATCATCAAGAACAAACTGTTCTTCTTTGTCAACGCCGAGCAGTCAAAGACCCCTACGATTGTCAATCGTTGGAGGGGCTCCGAAAATGGTGTAGCCAACGCCAAAGATTATATCTCCCGTACCAAGCTTTCCGACCTGAAGGCTGTTTCTGATTTTGTCAAGAGCAAATACGGTTACGACACAGGTTCATGGACGGATTTCCCCGCCAATGAGGACAACACCAAACTCCTTGCCCGTATTGACTGGAACATCTCCAACAACCACCATCTCGCTGTCAGGTACAACTACACTTTGAACAACGCTTGGAACAGCCCGAACGCCACCTCCATGGACGGTGGTACCCGTATGTCCGGAGCCCGTATGTCCCAGTATTCCATGTCGTTCGCCAATTCAATGTACGCCGCCAGGAACATGGTCAGCACTTGGTCATTCGACCTCAACAGCCGCCTTACCGAGAGTCTCTCCAACCAGTTCCTCGCCACATATTCCAAGGTACAGAACCCTATCCGTAGCAGCACATCCGAGGAGTTCCCGTTCATCGATATCCTTGACGACACCCAGGAGAACAACTATATGGCTCTCGGTTATGAGCTTTTCACCTGGAACAATGCCGTCAATGAGATCAACTACAACATCAAGGACGACCTGACCTGGTATAAAGGCGCTCACAAGATTATGGGTGGTGTCAACTATGAGTATCAGATGGCTGACAACCAGTACATGCGTAACGGTTCTGGTTACTATCGTTACAAGAGTGTCAACGACTTCATGACCGGCGCGACCCCTGAGGTCGTTTGCCTTACCTACGGTTATGATGGTGAGCAGAAACCTGCCGCCCGCGTCCGTTTCCATAAGCTCGGAGTCTATGTGCAGGACGAGTGGAACGCCACTGATAAGTTCAAACTTACTTTCGGCGCCCGTATCGATGGTCTGTTCTTCGATGACGGTGACCTTATGACGAACGAGGCTATCAAGGCCTTGACTTATCATCCGAAGGCCAAGAACTATGAGGAGACTCATATTGACACCGGCCAGTGGCCCAATGGAACTGTCACAATTTCTCCTCGTCTTGGTTTCTCCTGGGATGTCCTTGGAGACAAGAGCCTCAAGATCCGTGGTGGATCCGGCTTCTTCTCGGGTCGTCTTCCTCTCGTGTTCTTCACGAATATGCCTACCAACGGTGGTCTCGTGCAGTACCAGGCTCAGATCAACGCCAAGAACGCCGCCGCCAAGGGCTTCTCGATGGACACCTTCGCCGGTGGTCTTGTGACTGATTCCAACGGGAAGGCCACTATAGACGCCCTTTACAAGAAGTTGATCTCTCTGGGCTATCCTAGCACCGTCAGCCCTAAGGATGGAACGGTTCCTTCTTCCATCAGCGCTGTCGATCCCGACTTCAAGATGCCTCAGATCTGGAAGACTTCTCTCGCTATTGATTACTCATTCCCGACCGCGTTCCCGATGAGCGTGACCGCTGAAGGTATATTCAACAAGACCATAAACGGTGTGTCCATCTCTGACTGGAGTATGAACAACGTCGGTGGTTTCGCCAGGTTCAACGGTGTCGACAACCGCCCGATCTATCCTTCAGGTTTCCGCAATGCCACCAAGGCCTTCGTCCTGGAGAACACCAGCAAGGGTTATGGTTGGACCGGCAACGTGACTTTCAACGTCCGTCCTGTTGAGGGTGTCAGCTTCATGGCTGCCTACACCCACACCGTCTCCAAGGAGATCACCGGTATGCCCGGATCAGCCGCAGAGTCCGCTTTCACATATGTTCCCACCTCTGAGGGTCCGAACTACATCAAGCTGCATAACTCCCAGTACGTGACTCCTGACCGTCTGGTCGCGGCTCTCGATCTCAGCGACAAGAGTGGTAACCACTTCAATTTCATCTATGAGACTTGGAAGGGTGGATACAAAGAGTCCTATATGCTCACCAACGATATGAATGGTGATGGATATGCTTATGACACCATCTATATTCCTACTGATGATGAGGTCTCGTCTAACAAGTTCCGTTTCGTCAACGCTGACAGCCGTGACCGTTTCATGGATTATGTCCACCAGGACAAGTACATGAGTAAGAACCAGGGACGTTACGCTGAGCCTTACACCGTTTATTCTCCTTGGGTTCACAGGGTTGACTTCGGTTACAAGCACGACTTCAAAGTCAAGGTGGGTAACAGCACCAACACTCTGCAGCTCGGTTTCGACCTCAAGAACGCTCTTAACTTGTTCAACTCCAGCTGGGGCGTGAGCAAGCACCTCAATCCGGAGATCGGCACCGAGGCCCGTATCCTCAAATACGAGGGTGTGGATGCTGACGGCTTCGCCACCTTCTCCACTCCGGCCTCCATCAGCGGCAGCACCAAGACTTTCGTTCCTTATCACGAGCTTGGCCAGTGCTGGTACGCTTCCATCGGAATCAAGTATCTGTTTAACTAATTAATAGGGAGAATCTTATGAAAACAAAATATATCATTGTTTCCCTGATTGCCGCTCTCGGTCTTCTTATGACCGGTTGCGTGGAAGAGGCCGACCACTTCCTTGACGAGGTCAAAGTCTCGTCCTCATATCTTGCTTTCCCTGCCGGCGGTGGCTCTGTCCCTACGGAACTTACCGCTACTGGTGCTTGGACAATCACGGCACTCCCTGATTGGGTTACCGTCAGCCCTACTTCCGGTGGCGCTGGCAAGACTACCGTAACATTCACGGCTTCCGCCGCTGATGACACAAGAGATGCGACCGCTAAGATAGAGTGTGGTGGCAAGACTCAGAATATCAACCTTCTCCAGGTCACAGAGAAATCTGAGCCTGTCACGATGACTGTCAAGCAAGCATTGGCTGTTATCGCTCCTCTCGCTGACCAGGAGGTCGCTGGCGGAACATACCGCGTGAAGGGTATCGTCTGCAAGATCAACGAGATCAGCGCGCAATACGGCAACGCCACATATTTCCTGTCCGATGACGGTTCTTATGGCGAGAACAACTGGCTGGAGGTTTACCGTGGTCTTTGGCTCAACGGTGCCTCCATCACTAAAGGTGACGAGTTCTCAGTTGGTGACGAGCTTACAATCGAGGGCTCGCTCATGAACTACAAGGGTACCCCCGAGACCAAGGAGAAGACCGCCATCGTTGTCGCTGTCAAGAAGTCTCTCATCAGTGTTGACGCGTTCAGCTTCACCGAGTTGCCTGCTATCGACACGACATTCAACATGGTGGTCACAGCCAAGGAGAGTCCGCTGCTTGTCAGCTGCGACGCCGACTGGCTCCAGATCACTGATGTGAATAAGGACGGAAGTTACAAGCTTCACGCTTCTGAGAACACCCGCACCGCCAAACGTACAGCCAATATCACTATCAAGGGCCCCACTGCCCTCAAGATAATCGGCATCACCCAGGCCGGTGCCCCTTCAACAGGAGCTACGGTCTCCGAGATTATCGAGGCCGCTGATAAGGATCAGGTTCAGACCCTTCCTTCAACTGTTGTTGTTGCCCTCACCACAAAGGGTGCTGTCGTCTCTGACGGAGCGAAGGCTATCTATGTCTATGGCAATGACGCCGCCGCCCTCAAGGCTGGTGACGGAGTCAGGATCGCAGGTACGAAGACCACCTACAATGGTGTTCCTGAGATCACCGATCTCACCGAGGTCTTCGTCGACAGCGAGGGTAATGCGGTAGAGCATCCCACAGCCACTGACATCACCGCCAATGCGGCTGTGTACACCGCTTCTGTGGCCGAGTACATCAAGCTTAGCGGTACTCTCAGTGTCTCTTCTGACGGTAAGTACTACAACATGACTCTTGACGGTATCGATCCTGACACCAAACAGGGAAGCATAGTCTATCCTGTGGACGCTTTGAACGCCAAGAGCTTTGACGGCAAGAAGATCACTGTGACCGGTTACTTCAACGGCCTTTCCAGCAAGGGCAAGTTTATCAACATCATCGCCACCAAGATCGATGAGTTCGTGGACAACCCTAAGGGAACCGCCACTAACCCTTACACCGCTTCTGAGATTGCCACATTGCTCACCGGAGGCACAACCTTCGACGAGGATGTCTATATCAAGGGAACCGTTTCCGCGATTCTTTATGACTTCAGCACATATAACGGAACCGGAACCTTCTGGCTTTCAGATGATGGCACTTTCAACGGATCGGAGGACAAGAAGTCCACTACTGACTTCACCCACGATTTCGAGTGCTACAGTGTCAAGTGGTTTGGAAACGAGGCTTGGACAGAGGGCAAGGCCCAGGTCCAGGTTGGTGATGAGGTTGTGGTTTGCGGCAAGACTACCCTTTACAAAGGTGTAGCTGAGACTGACAGCAAGAAGGGTGCTTGGCTTTACAGCGTCAATGGCGCCACCACCGATGTGAACGGTCTCGGCAACGCCGTGTCTCCGTTCAATATCGCTGGAGCCGTCGCTTACGTTGACGCCATGCAGGCAGCGATAGCCGCTGCTAAGGCCGCTGACCAGCCCACTCCGACCTTCCCTGACGTTTTTGTCAAGGGTAAGATTTCCAAGGTCCAGTCTGAATATTCCGTTGAGTACGGAACAGCGATCTTCTGGATCTCCGATGACGGAGAGTTCAAGAATGATCCCAAGCAGGATTTCGAGGCATACAGCCTTTGGTATTTCGGCGGGAAGTCTTGGGCTGAGGGAGACAAGCAGGTTGCTCTTGGTGATGAGGTTGTCCTAAAGGGTCAGCTTACTTACTACGCCAAGAACAATATCTATGAGACCTCCGGCAAGAAGGCCAGCCTTTACTCCTTGAACGGAGCTACCGAGTAGGCTTTATCTGTTCTGATTACAAGGAGATGCCGACAGTTTGCGGCATCTCCTTGTTTTTTGTATCTTTACGAAGATAACCATTCATCCTCGTTCAAGATGAGAACACACGTTTTTCCCGCATTGTTGGCAGCCCTATTTGTCTTCGCTTGTGGCGATCCGAAGCTCGAGCCGGTGGATTACGTCAACCCTTATGCCGGCAATATCAGCCATTTGCTAGTGCCGACATTCCCGACTGTCCAGTTACCGAACTCAATGCTCAGAGTGTATCCGGAGCGCTCGGATTACACCTCCGAGTACCTGAACGGTCTTCCGGTTATAGTCACAAACCACAGGGAGCGTTCAGCGTTCAAATTATCGGTGACCACTAGGGACTCCAAGGGTCCGGTGATTCCTGTTTCTTATGACAACGAGCATTTGACTCCATATTCATTTGACGTCACCCTCTCGGACGGGGAGATCCAGGCCAGCTACGCGTTGTCTCACCAGTCGGCCATATATTCATTGAAAGCGAATGATCCGTTGAGGGTGATTCTCTCAAGCAGAGAAGGAAAGATCACGTGGGATGGGGAGGCTCTATCTGGATGGCAGACAGTGGAGGATCAGACGAAGATATATGTCTATATGGAGCCGGAAACCAAACCCGCAAGGGTGGAATCCGCTAAAGACGAGAGGAACAGTTGGGTCACCATGGTTTTCAGTGAGCCTTCGGTCAGGTTGCGCTATGGCGTCTCATTTATTGATGAGGCCCAGGCTAAAGCCAATCTTCGAAGGGAAATATCTGATTACGATGTGGACGCGCTTGCCGCGGCGGGAAGAAAGATCTGGAATGAGACTTTAGGCAGGATTGAGGTAAAAGGTCCGGAAAAACGTATGAAGGTCTTCTATACTTCATATTACCGTACCTTCGAAAGGCCGATTTGTATGAGTGAGGACGGACGATATTGGAGCGCTTTCGACAACACCGTCCATGAGGATGGTGGAGTACCTTTCTACACGGATGACTGGATCTGGGATACTTACAGGGCGGCGCATCCGCTCCGTACTTTGATGGACGTCCCCTTGGAGGAGAGCATTCTGGCCTCTTATCTACGGATGGCCGAGCAGATGGGTACTGGCTGGATGCCTACTTTCCCGGAAGTCAGTGGCGACTCACGGAGGATGAACAGCAACCATGGTATCCCGACCTTCGCCGACGCTTTGGCAAAAGGGTTGAAAATAGATGTGAAGGCTGCCTATGAGGCGGGCCGGAAGGCATTGACGGAGAAGACCTTGGTCCCTTGGTCCGGCAATCCGGCCGGAGAGCTGGACAGTTTCTACTGGGAGCATGGGTATATTCCCGCACTTCGTGCGGGAGAGATTGAGACAGACTCCAATGTCGGTTGGGAGAACCGCCAGCCTGTGGCTGTAAGCCTTGGTACGGCATATGACAGCTGGGCGCTCTCTAAGCTTGCGGAAGCTGCTGGCAATAAGGAAGATGCGGATTATTTCAAAAACTGGTCCACCAACTATATAAAGCTTTTTAATCCTGAGACTCTGTTCTTCCATCCCAAAGACAAGGACGGCGATTTCATTCCTGACCTTGATTATAATTTCCCCGGAGGAATGGGCGCCAGGGAGTATTACGACGAGAATAATGCCTGGGTATATCGCTGGGATGTGCAGCACGATATTCATGGTTTGATAGGTTTGATGGGAGGACCGTCGAGTTTCGTAAGCGAACTTGACCGCATGTTCGCCACACCTCTCGGGCGCAACAAGTTCTCGTTCTTCGCCAAGCTTCCTGATCACACCGGCAATGTGGGCCAGTTCTCGATGGCTAACGAACCTTCGCTGCATATTCCTTATCTCTACAACTATGCGGGTGCGCCTTGGAAGACTCAGAAGAGGATTCGACAGATGCTCGACACCTGGTTCCGTGACGACCTGATGGGAGTTCCTGGTGATGAGGACGGAGGCGGCCTCACTTCATTCGTGGTCTTTTCCTCTTTGGGATTCTATCCCGTCACACCGGGAGAGCCTGTCTATACCATCGGAAGTCCGGTATTCGAGGACGCCAGTATGACTCTTTCGAACGGGAAGGTATTCAAAATCAAGGCGAAAGGAGTATCCGACGAGAATAAGTACATCCAAAGCGCCAGCCTTAACGGGAAACCTTTGGCGGGGCCTTGGATTACTCATGAAGTTATTATGGCTGGCGGAACCTTGACCCTTGAGATGGGGCCGCTCCCGAACATGGATTGGGGTGCGGTGTCCCCGTCTGATCAAAAGGAATGGGAAGCCGCTGGTTGGACATGGAACAGCATAGGGGACGGTGCTGAGACCACATACGCCCAATTCCCTTTCCATGGTACTATCCAGAGTGTCAGCATGGCAAGATATCCCGCCGCCAATATGAGCACTTCCTTAGTCCATGCTCCAGGAGATCTTGCCGGCACAACGGATTCTCTCGCTATGCGGGAGGGAGCCCGTATCGGCTTGAACGGCAGTTATTTCAATATGCGTAGGCTTATTCCTCACACGTTCTTCTTCATAAATGGGGAGGTCGTGGGGCAGACTCCGGCGTCAGGTGAGGAGCGTTCCAACGGGATCCTTGCCATCAAGGATAAAGAAGGCCATAAGCTGGAAATACTTCAGTATGACTCCACTAAGGTTGAAACCTACAAGACTGGCTATTATTCCGCATTGGCCTCTGGACCTATCCTGATGCTTGACGGAAAGGCACCGGTTATTGATATGAAATCGTCTTTCAATTATATGCGCCATCCAAGGACCTTTATTGGCTGGGATGATAAAGGCATGGTATATATGGTTGTAGTGGATGGACGTTTCCCTGGCCAGGCAGATGGGATGAGCATCCCAGAGCTAATAACTGTCGCCCGTATTCTCGGCCTCAAGGATGCGCTTAACCTTGATGGAGGTGGCTCATCAACTCTTTGGACGGACAAGACAGGAATTATCAACTTCCCTTACGACAATCGGAAATTCGACCATGAGGGTGCCCGGAAGGTCCCTAATATAGTGATAGTCAAGTAGTAAGGGGACTGATTACTCAATCGTCCACTCGGCGCCGTCCTTGGTGTCTTTGACGGTGATTCCCAAGGCTTTGAGGTGGTCGCGGATAGCGTCGCTCAGGCCCCAGTCTTTTGCGGCCTTGGCCTTCGCCCTCTCTTCGAGAACCATATCCATAAGTCCGGCGACAACCTCCTGGCTCTTGCCACCTTCTCCCGCATTCTCATCTTTGAGTCCGAGAACACCGAATACTATGTCATCGAAGATTTGGACAAGGGTTTCCAAATCACCCTTAGTTAAATTGGAAGCTCCTGATTTGGTGGAGTTTATGATTCTCACAGCCTCGAAGATATGCGACATGGCTACCGGTGTGTTGAGGTCATCGCAAAGGGCGTCGTAGACACCGTTGAAGATCTCTTTGATCTCAGCCGAGTCAGCCGGGCAGGTGTCAGGAGCTATGGAAGTGGGGAGCTCGCCGTAAGGAAGATCCTTCGCTTCGCTCAGGGTGACACCTTTGGCTTTGGCTAAAGCGACCAGATCCTTGTAAGCCTGGAGAACCCTCTTAAGGGCTTTCTCGGCGGCCTGAAGTGCCTCATTACTGAAGTCAAGAGTCCCGCGATAGTGCGCCTGAAGAATGAAAAAGCGCACTGTCATCGGGGAATAGGCCTGGTCCAATTTCGGATGGCTTCCGGAGAATAGCTCTGGCAGGGTGATGAAGTTACCCAGCGACTTACCCATCTTCTGGCCGTTGATAGTGATCATGTTGTTATGGACCCAGTAGCGCACGCCTTTGGTGCCTCTCCAGGCCACGTTCTGGGCGATCTCGCACTCATGGTGGGGGAACATTAGATCCATTCCTCCTCCGTGAATATCGAACTCCTCTCCGAGATATTTCTCACCCATAACGGAGCACTCTAGATGCCAGCCAGGGAAACCCTCGCCCCAAGGACTTGGCCAGTGCATGATATGCTCGGGCTCCGCCTTCTTCCAAAGGGCGAAATCGTATGGAGCTTTCTTGTCGCTCTGTCCGTCGAGGGTTCGAGTCCCTTCCAATGTGTCATTCAGATTGCGTCCGGAGAGTACCCCATAATGATGCTTCTCATTGTATTTCTCCACGTCGAAATACACGGAACCATTTGATATATAAGCATATCCGGCCTCGAGAATTTTCTTTATCGTCTCAATCTGCTCGATAATATGCCCTGATGCTCTCGGCTCGATTGAAGGAGGAGCGACATTCAGAAGCCGCATTGCCTCATGGTAGCGGAAGGTGTAATTCTGAACCACCTCCATCGGCTCCAGTTGCTCGAGTCTGGCCTTCTTGCTGATCTTGTCCTCTCCTTCATCGGCATCATGCTCAAGATGTCCGACATCGGTGATATTACGTACATAACGTACTTTGTATCCCAGGTGCCTGAGCAACTTGAAAAGCACGTCATAAGTCACTCCCGGACGGGCGTGGCCCAAGTGGGCATCGCCGTAC
>JAILLE010000002.1 GCA_024693285.1 Bacteroidales bacterium
CCTAAAAAGGACGAGTAGATATGGGCAAGACCTATCATTCGAAATACGAGTTTAAGAAACTGACAGAGGAACTGGGCATCCGGGCTGCAAAAGCCAAGGCATCCAGGCACCCTGACGGTACTCGTGCAAAGGGTTTAAGAAAACAGTCGCCGGATAAGATCCATATTGCCGATGACAGGAACCGGTTTGGCGATGCTTATGAGAAGAGTTCCAGGATGAGGCGGATCCGGCGTTATCTCAAGCACGCTGCCAGGCAAGATAAACAGCGGATGCTTTCAGAAGGATAGGAGGTTATAGTTGGCGCTGATGCCGACTCCGGCATAGATGCCCGGTTTGCTGTTGATGACATCGAATCCGAATCCAAACTGGGGGCCTATGCCGACCGAGAACTTGGGCTTTTTCGGCTTTGGGATCGTAACGCCCTGGATCTCATTGTACAATACATATGGGTTATCGGACGAGAGATACACCCGGCCGTCTTTGATGGCCAGAGTATAATCGGCGCGTACGACATCCCTTGTTATGTTCAATCCGAGATTATTGTTATTTAGCTCCATGAACCCTTCAAGGTCCCGGAAATTGTTGCTGAAGCTGAATTCCTTCTTCAAATACTCAAGGTTCCGGTCGATGATATAGGTCGTATCGTGGACTTCGTTCACCACTTCGGTTTCGACATAAACGACTTGATCGGCATTCCTTATCTTCATGTTGTCCAGCTGCTCCTGCAACTCATTGAACCTCTCCTCGAATGCTTCGTTGATAGGTCCGACCCAAATGTCCTTATTCGCAACGTTGACGCCGTTTTTGCCGGTATAATAGTGGATGGTGTCGCTCAACGCACGCATGTTGTGCTCGTAAGTTTTCTCCATCTGCTTGTTGGTGTGTATGCTGTAGCCTAAACCGGCGAGACTTCCGGCGAGGGCGACTCCGAGGATGATGGTTGATGCGCTCTTTTTCAGTGCTTGTGATAATTCGCTCATAGTATTAAACTCTTGATTGGAATAACGGGAATTAAAGATAAGGAAAAAGAACAGAAAACCTTATTCATTTATACGCATAAAAAAGGCTTCTCTCAATCAATTCCGGCAGGAAGCCAGATACTCTGAGAATGCGGGCCGGTAGAGCTCGCCTACGGTGAGCGTTATGCCGTTGTCCAGCCGCACGCTGGTGCGGGATGCCTCAGCGATATGGGAAAGTGAGATGATGTAGGAGCGGTGGATGCGCATGAATTTGTCTGCGGGCAGCTGCCCGATCAGCTTCTTCAAACTATACAACACGACAATGGGCTCATCTGTATCTGTCAGATGGAATTTGACGTATTCGCTCATGCTCTCGACATAAACGATCTTGCGAGCGTCGATACTGATGATGCGGCGGTCTGCCTTGAAGTGAAGGATAATGTCTTCTTCCCTGGATGAAAGAGACGCCAGCATCTGCTGGGACTCAAGCCTGTGCCTTGCATTCTCCTCCAGCAATGCTTTTACCCTTTTTTCTCTGCGCCGGTTTTCAACATAATAGTACGCACCGAGGTCCACACCGATCAAGAGGATTCCTATTATCAGTCTAGAAAACTCTGGCCTAATAGGCCTATGGCCCTTTTGAGGCTCGGGGCCCCTCTCACCTGGAACAGGAGGCGGAGGCGGAACATTGCCGGGAGGCGGTGCCATTCCTTCCATCCATGGCGGGGGCGGAGGCCCTTGTCGACGGCCTGATGGCAGTAATTGCCGTCGCTGTCACTGCGTGTGAACACGACGATTTCCCTTTTGAAATGGGCGGCTTCGGGGATATCCCGGGTGACCAACAGACCGTCTCTGAACTAAAGGATCCCTCCCTTGCCTGGAGCGCAGATTCTTTCGAGGCCTCCATCGGGGCCGAG
The DNA here is from genome assembly GCA_024693285.1 of Bacteroidales bacterium. Lineage (GTDB taxonomy): Bacteria > Bacteroidota > Bacteroidia > Bacteroidales > UBA932 > Cryptobacteroides. The sequence continues at coordinate 1,877 of JAILLE010000002.1, forward strand.
AACACATTTCCCACGCTGGTCAATAAATATAGCGTAGGTGTTACATACGAATCCTCCAAACCGGAGGTTGCCACTATCAACGCCAGCGGTATCATTACTCTCGTATCTGAAGGCTCGACTCTCATCTCCGCGTCATATGCGGCAGACGGGACTTACTCTGCATCCAGCGATTCCTATTTGCTGACAGTTCTGGCTCCTTCCACCGGCGAGCCCGACGACGCCTCACTCAGTTTTGAATCTACCGGTGACCCTTCGTCCGACGATGATATCTCGTCTACGACGTTCAAGGGAAAGATAATCATTACCTATTCCGAGGATGGCGACGCGTCAGTGAAAGGGGACAGCTATGGCTATGTCTCCGTGGACGGCAACAAGGTCACGGTTAACAATACCGGAGGTGAAATCCTCATTTACGAGCTCACCGGAACAACCACTGATGGCTTCTTTAAAGTGTACGGTGCAAAGAAACAGGCAATCGTTCTTAATGGCGCCAGCATTACCAATCCGGACGGCGCTGCAATCAACAACCAGAACAAAAAGCGTACGTTCGTGGTGGTAAAAGGCACCAACACCCTCTCGGACGGCCCGTCCGCGGCTTATGAGAAAGTGGATGATGAGGATCATAAGGCGGT
>JAILLE010000030.1 GCA_024693285.1 Bacteroidales bacterium
ACACGGCGGGGTAGCTCAGCTGGCTAGAGCGTCGGATTCATAATCCGGAGGTCGTGGGATCATGCCCCACCCCCGCTACTACCACAAACATTACGATAATGCCAAACGCGTTCCATTATTCGATCGGCAGGAAGTTCATCCAAGCGGTTAGCGGAGCCTTCCTGATTCTTTTTTTGCTCATCCATGTGACCATCAACTTCTTCTCGGTGATTGACTCATTCACTGGAAAGTTCGGTGTGGTTGCCGCTGACGACAAGCTGTTCTCCGCCGGAGACGGACTGTTCAAACTGGGTTGCGACTTCATGTCCACTCCCTTCATCTCAATCATGGTCCCGATCCTGGCTCTCGGTTTCGTTGTCCATATTTTCTATGGATGCTACCTGACCTGGCTCAACATCAAGGCCCGTGGTGGTGTCAAGCGTTACGAGTCCAAGAGCGTCGCCGCCGCTGATTCATGGTCAGCTAAGAACATGTTCGTCCTCGGAATCGTTGTCCTTGGAATCTTGTTCCTCCACCTTTCCCATTTCTGGGCTAAGATGCAGCTGCCCGAGATGTTCGGCGTTGGTGATTTTGAGAACAACCCTTACTTCCTTCTCTGCGCGACCTTCGGCAAATGGTGGATGCTTGTTATCTACCTGATTTGGTTCGCGGCTATTTGGCTGCACCTCTGCCATGGTTTCTGGAGCATGTTCCAGACTATCGGTTGGAACAACCAGATTTGGATGAAGAGGCTCAAGGTCATCGGCATCGTTGTTGCCAGCCTGATTTGCCTCGCGTTCGCGGCTGTCGCTGTCAACGCTTTCGTCCAAGCGAATTTTATTGCCTAAGTGTTGCATTTTAGGAATTAATGTGTATATTTGCTCTTGGTATGAGAATTACAACGAACAATAACTTCTGGTGGCGCACTTGCAGTTCAAAGCTGTAAGTCGTCCGTCGTGGTTACCAGGTTCGTGAATATTAGGTGGCACGCTGACTTACAGCGGGCCACCTTTCTTTTTGCCCTGAATCCAACAATTATTATTTATATAGACCATCTAAAAACGAACAGCAATGAGACAGAAAAAGTTCTTGCTTCCGGAATCAGAGATTCCCACGCATTTTTTCAACATCCAGGCCATCATGCCTAACAAGCCCCTGCCTTTCCTCCATCCCGGCACCAGGCAGCCGCTCAAGCCGGAAGACCTCTACCCGATCTTCTGCAAGGAGTGCGCTGATCAGGAACTCAACCAGACCGACGTGTGGATCCCCATCCCCGAGGAGGTACGCGAGCAGTATGCGGCCTACCGCTGCACCCCGCTTGTGAGGGCTTATGAGCTTGAGGAGGCTCTCGGCACTCCTGCTCATATCTATTTCAAGAACGAGAGCGTCTCGCCTGCCGGCAGCCACAAGCTGAATTCGGCTCTCGCCCAGGCCTACTACGCGAAGAAGCAAGGGATCACGAACATCACCACCGAGACCGGAGCCGGCCAGTGGGGAGGTGCCCTTTCATACGCCGCCAAAAAGTTCGGCATTGACTGTGCCGTATATATGGTAAAGGTGAGCTACAACCAGAAGCCGTACCGCAGGAGCATCATGCAGACCTTCGGCGCCGCCATCACCCCTTCTCCTTCAATGTCGACCAGAGCCGGAAAGGATATCCTGACCGTCAACCCCAACGACCAGGGTTCCCTTGGATGCGCTATCTCGGAGGCCATAGAGCTTGCCGTGACCACCCCGAACTGCAAATACACCCTCGGATCCGTGTTGAACCACGTCTGTCTCCACCAATCCATCATCGGCCTCGAGGCTGAGAAGCAGATGGAGCTTGCCGGGGAATACCCGGACATCGTGATAGCTTGCTTCGGTGGCGGATCCAACTTCAGCGGTATAGCATACCCGTTCATGCGCCACAATATCCTGGAAGGCAAGAAGACCCGTTTCATCGCCGCCGAGCCATATTCATGCCCTAAACTGACAAGGGGCAAGTTTGAATATGACTTCGGAGACGAGTCAGGCCTTACACCGCTCCTCCCTATGTACACCCTTGGTCACAAGTTCAAGCCCGCTACCATCCACGCCGGTGGTCTGCGCTACCATGGCGCGGGTGTCATAATGAGCCAACTGATGAAGGATGGCTTTATGGAAGCCGTTGATATCGAGCAACTTGATTCTTTCAAGGCTGGAGTGTTGTTCGCCCAGACCGAGGGTATCATCCCCGCTCCGGAGTCCTGCCACGCTATAGCGGCGACTATCGACGAGGCCCTCAAGTGCAAGGAGACTGGCGAGGTGAAGACCATTCTCTTCAACCTCTCCGGTCACGGATTCGTAGATATGAGCGCTTACGACCAGTACTTCTCGGGTGAGATGGTCAACTACCATGTTTCCGACGAGACACTTGCCGAGTTTATCAAGTCTGCTGATGTTCTGAACCAATAGCGATTCGGAAATAATTGATATATATATGTATAGGGAACCGGCGAAAAAAAAGTTGATTTTTTTTCGCCGGTTCCATGCAAGATTTCAAAAAAAGTGGATTTATAATAGTGAGGTTTATGAGTAAAAACGGCCCTGGAAAGGCCGCAAATGCGAAAAAACTTGGAAAAATATTGTATATTTAATTATTCGTGCTATCTTTGCAGGGACAAGTCAGCTTTTTTGGTGGCTCCATTGTGCGTGCCAATGAGCGGCTTTGTCGCATTAGCAAGAGTTTATTGTTTAATCTAAAATACTTATTCGCAAGAAGAAAAGACAACGAACCGAAAATTATGTTTTTAACACTTTATTCAATTTTGTTTTAGTACTATGAACAAAAAATTCAAAAATCTGTTCCTTGCCGGGGCCCTCGTTCTGGGTCTCGCGGGGGTAGCCGTATCTTGTACGGACTACGATGATGACATCAACAAATTGCAGTCCGATCAGCAGGCCCTCAGTGGCCAGGTCAGCACTCTGCAGAGCACCGTCCAGGAGCTGCAGAATTTGATCAACAGCGGATTTGTGATTACTGATGTCGCACCTCTTTCAGGAGAGCCTGGTGGATGGAAGTTCACCACCTCCAATGGCAAATCTTACGAAGTCACTAATGGCGCCAAGGGCGACAAGGGTGACAAAGGTGACAAGGGCGACAAGGGCGACCAGGGCGATCCCGGTAAAGACGGTAAAGATGGTATCTGGTTCACCCCGGATGCTGAGACCGGCACTTGGATCAAGCACGAGATCGTTGAAGGCGAGGAGGTCACTACTGACACCGAGCAGTCAATCATCCCTAACGGCTTCATCAGTGTTGAGTTCGACGCCGACACCAACACCCTGACCATTATCGCTGGTGAGGATGAGTTTGTTATCGAGCTGAACGGTAGCTCCGCCAGCTTCGTTTTCGTTCCTCAGGTTGTTGTCGATGGTGTCAACGGTATGGAGATCAAGAACTTTACTGCTATGATCCTTACTGGAGACAAGCTTGACAGCAAAGATGAGATCTGGTATGCTCCTGGTCGTGATGAGGATACTGACCTCGAGGAGATGTTCGATGAGTATCTTGCAGACTCTCTCAAGGTCAAGGACATCGAGGAGTACTTTGATAGCTATGTCGCTTATGAGAGGGCCTTGATCAATTGGGGTGTGGAGAATGGATATGTCATCTATGAGCCTGTTCCGGCCATCGCCCAGTATCATGTCAACTATGACACTCCTCTTGACGAGACTTTCGAGTACAAACTTATCTGGAAGGACACTAAGGTCTACACCAGGGTTGAGAGCAGCGAAGACTTCGCTATGGACGCCGAATTTGTCAGCTATGCTGATGGCATCCTCTCTGTCAAGGTTGCTTACGAGGGTAACCCCGCTACGATTGGTTATACCGAGGAGGAAGGCATGACTAACCACATGACCCAGTTCGCTCTCCAGGTGACCAAGGGTGAGAAGACCTACACCTCTGACTATGCGACCTTCGTTGTCAAGAACATCTACATGCCTAAGATCGCTGATCCTCGCGCTGTTGTCGAGGCCACTCCTGGAAAGAAGGCCAGACTTGAGGAATACGGCTTCGAGGAGCACTACCGTAGGGGAACCGCTGGCATCAGCGGCAAGGATAATGGTAACTACTTCGGCGATTATTCCGACTACAACAAGCACGAGTATTTCGCCAATACCGACCCTGCTTACGTTGCTCCTTGGGTTGAGGGTACTATGACCCTCGATGATGCTCATGCTACCTGCGACACCGCTGTCGCTTACAACGGTACCCTGGACCTCAAGGCTATCACCATCCCTCATTATGAGGGTGTGGGCGAGTTCTGCTACAAGCCTAGCTGTTGTGGTGGTAGGATTCCTATCGACAATTATCCTGTCGAGCAGGCATTGAAGGTTTCTTATAATTCTTATAATTATCGTCAGTGCCTTGAGATGACTGCTGAGGAGATGGAAGAGTTCGGTCTCCACTTCGAGTACGAGGTTGTCAAGAACTACAAGATTGGCGCCCCTGTTACCGATCAGGCCAACTTCGTCAAGCACACTGACTTCAAGATCGAGGACGGCGTTTTCATCCCTGCTGTTTACGATGTTGACGGTACCGCCGCTATCGGCCGTACTCCTATCATCCGTGTCAAGCTCATGCACGGTGAGGACATCATCAATGTCGCTTACATCAAGGTCTTCATCGCCGCTGTCGACACTGTCAATCCTGCCTTCCACCTCATTCCTAGAAGGGATCCGCTCGACAACACTAGCGAGAACATCTTCCGCTTCTACTGCGAGGGTGACATGCTCATGACCACTGTTGAGGACATGAACAAGGAGCTCTACAACCCGACCAGCAAGAGCAAGGATGAGTTCCACACTCTCTATGACAGCATCAAGGTCGTTCTTCCTGAGGGTGTTAAGGACACCATCGGAACTGTCCGCGACTCTGTCGTGAACCCTGTCGAGGGTACCCACGTGATTGTTTGGGAGATCGGTCCTGACATGCTCTGGAAGTATGCCGGTAAGGATGTCTCCATCATCGCCAGGTACTTCAGCAAGGCCACTCCCGCTCTCTATGTGGATGTCCTGCTGACCGCTTCTGTCGCTGACTACAATAAGGGTGTTGACCTCAAGTCCGCTGAGGGTGACTACATCACCGAGATGTGGACCTCTGGCTACAAGAGCACTCGTTACAATGTCATGCCTGCTCCTAAGGGTGACACTGTCGGACGCGGCGCTCAGATGGTAACCGATGTCAACGCTTCCTTCGTGACCTATCCTGAGACTGACGCCAAGCGCGGCCAGCTCTTTGTTGAGGCTGTTGACTCTGTGGTCTACTACTTCTGCAAGAAGGATGTCGAGAAGATCACCCAGATCGGTGACCTCAATGTCAAGTTCCTTGTTGATGACGAGGATGCTCTGACCGAGTGGGAACTCGATACTGAGGATGGTGTCAAGAGCTATCTCTTCGGTGAGATCCAGGATGCTGATGGCGAGGCTCTCGAAGGCTATGGAATGCAGCCTGTCGCTGTGATCGTCAATGGTCATGACAGGGCTCAGGCTTTCGCTGATTCTGTCTTCAATGACAGCGAGCTTGCTCCTTACTTCAACAACATCTTTGTCTGGGTCAAGAATGACTGGGCTGGTAAGATCGAAGGCTCCAAGATGCTTGGTGACACGACCTTCCATGTGGCTGACACTCTGATCAACACCGCCGCTATGTACACCTACATCGGTGCCAAGGCGTTCCTCTGCACTGATAGTGAGCAGAACAAGCCTATCGCAGTTACCTTCGACGGTAAGGATCACTTCCAGGCCGACATTATCCGTCCTCTCGAGGTCAATACTCTGTCCTCTAAGGGTTACATCGATGGTGTTGACTATGGTGAGCCTGGCTCATACATCAGCATCGCTGACCTCCTCAACCCTGTTGATTGGCGTAAGCGTACCTTCACCGACTATCCTAACTATTGGGGCTACTATGGCGTCGATGAGGATGGTGACGGAAGCTATAGCTTCGAGGTCTTGATCCACACCAATAATGTTGAGTGCGAGATCAATGGCAAGCGTCAGCACAAGCTGTCCACCATGTACATCTTCCAGGTTATGCCTGACAATCCTGACACCACGATCACTGTTGACAAGAAGTCCACAACTTACTTCAAGCTTGCTGATCCTGTGCGTCCTTCAAGGACTGTCCTTGTTCCTAAGAACGAGTCTGGTTACCTGATGTACTTCAACAATGGTGACAACCTGCTCAACGACTTCAAGCTCTTTGTCAAGGCTACCCTGCGTTACGGCTTCGGTTACTTCAACACTGATTGGGTGACTGTTCCTGTGGCGAAGACCATCAACCAGGATGTTCCTGGTGCCGGTGACGACGAGCCCACTGAGCCCACCGAGCCCACCGAGCCTGAGACTCCCACCGAGCCTGAGACTCCCACCGAGCCTGAGACTCCCACTGAGCCTGAGACTCCCACTGAGCCTGAGACTCCCACTGAGCCTGAGACTCCCACCGAGCCTGAGACTCCCGCTGGTGCGTAATCCACAAAGCCTCTAATTACAGGAGGGACGCCAAAAGGCGCCCCTCCTTTTTTATTCATAAATGTGAATTATAGTCACTTGTTGATGATACTTCATGTTTTTGTGCTATATTTACATTATAAATCATTGTTCATGAAGCTATTTTCTCAGTTATTATTGGTTTTTGTGGCAATTCTTTGCCTTTCCTCTTGCAAATCGACTGTCAGGAAGGACGGAACCCCGAAGCAAGCTTCAATCCAGCTTGACTCGATTGACGCCCGACTAGGAACTTTCCCGAGAAGTGCCAGCACCCAGAGTACCGTGTTCACTTTCACTAACATAGGTGATGCTGATCTGGAATTCCTTGATGTCGATTACAGCTGCGGCTGTGTCAGTGCCGTCTATCCTGAGAAACCGGTTAAGCCAGGGAAAAGTGGGAAAATAGTCGTGACTTATAAAGGAAGGCTCAAGAACCCAGGCAGGGTCTATCAGAAGGTGTATTTCGCTGTCTCAGGCAAACCTACCAATTTTGTTCTTCGTATTCATGGGCAAATGACTGAAAAATGATAGTGATTCTTGCTCAATTAAAAAAAATATGTTAATTTAGCAACGTTAAATGCGCAATTAATATTCATAAGTATCATGAAACGTATAATAACTATTCTCGCAAGTGTCGCGCTCGTCGCCTCACTATCTGTAGCCAACGCGCAGAAGAAGGATTTTGATCCGTACTGGTTCCTCCAGCTCCAGGGTGGTGCTGCCGAGACCATCGGTGAGACCGATTGGACTAGCCTCATCTCCCCTTCAGGCGCCATTTCGCTCGGCTATCAGTTCTCGCCGGTTTTCGCCGCCAGGCTGAATGCCAACGCGTGGCAGGGCAAGGGTGCCATCAATGATGGTCAGACCAGGGTCTACAAGTACAATTATGTCGAAGGTGCTATCGACCTCATGGCCGATCTCGCCGCCCTCTTTGGAGGTTACAAGTTCGACCGTACTATCAATCCTTACATCTTCGGCGGTGTGGGTGCGAACTACGCATTCAACAATGACGAGGCCAATGCTTTGAAGTCCAGCTTCCCTGCCACCAACTATCTCTGGGATCCCAGCAGCATTTCTCCTGCCCTCAGGGCCGGTTTGGGATTCAACATCAGGCTTTCTGATGCTGTGGCTCTGAACCTCGAAGGCAACACCAGCTTCATCAACGACCACTTCAACTCCAAGAAGGGTTCAAAGGCTGACTTCCAGATCAAGGCTCTCGCCGGTCTGACCTTCAGCTTCGGAAAGGCTAAGCCCGTTCCCGCTCCCGTGATTGTTCCTCCGGCACCGGCTCCCGCCCCTGTCAAGGAACCCGAACCCGCACCCGTGGTTGAAGAAGAGCCCGTGATTGTTGAGCCCGCTTTCGAGTCTCTCCAGCGCAACATCTTCTTCGTGATCAACAAGTGGGACATCCGCGATAGCGAGCAGCTCAAGATCGATGAGATTGTCGCTTGCATGAAGGAGCATCCTGAGACCAAGGTCCGCATCTCCGGTTATGCTGATAAGGACACCGGTACCGCCAAGAGGAACCAGTTCCTCTCCGAGAAGAGGTCCGAGATTGTCGCCCAGGCTATTGTTAACGCCGGTATCAGCAAGGATAGGATCATCACCGAGTACTTCGGCGACACAATCAATCCTTTCAACACTCCTGAGGAGAACCGTGTTGCGGTCTGCCTTGTGAAATAAGATTGAGACAGTCAAAAAGGGGAAAGAGGTTCCTTAATGGAGCCTCTTTTTCTTTTTTGCTAATAATTCAGTATTTTTGTATTGATAGATTCTTCACTTCGTTCAGAATGACAAAGAGGTTCAGAATGACAAAGTAGTTCAGAATGACAAAGTGGTTCGGAATGGCAAATTAGTTCATAATGTCAGATAACGTTGGATATATTTCGCAGATTATCGGCCCGGTGGTTGACGTTCGTTTCGCTTCGGCGAATGAAGGAGCCGCTCTGCCGAGAATCCATGATGCGCTCGTCGTCGACAGGGAGAATGGCGGGAAGCCGCTAGTGATTGAGGTTCAGCAACATATCGGTGAGGAGACGGCTCGTTGTGTAGCGATGGATTCCACTGATGGTCTACGTCGAGGGATGAAGGCGGTCGCTACCGGGGCTCCGATATCTATGCCTGTCGGCGGTCAAATCAGAGGAAGGGTTATGAATGTTGTCGGCGACACGATTGATGGTCTCGGTGATCTGGATCAGGACCATTCGTTGCCGATTCACCGGGAACCTCCCAAATTTGAGGATTTGGCTACTTCCCAAGAGGTTCTTTACACTGGTATCAAAGTCATTGACCTTCTGGAGCCTTATCTTAAAGGTGGAAAAATCGGCCTTTTCGGCGGCGCTGGAGTAGGTAAGACCGTATTGATCAAGGAGTTGATCAATAATATCGCGAAGAAACACAACGGATTCTCCATTTTCGCCGGAGTAGGCGAGCGTACCAGGGAAGGTAACGACTTGCTGCGTGAGATGATTGAGTCCGGAGTTATTAAATACGGCGAGGAATTCCAGAAAAGCATGGAAGAAGGGCATTGGGATCTTTCCAAGGTAGACAAGGTCGAGTTGGAGAAGTCCCAGGTCTCGATGGTTTTCGGTCAGATGAACGAGCCGCCGGGTGCCCGCCAGAGTGTGGCGCTTTCAGGCTTGACTTTGGCTGAGTCGTTCAGGGATTCAGACACAGGGGAAGGCCCAAGGGACATTTTGTTCTTTATAGATAATATATTCAGGTTCACTCAGGCTGGTTCCGAGGTTTCCGCCCTTCTCGGACGTATGCCTTCCGCTGTGGGTTATCAGCCTACGCTGGCCACAGAGATGGGTCAGATGCAGGAGAGGATCACATCTACTAAAGATGGGTCAATCACTTCTGTACAAGCAGTTTATGTCCCTGCTGACGACCTTACTGACCCGGCCCCGGCGACTACTTTCTCCCACCTAGACGCCACTACCGTTTTGAGCCGTAAGATCGCGGAATTGGGAATATATCCCGCTGTGGATCCGCTGGAATCGACTTCCAGGATCCTTGATCCGAATGTGGTCGGAAAAGAGCACTATGAAATCGCTCAGAGAGTCAAGCAGATCCTCCAGAGAAACAAGGAGTTACAGGATATCATCGCTATTCTCGGAATGGACGAGTTGAGCGATGAGGACAAACAGACTGTAAATCGGGCGAGAAGAGTCCAGAGGTTCCTGTCGCAGCCTTTCTTTGTGGCTGAGCAGTTTACCGGCGTACCTGGTGTGATGGTTGACATCGCTGATACAATCGAAGGTTTCCGTAAGATTCTTGACGGGGAGGTGGATTATCTTCCTGAGCAAGCTTTCCTCAATGTGGGAACAATCGAGGATGCGATAAAGAAGGGTGAGGCGATTCTCGAGGCGGCGAAATGACAATTCATTTGGACATAATAACTCCTGAGGGTACGGTTGTCTGCCAGGATGTCGACAGAGTCGAGCTTCCTGGTTCCGCGGGGCGTTTTGTGGTCTTGAAGGATCATGCGGCGCTGATCTCGTCCCTGACGAAGGGTGATATCGTCTATGGCCAAGACGGAATAGTGCATATCTCTTCCGGTTTTGTGGAAGTTGCTGATAATCATGTTTTAGCGTGCGTTGAACCGTGAGACTTCTATTTGTCATATTCTCGTTGCTTATGGCTTCTCCTTCAACTGAGGTGGAGTTGGATATGGACGAGTACCTATATGGACATGTGAGGGATGCGTACGACTGGCACATAACGACAGTTAAGGGACATCACATCAGTATCCCGCTTCCTGTCATAGTCATCAGCAAGACTGGCGGCGGAGCCCACATTTTCTCTTCGAAACATTTGGAAGAAGGTGAATATAAGGGATTTAGCATAGCGACTGCCGGAAAATACGAGAACAAGATAGTGGAGAAAGGCCCAGATGGAGCGGAGATTCGTCCATGGGATTTCTCTATAACCAAGAATGTCCTGGGCCTGATGATAAATAGCGCTCTTCTGCTATTCATCATTCTCGGTACGGCAAGATGGTATCGCAAACATGATGCGGCTGAAGAGGCCCCGACTGGTGGAACAGGAATCATGGAAATGATGGTCACAATGGTCGAGGACGATATTATAAAAGATTGTGTTGGAGAGGATTACAAGAAGTATTCGCCGTATCTTCTTACCGCCTTCTTCTTCATATTCATCAATAATCTTATGGGAATTGTGCCCTTCTTCCCGGGAGGGGCAAATATCACTGGCAATATCGCCGTTACCCTCGTTCTGGCGCTGTTTACCTTTTTCACAGTCAATCTTTTTGGAAACAAGCACTACTGGAAAGAGATTCTTTGGCCTGACGTGCCGACATGGCTTAAGGTTCCGCTACCGCTTATGCCGGCAATTGAGATTATCGGCATGTTCACGAAGCCTTTCAGCCTCATGGTCAGGCTTTTCGCCAATATCCTGGCTGGTCATTTCATGATCCTTGGAGTGATCGCGGTGATATTCCTGACCGCTAAGATGGGTGCTGCTGTGAACGGGGGACTGACCGTCGTGGCGGTCGTTCTCGGCGTGTTTATGGACTGCTTGGAGCTGCTTGTGGCATTCATCCAGGCTTATGTGTTCACGATGCTTTCGGCGGTCTTCATCGGATTGTCGAGACCAAAAGCTGAAACTGATTAATTATTAATATTATAGAATTATGACACCTTTAATGTTTTTGCTTCAGGCCGGGGTTTCTCTCGGAGTTTTCGGAAAGGCTATCGGTGCCGCTGTGGCTGCTTTCGCCGCCGCTTTCGGTATCGGTAAGATCGGTAGTTCTTCTCTTGAGGCCGGTGCCCGCCAGCCCGAGCAAGCCGGTCACTACAGGATGACCGCCATTATCGTCAGCGCCCTTATCGAAGGCGCCTGTCTGTTCGCCATAGTGGTCTGTCTCATAGCTAAATAGCGATGTCACTCATCACTCCCGACTTCGGTCTTCTCGTCTGGATGACGCTGATTTTCGGCATCGTCTTCTTCGTGCTTGCCAAGTGGGGATTCCCTATGATCACGGACTCTGTCCAGAAACGCGCCGACCGGATCAACGAGTCGATTAAAAAGGCCAAGGAGGCTGAGGAACGCCTTCGCAACCTCGCCGCCGAACAGGATGCAATAGTCGAGAAGGCCAGGAAAGAACAGGCAAAGATCATGAAGGAAGCTGCCGCTTCCAGAGATGCTCTTATCGAGCAGGCCAAGGTCCAGGCCAGCGATGAGGCAGCTAAGATCATTGATCAGGCCAGAACTCAGATCGCCGCAGAGAAAGAGAGTGCCTTGAGGGATGTCCGTAAAGAGGTAGCCGCTCTGTCAGTCGCTGTGGCTGAGAAGGTTCTGAGAAAGGATTTGGAACAGGATTCCGGTCGGGATGAGCTTCTGCGGCGACTAGTCGATGAGATCGCGCCTTCCAGGGAACAAAAGAATTAGGTCATGAATACGGGGATTATCGCTTCCAGGTACGCCACCGCTTTGCTGAAGCTGGTTGATGAGACCAGCTCGTCGGCCGGCTCAGGACTGAGCTCGGGCGAGGTAGTGGTTGCCCAGGCGCGCATGATCCTTAATGCCCTGGAGTCTCTGCCTGATTTGAGACGCGCCATAACTGATCCTTCCGTCCCGTCTGATAAGAAAAGGTCTCTTCTGGAGACGGTTGTTTCGGAAGCTATCGCTCCAGAGCTGCGGAAGTTCTTCAATCTTCTGATCCGTAATGGAAGGATTGGGGATATAGCATTGGCTCTCAAGAGTTTCGAGGATCAGTATTATGAATCACGGGGCATCATTCGCGGAAAACTGACACTGTCTTCACCTCCTGATTCGGCCGCTAAAAAGCTCGAGGATGGGCTGAAGAATCTTATAGAGAAAAGAACAGGCAAGACTCTCCTTCTCACGACTGATGTTGATGAGTCCCTCATTGGAGGATTCGTGTTGGAGGTTGAAGACAGGCTCCTTGACGCCTCTGTCTCCCGCCAGCTGGAAATCATCAAGAATCAGTTTGTCGAGAAGAATCGTAGAATCGTGTAGTTATATTCATTGAAATGGCTCAAAACAACAACATAAAGCCAAGCGAGATTTCGCAAGTGCTGCTCCAGCAGCTCAAGGACATTGACACTTCCCTTCATTTTGAGGAGATAGGTAAGGTTCTGCAGGTCAGCGACGGTGTGGCCAGGATGTATGGCCTGACCAACGCTGAGGCTGGGGAACTACTTGAGTTTGAGAGCGGTGTGAGGGGTGTGGTGATGAACCTGGAGCAGGATAACGTCGGAGCGGTCCTTCTCGGCCCCACTGATGAGGTGAAGGAGGGAATGACGGTCCGGCGTACAGGACGCATAGCCTCCATAAATGTGGGCGAATCAATGCTCGGGAGGGTTGTCGATCCTCTTGGTACGCCGCTTGACGGGCTTGGTAACATCGAAGGAGAATTGACGGAGATGCCTCTTGAGCGAAAAGCTCCTGGTGTCATTTACCGCCAGCCTGTGACGGAACCGCTCCAGACAGGTCTAAAGGCTATCGATGCCATGATCCCTATCGGCCGTGGCCAGAGGGAACTTATCATCGGTGACCGTCAGACCGGAAAGACTTCGCTGGCTATTGACACCATCATCAACCAGCGTTCCTGTTTCAAGGATGGAAAGCCGGTCTATTGCATTTATGTGGCTGTGGGTCAGAAGGGTTCGACAGTGGCGAATATTGTCGAGACTCTTAGGGCATACGGCGCTATGGACTACACGATTGTCGTCGCGGCGACCGCTGCCGATCCGGCGGCGTTGCAGTATTTCGCTCCTTTCGCCGGAGCAGCTATCGGGGAATATTTCAGGGATACTGGCCGCTCGGCTCTCGTGGTCTATGATGACTTGTCGAAGCAGGCTGTGGCTTACCGTGAGGTATCGTTGATTCTTCGTCGTCCTTCCGGACGAGAGGCCTATCCTGGAGACGTGTTCTATCTCCATTCAAGGCTCCTTGAGAGGGCCGCGAAAATAATTGACCAGCAAGAGGTCGCGGAACAGATGAACGATCTCCCCGCTTCGCTGAAGGGCAAGGTCAAGGCTGGCGGATCGTTGACCGCTCTGCCGATTATCGAGACTCAGGCCGGTGATGTGGCAGCGTATATTCCCACAAACGTCATCTCCATCACCGACGGACAGATTTACCTTGAGTCAGGATTGTTCAACCAGGGACAGCGGCCGGCTATCAATGTGGGTATCTCGGTGTCCAGGGTTGGTGGTTCGGCCCAGGTCAAGTCGATGAAGAAGGTGGCCGGTACCTTGAAGATTGACCAGGCGCAATACGGAGAATTGGAGTCGTTCTCCAAGTTCTCTTCCGATATGGATAAGGTCACGGCGATGGCTCTTGACAAGGGACGTAAGAACAATAAGCTTCTCGTACAGGCTCAGTATTCGCCGATGCCGGTAGGGGAGCAGGTGGCTATCTTGTATTGTGGGACACATGCTTTGATGGGGGACATTTCTGTCGATCAAGTTCCTGAGTTCCAGAGTCTTTTCCTGGACCGCATGAAGGCCGGACATCAGGATGTCTTGGATCTCCTTGGCGCTGGAAAATACGATGAGTCAATTACTTCCGTTTTGGAAGAGACGGCTGGGTCTGTTGTGAAGTCTATGATTGGATAATGGCTTCTTTGAAGGAGATAAAGGGCAGGATCGCTTCTGTCAAGAGCACGCTGAAGATCACTTCGGCGATGAAGCTTGTGGCTTCGGCGAAGTTGCGTAAGGCGCAGTTGGCTATCACCAACATGCTGCCTTACCAGCGCCAACTGCAGCGGATACTCTCTTCGCTCCAGACAAGCGATTGCGGCGGTGCCGAAGACTCCTCCGGTTCGCTGCGCTTCGCGCCCTATCCGGGTAAATGCTCGCCGGAGGAGTCTTCGGCCGCTAACGTCGCTATTGTGGCCTTCTCCTCGAATTCGTCCCTTTGCGGTGCCTTCAATTCCAATGCTATAAAGAAGACCCTTTCAGTCATCGATGAGTATCGTTCCGCAGGTTTTTCTGACGATAAAATAGTCGTGTATTCTGTCGGCCGCAAAATGGCCGACGCTATGAAGAAGGCTGGATTCCCTTCTCCCGCTGATTATTCGAAAATGGCGGAAACACCTGGTTATGAGGCGGCTGCGGCTCTCGCACAAGAACTGATTGAGGGGTATTTCTCAGGCCGTTTCGCCAGAGTCGAGCTGGTTTACAACCACTTTAAATCCACTTCTTCCCAGCCGACCATCCGGGAGACATATCTCCCTATGGCCGCTGTCCCGAGGCCGAACTCAGCCGCGGCGAGCCCTGAGCTAAGTCGAAGGGCGGAGCGAGAATGGACGCGGCCTGGGATAGGCGGCGTGCCGTCAGAGTCAGGTGGCATCATCATCGAACCCTCCCGTGAGGTGGTCCTGGGTGTTCTTATTCCTAAAGTTCAGCGTCTTAAGATTTACACTATTTTGCTGGACAGCAACGCCGCTGAGCATGCCGCTCGCACAGTAGCGATGCAAACCGCCACTGACAATGGCAATGATCTCCTCGAGGCTCTTACCCTCGAATACAATAAGGGACGTCAACAGAAGATCACTTCCGAGATACTCGACATCGTCGGCGGTTCCCTCCAATAACGATTAAGTTTCGGGATAAAGGAGATAGGGGCGGCGGCGGGCTTTGAATGCCTTGACGTCATCTTTCCAGCTGTCCTTTATCTCTTTTGCCGATGCTCCGGAGAGGATCATATCCCTGATATATCCAACTCCGGCCAGTTTGTCAAAAAAACCGGTGAAGAACTTGTCTCCGATGTGAAGTTCGTTATACGCAGTGATGATATAGTCAAGATTGATGCCTTCTTCCCAGATAACCTCTAAAGGCTTGTCCCTGAGGTCATATCCGTGGCAAAGCTTATCTTTCAGAGGTGGATTCTTAGCTCCGGGAACACTCCGTGGAGTGAATGTGAATGGAGCGGACATGTCCGGGTGGCCGAATAACTCGAACGGGTTATCCGTGCCTCGGCCCAGAGATGCGATGGTGCCCTCGAAGTAACAAGTTGAGGCATATAGGTATATGGCTCTCATTGTTTTGAGGTTAGGAGAAGGTGGAACGACCAGTTGAGGCTTCATCGAGTGGTCATATCCAAGGCAAGGGATTACCTTCAGGTCGCATTTCAGACCATCAGAAAGCCAACCCTCACCATTAATCATCAAGGCAAGCTCACCGAGAGTCATTCCGTGGACTGTGGTTATCGGAAGAGCGCCTACACCTGACTTGTATTCAGGGTCCAGAATCGGCCCGTCGACATAGAAGCCATTAGGATTGGGACGGTCAAGGATAATGACTTCCTTCCCGGCTTTGGCGCAGGCTTCCATCAGGTGAAGCATGGAGATATAGTAGGTGTAATACCTGAGCCCGACATCCTGAATATCGACAAGAAGGATGTCGAACTTATCCATATTGCTCTTCCCTAGAGCGTCTCCTCCGCCATAAAGGGAGATTATCTCCACTCCTGTCTTATCGTCCACTTCGCTTCTGACTCTCTCTCCAGCGTCAGCGGTTCCTCGGAACCCGTGTTCCGGAGAAAAGATAGCCCGGACAGATATTCCTTTTTCTATTAGAACATCAACAAGGTGAGGCCCATAGCCCGACTCTGTCACCTTATCTCCGACAATTCCTGTATGGTTGCTGAACACGGCGACTCTTTTCCCATTTATCAAGGGAACATATTCCTCGAAACGCTCATCCCCGAGGATAATCCGCTCGTTTTGAGTTGGAGCGGAGAAACCCTGTATGCAGATCAACAGACTTGCCAGGATAGCATGTATAAATGTATGTTGCATTAATGTGTTAAATCGAGTTTGGACAAATATATAAAAAATATAACGGAAACGTGTCTCGCGACAGGTTTCCGTTTTTTTGTCCAATACTTATGAAATAACTATTGAGTCAGTTTTTGGTTTATGGGTAAAAAATTATGTCGCTTTAGGATAATACCATTTCCGTGCCAAAGACGAAAACGTTTGATGAGATTTTTCATTTTTTTTGCTATATTTACAATATCAATGATTAAACACTGAAACATGGTACGTAGAGATTTCTTGAAAGCCTCCGCTATCGGAGCCGCGGGCATCATGATGCCTGCCGGTATTGTGAGTGCCTCGGCCGCCCCTAAGGCCCCGGCGAAAAAATCAGCTAATGGTATGATTAACATGGGCTTCATAGGCCTCGGCCAGCAGGCGATGTACCTGCTTAGCGGCTTCATGTCAATGAGTGATGTGAGAGTTGTCGCCGGCTGTGATGTGTATGATATCAAGAGAGACCGTTTCGTCAAGAGGGTTACTGATTACTATCAGGGCAAGGGAGAGAAGAAAGTTAAGGTTGATGTCTATGAGGACTATCAGGATGTCCTCGCTCGTCCGGATATCGACGCTGTCGTTATCGCCGCCCCTGACCATCAGCACGCCATCATAGCGATCGCCGCCTGCAAGGCTGGTAAGGATGTGTATCTTGAGAAACCGATGACCCTTACCATCTACGAAGGCCAGCAGCTTGTCAAGGCCGTCCGTAAATACAACAGGATCCTCCAGGTCGGTAGCCAGCAGCGCTCCAGCGACGAGTTCATCCTCGCCGCTACCCATGCCCGTGAGGGTGATCTCGGCCAGATCAAGAAGATCAAGGTCTATGTCGGCCGTAACGATGTGAACCCTTATTCAGCGGCTCCCGTCCCTTGCAACCTTCCCAAGATGGAGGTCCCCGCTGGACTTAACTGGGACAAGTGGCTCGGACCTCTCCCGACATCCGTGTATTACCACTCCAATCTCGATCCTATCGTCGACAATGAGCATAATGAGCAGCTTTGGGGCGCATGGCGCTGGTACAAGCCCATGGGTGGCGGTCTCATGACAGACTGGGGAGCCCACATGTTCGATATCGCCCAGTGGGCTATCGGTAAGGATGGCAGCGGCCCTGTCGAGATCATCCCCGCCGGTTATAGCTATTTCGACCATCTCACTTATAAATATGACAATGGGATTATCGTGACTGAGGAGCCTTTCGACGGTAGCACTCCTGGTGTGCAGATCTACGGAGAGGATGGTTGGATCAAGGTCTCACGCGGCAAGTACGAGGCTTCCGACAAGAAGCTCGAGATGAAGGGTGCCGCTGGTGATGACTCGGTTCCTTATGAGACCAAGGTCGGACACCATAGGGCTTTCATCGAGGCTGTCAAATCAAGGATCGATCCTAACGTTCCTGTTGAGGTCGGACATTCTTCCTGCACTGTCTGCAACCTTGGTAATATCGCCATGGATCTTGGCAGACCGGTTGTCTGGAATCCGATCGTGCAGAAGTTCATGCATGACCCGGAGGCCACCAAGCTGATGCATTACGACTATCGTCCCGGCTATAAGCTTGATGTCTAATTATTTCCAAAATGAGAAAAGTTTTATTGGCGGCGTTACTCGCCGCCATTTCCATTCCAGCTCCAGCCCAATCTTGGCGTTCTTTGGAGAAGAAGCTGGCCAGGCAGCCTGAATTGTCCGGCAGCGACGCCGTCGTGCTGCTTGACAGCACAGGCGTGCGTTTCAAGGATTCCGGATCAGGCAGTTTCGACATCCGCCAAGTCATAAAGATCCAGACCAAGGCAGGTGCTTTGGCACATAGGGTACTTAAGTATGACTATGATCCTCTTACCGCTTTGGCGGTGTTTGAGGAGATCAAGGTCTACAAGGCTGATGGTTCCGTCAAGGATATTGATCTCAAGACCGTCTGTGATTACGCCGCTCCAGCCAGAGCCATCTATTGGGGAGCCAGGCAAATCATGGCTGAGGTTGGAGCTCTCGATCCAGGAGATGTGATCGACTATAGGATCAACAAGAAGGGTTTCACCTATGCTCTTCTTACCTCTTTCCCGGATGAGGATGAGAGATTCATTCCTCCGATGAGAGGCAATTTCTACGATATCGTGCCTTTCTGGGTAACCTATCCGACAGTATCCAAGGTCTATACCCTGGACGTGCCGAGAGACAAGGATGTCCAGTATGAGTTCTATCAGGGCGAGTGCCACTCCTCCACCAGGGTTGACGGAGACCGGAAGTTGCTGTCTTTCAGTGTCTCCGACGCGAGGCCTTTCAAGAGGGAACCGAATATGGTTGATCTCTTTGATGTGGCTCCAAAGCTTATGCTATCCTCGACCGACCGTTGGGAAGATAAGTCCAAATGGTTCAGTGGAGTGAATGAGGATTACGGCAGCTTCGTGGAGACTCCGGAGGTGGAGAAGAAGGTTCGTGAGATTCTCAAAGGTGTCACTAACGAGGATCGGAAAATATGGCTCCTGAACCACTGGGTGGCTGATTACATGCGTTATTCAGGAATATCCATGGGTGAGGGAGAGGGATATACCCTTCATAACGCCAAGATGAATTTCACCGATCGTTGCGGAGTTTGCAAGGACAAGGCTTCCATGCTCGTCACAATGCTCAGGGTCGCTGGTTTCGAGGCGCATCCCGCCATGACGATGGCAGGATCAAGAATCGAGAGTATACCCGCGGACCATTTCAATCATTGCGTGGTTGTAGTCAAGCGCTCCAGCGGTGTCTATGAGCCTCTGGACCCTACCTGGGTGCCTTTCACTCGTGAGAACTGGTCAAGCGCCGAGCAGCAACAGAACTACCTTCCCGGCCTTCCGGAAGGTTCTCCGCTTCTCTTGACTCCGGTTTCCGCTCCTGAGAACCATTACCTCAGGCTCTCTATCAAGACTGTCCTGGACAAGGACGGAAACCTCACCGGGGAATATACGGTGACAGCTGAGGGCCAGTCCGACGCCTCAGTACGTAATCCATTCACTAAAGGCTATGTGGCCAATTGGCAGAAAGCTATGGAGAACGAGATTCTCTCTATTGATCCTGAGGCCAAGATGATCAGTGTCAATTATGGGAAGACGCCGGATTATTACCTTGACGCTCCGATTAAGATCACAGCCAAGTTCTCCATCCCGTCATATGCGGTCAAGACAGCTGACGGAGCCCTGCTTTACAAACCGGTATCCGGGCGCCTTTACAACAGGGTCAAGACTTTCTTGAGGGTCAACACCAGTATTCCTGAGAGGGAGTTCGGATTCAAAGACTCTTGCTCCAGGCTGGTGGAAGCGAATGAGAATGTGACGGTTCCGAAAGGAATGTGTTTGGCTTCCGGCTCTGAGGGCAGCGCTTCCAGCGATGCGGCTGACTTTACAGGAAAGATCTCCGGAAAGGGGAATACTGTCAATATCTCGTCTTCCATCGCTCTCAAGAAGAGGGTCTACGAGGCTGAGGACTATCCCGGATTCAAGAAAGCTGTCGATGGATGGAAATCCGTGGAAGAGAATACTATTGTGATTAAATAGGGTAAGCCATGAGAAAGACCATATTCACCCTGCTTTCAGGGATCATGATAGCCACAGGGCTTTTCGCCCAGAAGTCTGACGGAGAGTTCCTCGTCTTGAGGGAGAAGTATTCCTTCGGGGCTGACGGCTCCGTCGTATATAAGCAACACAAAGAATTGAAGGTCAACACCTTCTATTCTATACATAATCTTTATGGCGAGACATTCATCGTCTATAATCCCCGGTTCCAGACGCTTACTATTGATGGTTGCCATACCGTGCAGGCGGACGAGACCGTGATTCCCCTTCCGCCGAATGCCCTCAATGAGGTGCTGCCGTCAGCGGCCGCTGACGCTCCGGCATACAATCATATGAAGGAGATGGTCATTACCCACACCGGTCTTGAGCCCGGCGCGATCATCTCGCTGGATTACACGATCACCACCAAGCCGGGATTCCCTGGTTCTGGAGATATATTCAGTAGATTCAACGATGTGTCGCCTGTTAAGGATTACACTTTGACAGTTGAGGTTCCCGCTGGTAAAGAGTTGACTGTCAAGGAAAACATGGGCGCGAAAATCTCGAAGGCCGGGAATGTGTACACCATCAAGGCCTCGGGGATTCCTGGAAGAATAGCCGAACCGTACACACCAACTGACGATGCTCCTTACATCTATGCTTCTACCGAGCCGGGAGAGGGTGCTGCATCTATATTCAAGTGCCTTCCCAAGGAGGATATGTCCGCTTTGGCTGCAAAAATATGTGAAGGAAAGACTTCCGATAAGGAGAAAATGGATGCGATCTCAATGTGGATGACCCAGAATCTCGCGTTGTGCTCCCTTCCTTTCAGCCAGGCTGGTCAAGTCAGGAAACCTTCCGAGGTCGTGGAGACCGCTTACGGTACTTTTGAGGAGAAGGCCGCTCTGATGCTGAGCCTTGCCTCGGCGGTGGGAATAGACGCCATCCCCGGGGTCATGTTCGACTACGGCTGCCCTCCTTGCCTCCAAACTCTATCCACTTCCATGTGGATCAAGGCTTGCGGCAGGTTTTACTCTCCAGCCGGGCCATTCTCCCGTGATGAGTCTGAACTGGTCGGTCGTCTTCAGGTCTTATCTCCCGATGGTCCTGTTCCTGTGCCTGCGGCTAACGCCACTGTAGATATAAATGAGGAGATAACCTTGGATTCCCAAAAGGCTAACAATGCCGGGAACTACTTGATATTCAGTATTCCCAATGCCATGAAGGGATTTGACACGTGGGGAATCCGCTCCCTTTACTCATCCAGGAATTATCCTTTCGAGCTTCCGTCCACCCTTGATGAGAAGATTACATACAGAATCACCGCAACGGAAGGTACGATAGTCTCAGAACCTTTTGTGAAGACCCTGTCCGGTCCTGCCGGGACCGTCAAAGTCAGTCTTACAGTAGATGGTAACAAGGCGGTCTATACAAGGGAAGCCAAGTTCAACAAGACGATTATCCCTGTCAAGGAATATTCATCCTTCAGGGCTCTTGTGAACTTGCTAAAAGACGACGCTTATAGAACGGTCGTGGTAAAGAAGTGAGTTTTTTAATCTATTATAAAAGAAAGCATTATGAGGAAAAGTGTATTGTTTTTGATGGCGGCGCTGCTGGTTTTCGGAGCGTGCCAGAGCAAGAAAGAGAACCCCAAGGACATCGCCGGACATGTGATAGTCATCGGTCTGGACGGATGGGGAACGTGGGCCATGGAGAAAGGCGACGCACCCTTTATGAAGGCAATGATGAAAGAGGGATCTTACACATTGTATAAGCGTACGGTCCGCCCTTCAGTCAGCGGTCCGAACTGGGCTGCTATGCTGAATGGCACTCCTGTGGAGTTCTCTGGCATTAAAGGCAATGAGAAGGATCCCACATTCAAGCCTATTGTTCTGACTGAGCATAACGCGCAGCCTACTCTCTTCCACCTTTTGAGGCAGGAGAGGCCGGATGCCGAGACTGGAGTCGTCTGCGAGTGGGGTGATGTCCGCAACTATGTGGATCTCCAGTGCGTTAGCTATGAGAAAGCTATCGATGACCCTTCTGGTCATCCTGAGGCCATAGTTGAGGAGAGCGCCAAGTATATCATTGAGAAAAAGCCGGTGTTCTGCTTTATCCACATCGATGCTCTTGACCATGCCGGCCACTCTTTCGGCCAGGGATCTGATGAGTACTATGCTGAGCTGACCGCTGTCGACGGCCGTGTGAAGAGGATTGTGGACGCTGTCAAGGAGGCCGGAATATATGATGACAGTATTATCATCCTGTCCTCTGACCATGGCCATGAGGGAACCAGTCACGGTGGTGACACCAACAATGAGATCGAGACTCCGTTCGTCATCTGGGGCAAGGGCGTGAAGAAGAATCACGAGATCACCGAGCCGATGATCCAGTTCGACATGGCCGCCACAATCGCCAAGATATTCCATCTCCAGACCCCTAATAGCTGGAGGGGAGTGGCAATGGATGTGTTTGAATAAATCATTACAAGCATGGAACAAATGACTCCCAGAGAGCGTATTCTGGCCACGATAAACCGCCTTCCGGTAGATCGCGCTCCAGTGGATTTGTGGTGTACCCCTGAAGTGTTGGATTCACTTCGGAGGTACACCTCTTTAGATGACGAGTTCGCCGTGTACGATAAGCTGGGGGTGGATAAGATTGTCTGGGTATTCCCTGGATATGCGGGACGTTACTTCGATCCGAATGACAGTGGTGAGATCACTATGTGGGGAGTCCCGACCCGTATGGTAAAGGCAGGACTTGCTACTTATCAGGAATATATTGACCCTCCAATCGGCAATTACTGTGATCCGTCGGAATTGAAGACTTATCATTCCTGGCCGGACCCGGACAGGTTTGATTATGAAGGCGCCAAGGCTCTGGCAAAACAAGCTCGCTCTTGGAATTTCGCCACCATCGGACCATGGATCTCACATTTTGAGATTTACTGCCAGATGCGCGGCCTTGAAAACGCGCTGATGGATACGGTGGCTTTCCCGGAATTCCTGGACGCGACTCTGGATCGGATAGACTCTATTCAGACAGTAATGCTGGAGCGGATACTTAAGGAGCTGAATGACGATCTGGATATCGTATTCATCAGCGATGATATGGGTATGCAGAGTAATATGTTGATTTCGCTTGAGTCCTGGGAGCGGTTTTTCAAGTCAAGGTTGAAAAACTGGTGCGATCTGATCCATAGTTACGGGAAGAAGGTGCTCTATCATACTGATGGCGCGGTTTTGCCTTTGATTCCGAAACTGATTGAGTGCGGAATAGATATTCTTAACCCGATACAGCACGTTTGTCCCGGAATGGATACCGCGGGTCTGAAAAGAGAGTTCGGCAAGGATCTAATATTCCATGGAGGCATTGAGAATCAACGGATTCTACCTATGGGCACCGTCGAAGAGGTTAAGGAAGAGACTCGTATGTGCCTCGACACGTTAGGCAAGGGGGGAGGCTACATCTGCTGTTCTTGCCATAACGCCCAGGCGGGAACTCCAGTCGAGAATATTCTCGCCATGATAGAAACGGTGAAGGGTTAAAACACTTCGCGCTTTTTGGTCATGGACATGATGCCCAGGCCGATAGCGCAGCAAGCGACGAATCCCATCAGGATTTCCTTTCCGCCCTTCAAAGCTTCAACCGTCTTCGAAAGGGAAGAATTGTCCGTCTGAACGGGCCAGAATACCGCCAAAAGCGTGAGCAGGCAACCGAGCACCAAGCCTAAGGCAAGTGCGATGACAAGTGCCTTCCGCCAACGGCGGTATTCGCCGTCCACGGTCTTCTTTATTCCTTCCACAGAGTCCATCCGGGCATTGGTCTCGATCAGGAACTGCCCTTCATCCGGAGTTTCCGGCACGTTTTCACATAAAAACTGTTCTATATCTTTCATAATCGGATGTGCTTTTTAAGGTGGCCCCTGCCCACCGAAAGGTAATACTTGACCGTTCCGGAGGGGATCTGCATGATGGAGGATATTTCCTTGATGGAAAGATCCTCGAAATAATGAAGTACGATAGCTGTCCGCTCTTTTTCGGGAATCATTGTGAGAGCCCGCTTCAGTTCCTCATGTCGGAAAGATGCGTCTGAAGCGGCCGTATCCGGTACGTGCAAGGCCTCTGGCGAATCTAGTGATGTCGATGGTCCTGGAACCCGCCGCAGGTTGTCGACAAAACAGTTATAGGCGATCCGGAATAGCCAGGCCTTGAAATTGCCGATGAACCTGTCCGAGCTGACATAGGCCCGGACCAGCGCTTCCTGAGCGATATCATCGGCCAGGGCGGCATCCCCGCACAGCGATGCCAGGAACCGCCTAAGCTGTCCCTGACATGCCCTTACTTCGGAGATAAACCGTTCCCGGGTCATGGTTACTTATTATCAAAGAGTTCTTTCTCCTCCGCTTCAATCTCCTTGGCCAGCATCTTCTTGCCGGCGAAGTAGGAGACGAACAGTCCTACGCTCACTGCCAGAAGCATTGCCGCGGCAAGGGGAAGGTAGTTGGCCATGAATATTTTCATGTTTCCGAAGAGCATGAGGAAGAGGAACGCTAAGCCAAGCATGCCGGTTATGCAGGCTCCATTGAGCTTTTCCAAGAGATCTTTCTTTATCGACTTCATTTTATTACGGTTTGATTTGAAGAGATCGGGGTTGATTTCCGTGCCGTTTTCAATGGCTTTGAGCATGATTTCAGCCTTGCGGTTGGTTTCATTTTGTTGGACACGTCCGATGATCCAGACAATCAGTACAGGAAGTACGACGCAGACGCCAAGCGGGATAAGGAATTCATACGGGTTCATAATAATTA
This sequence comes from Bacteroidales bacterium, assembly GCA_024693285.1. Classification (GTDB taxonomy): domain Bacteria; phylum Bacteroidota; class Bacteroidia; order Bacteroidales; family UBA932; genus Cryptobacteroides. The sequence goes on from JAILLE010000030.1 coordinate 24,644, forward strand.
TCTTTTTAGTTGTTTAACATTCCCCGTTTCCGGGGCGGTTTCATAGATATAACGCAAATCCCGCCCGAAAGGTTGGAAATATTTATGACTTTTCACAAAAATAATCGATTATAATATATTTGTATAAACGATTCTTCTATCAATATGCTCAACAAAAAAGTCTTGCTGGCGATATTCATCGTCGCGATCCCGCTGACGGCGGCTATGGCGCAGGTAAAACCCGACACCAAGGACAAACCTACAGTCTACATGGTTTCCAACGCCCATTTCGATTCACAGTGGAGATGGACGGTGCAGACTTCCATCAACGAGTATGTGCGCAACACGCTTGTGCAAAATTTCGCGCTGCTCGACGAATACCCCGACTATAAATTCAGTTTCGAAGGAGCCGTGAAATACGCATGGGCGAAGGAGTACTATCCTGACCTTTTCGAAAAGCTCAAGGGATATGTGGCTTCCGGCCGATGGCATCTTTCCGGGGCATCCTGGGACGCCAATGACCCCAACATGCCCTCGATCGAGTCAGAAATCAGGAACATCCTCCTCGGCCAGGAATTCTACATGAAAGAGTTCGGTAAGCTATCGACAGACATCATGCTCCCTGACTGCTTCGGATTCGGCTACCAGCTCCCTTCCGTCGCGGCGCACTGCGGGCTTATCGGATTCGGCACACAAAAACTCGGATGGAGATACCTTCCCTTCTTTGAGAACGGAATGAAGTTCCCGTTCTACTTCGGAGTCTGGAAGGGCCTCGACGGTGGGAAACTGATGGCGGCAATGGACGGAGGCGGTTATAGCTGGAGTCCAAGCGAGCCTATCACCGATCTTGCCGAGTTTAAGACACGTCTTGAGAAAACCGCGGTTCCTGCGGCATACAGGTACTTCGGAACCGGAGACATTGGCGGCTCCGGTACCCCTACAGGTGTAAGGTTCGTCAATGACGCCGTACACAATCCTGGTCCCGACTACAATGTGAAGTTCGCCACCTCTGACGAAATGTTCATGGACTTCCTATGGGACGAGAGACTGCCTGAATATGAGGGTGAACTCTTGATGGACACCCATGCGACTGGCAACTATACCTCTAAGGTGGAAATGAAGAATCTCAACCGACGCAACGAACGAATGCTCGGAGCGGCGGAAGGCATCTCCGCGATGAACGAGATCTATGGTGGCTTCGCATATCCTTCATACACAATCGATGAGGGCTGGAAGAGAGTGATTTGGCACCAGTTCCACGACGATCTGACCGGCACCAGCCTTCCTGAATGCTACCAGTTCTCATACAATGACGAGTACATCAATCTCCGTCAGATGAACAGCCTTGTCGAGACAGGCGTCACCGGCATGGGCTCCGTGATGAACACAACGGTCAAGGGGACCCCGGTCATCGTTTACAATCACGTGACCGCGGCCAACAAGGACATCGCCAGCATCAATATCGACCTGCCCGATCGATATAAGTCAGTTGACGTGTATGGCCCTGACGGCAAAAAGGTCAATGCCCAGATTATTTCCCGCAAGGACGGCCAGGCCACAGTACTCTTCGCTGGCTCGGTCCCTTCACTCGGTCTATCTGTCTATGACATAAGGCCTTCCGTCAAAGCTGAGGCCAAGAATCCGGTTCTCAAGGCTTCTGGAAGCACGATTGAGAACAGAATCTACCGTTTGACCCTAAATTCCGACGGTGACATCGCCTCTATCATTGATAAGAGATACGGCAAAGAGCTCGTCCGCCAGGGAGAAGCTTTTGGTTATGCTTTCTTCCCCGACAACAAATCTGACTCTTGGCCCGCTTGGGAGATCCTGAAGGAGGTCGTGGACCGTGAGCCCGAGAAGGTTTCCGGCAATGTCAAAGTCAGCGTGGAGGAATGCGGGGCCCTGAGGGCTGTCCTCAAAGTTGATAAGGAATATGCGGGATCCACTTTCGTTCAGAGGATAATCCTCACCGACGGTGCGGCCGATGACCGCATCGACGTTGTCAACACTGTGAACTGGGCTTCCAGGGCTTCACTTCTCAAGGCAAGCTTCCCTGTGGCATTTGACGCACCGGAAGCCACATACGACCTCGGAATGGGCAATATCAAGCGCGGCAACAATGTCCCCACGGCATACGAGGTTATCGGACAGCAATGGGCTGATATGACCGCTTCAGATAACTCATACGGAGTGACCATTATGAATGACTGCAAATATGGCTGGGACAAACCAAATGACCACACTATCCGCCTGACACTGATCCACACTCCGACTGCATCTAGAGGCTATGGTGAGCAGGCCACCCAAGACTTCGGTGAGCACACCTTCACATATAGCATAGTAGGGCATAAGGGCGCACTCGACCCCGCGCTTGCCGATATAGCCGCTGATGCCCTTAATCAGGACAAGATGGCTTTCTTGGCGGAGAAGCATCCCGGCAAGCTCGGTAAGACTGTCTCCCTCGTTTCTTCCACAAATCCTAACCTTCGCGTGAAGGCGTTCAAGAAGGCTCAGGATGGAGACGGATACATAGTCCGTGTATATGAGCTTTCCGGCAAAGGAGCGAAGGGACAGATCCTGTTCAACACTGCCTTGACCGGAGCCGAGGAGACCAACGGCATCGAGGCCCCCAAGGGTGCGGCTTCATTCGCCGGCAAGGCGTTGAACGTAGAGTCTACCAAGTTCGCGCTCAAGACTTTCCGTGTCCATTTCGCCGCTCCCTCGGTGAAAATCGCGACTCCTGAATTCCAGGAAGTCGAACTCCCGTATAATATGGTTGGGATCACCACCGACAACTTCCCCACAATGGGACGTATCGGTAGGGATCGAGACTCTTTCGCGGCTGAAATCATACCCGACAACTTCTCATACAGAGGTATTCCTTTCAGGTTTGGAGAGCCAGACTACAATGACGCCGTGATGTGTGCCTCGCAGACCATCGCGGTGCCGGAAGGCACCAAGACATTCCACCTGCTCGTCGCGTCTTGTCCGATGCCCAGGCGCAGGGGAGTGCCTCAAGATAATGTGGAAGCACCATCCGACAAACCCGCCACCGCCACATTCAAGGTTGGTGACAACACGATCGTAAAGAGCGTTTCCAATTACACCGGCTTCTACGGAGTGTATGGATGGCCGGGGTATTACGAGTCGGTGCTCAGGAATGACGACATCGCATACGTTGGCACGCACACCCACAACCCCAGCGTCCGAAACAAGGCATATGTATTCTCGTATATGTACCTCGTGAGCATCCCCGTTGATGGCGCCAAGGAAATTCAGCTCCCTGAAGAGCGCAACATCATCGTATTCTCAGCGACAGCGGAGAAATAAAGGTGAGACTAATAATATAAATGAAAAAACCTTACAGGACTATTAGTCCTGTAAGGTTTTTTGCGGAGAGAGCGAGATTCGAACTCGCGATACCCTTTTGGGGTACACACGCTTTCCAGGCGTGCCTCTTCAGCCACTCGAGCATCTCTCCAATGTTTTCGCTGATTGCGGACTGCAAATATACGAATATTCCTGAAATCTGAAAA
>JAILLE010000035.1 GCA_024693285.1 Bacteroidales bacterium
GGCGGGCTCGACTGTCCTTGGGAGTGTGAACGAGGCAGGCAACAACCTTATCTTCTTTAAGGATAATGGCATAATCAAGACAGCGAAGTCTTCGCAAGGCCGTAACTGGGATTGGGAAAAGACATACTTTCCTATAGACAATACCAATCTTACTGAGGCTGCTGTAAAGGCTAGGGATGAATTCCTTTCCGGGCATGAAGGCTACCGCTTCACCACCTTGTACAGTGTTGAGGACCGGTTCGGTAAATACTATGGTCTCAAATTCGAGAAAGGAGACTGGAACAATGCGGTGGCAACCGACTGGAGCGCCACAACTATCTATATTCCAGAGGAATAAACCCTACAGCCTAACTTTATGGATGCCGGGGGCGAAGGTTTGTCCGCCGGCATAGCAAGTCGTTCCTTCGGGGACAGTGATCTCCGCGTCAATCCTCTTACCCTTCTTAACGAGGGAGACTTCAATCCTGCCGTAATTGGTCTCGAAACCGGTCTTGAGCCACTTAAGGTCACCCATCTGTGGTTTGACCTCAAACTCTTGATAACCAGGCTTCAAGGCTTCGACTCCAGCTAACTGACGGACCATGGAGATTACTCCGCCACCAGCCCATGCGTGGTTGCATGTGCCTTCGAAATTCCAGTGCTCCCACAGGGTTGTGCAGCTGTCATTCATTATGGTAGGGCAAAGCTTCCGCATCCTATCCAGGGCCATCTGTGGCTCGCCCATGGTGTAAAGGGCATCAAGGACATAAGGAAACATATAGGTCGTGGCGTTGTAACGCTCTGCGAAAACCTTCTTCAGCATAGGATACTTATCCGTGCCAGCCACTCCGGAGATGACCGCCAAAGCCTGGACACGATCATCCGGCAGGTCATCAAAACCAGGGGTTATATAGGCCGATCCGTTCCAGAACTTCGAATTCAGAACAGAGACTATCTTTGACATAATAGCTTCGTCCTCAGTGGCTTCCGTCTCTTTCCCAAGCACCTTGGCGAACTCAGTCTCGGCTTTAAGCGCAAGATAATACCACAGATGCAACTGAGCCACACGGTCCTGGTGAGATCCAGCGTCAGGCCAGTCCCAGCCACCTTTGCGGTAGATGGGAAGTCCCTCAGAATCAAGTTGCCAGACTTCGTGAAGATATTTGTGGACAGCTGGATAGACATCCGCCACAAAAGAATAGTCTCCTGAATAGAAAGCATATCCCCTGAACCCGAACCAACCGATAGAGTTGAGAACCTGCATCGGAAGCTCCTTGAAATAGTTGGAACAAGGAATCGGAGCGTACATAACCCCGTCGGGCTTTTGCCAGCGGACCAGTTCCATTATACCTTTACGGGCGAGCTTATCCGCTTTGCGGTCAAGCAGATAGAAAGCCTCATTCAGCTCGTTGACCTCGTCACCCCACCATTGCGCCCTCTCCCGATCGGGACAGTCGTAATAGGTGTCCCTCATACAGACGTAAAGTGTTCGCTGAGCCTTCTGCCAATACGTGTTGAGAATGGGGTCGGAACAAGAGAAAGATCCCGTGAACTCAGTGTCATAACCAGTCTCACGGAACTTGACACCCAGGACTTTAACCTTCGGAGGAAAAACATAATAAAGCACTTCGCCGTTCATCCATCCGAAACTCTCATATTCCTGGACACCTTCTTTGGTGACATACTCGGCGCTGACGCACTTGGCATCGGAGACCATATCGTGATCGGTGTGCATAGAGATCACCATCCCCTTAGGCGCCTCAACTTTGAACCAAGGAGAGAAATGACCATTATACGGCAGCTTGCAATAGAGCGTGTCTCCGCTCTGCCAGGTTGAGATATAATCCTTCAAGCCATAGTTCTTCCATTGAGGGATCGGCCTTTCCACCAGTTCTCCCATCGGCACGTCTCCGGGAAGGAAAGGAAGCTCGATTGACGACCCCAACCACTCTGGAGCCTTTCGTGGCACCGGCCTTTCGTCCGGTCTGGGAATAGGAGTTTGGAACCAATTGTAATCGAACAAGTTGGAGTCGTAGCGGATGTTGCTCTCCGAGAGACGGTAGTTTGTGATCGTGTGCGAGGCTGAACCGTAACCGTACTGTACGGAACACTCCCATGTCTCGTCTGAAAGAATCTCAACCTCTTGGCTGCGGGCATCGAACAACAGGGCGCAAGTGCCGCTGCTCATATGGCTGAACCCAGCCTTACCCAGAAACCAGACAAGGACGGAAATCCTGTTCTCGCCTTTCTTCAAGTATGGCGCGATCTCGACTTTGTCGTAATATCCTCCACCAATGGACGGTCCTCGCTTCAGACCTCCCTCATAGACCACAGGCTCACCATTGATCCAAAGCCAATACTTCGTGTCAACGGCGATTCTTGCGGTAAGGGAAGACGGAACCTTCTCAATATCAATATCTTTACGGAAAGCAAGCCATGAATTGGTCTCGCTCTGGTAATACTGCTTGCTGATCCACTTGGCCTTCCAGGAATACTCTTCCGCTCCGGCCCTGAGCCCTAGGCAAAGAACCAGAGACAGTATAGCGAGAATCTTTCTCATCGTGTGTCTGAGTAGCAGCCTTCGACCTTGACGTCACCCCCCTCGATAATGTAGAGGGAGTTTCTTGTCGCAGGATAACGGAGTATGAAGTCCTTGAGACTCACATTCTGACAATCCTTAAGATAGACAAGGGTCGGAATAGCGATGTCGTCAGGAATATGCTTCATGTTGGTCTGCTCGAAGATATTTCGGAGAAGTCCGGGACCACGACCGTCGATGACACCTTTTCCTGAGATGGTCACATCCTTGACACCCTCTCCCCAGAAGATACCCTTCTTGCCCTCATAGGCATATATGTTCGTCGAACCGACAATAACCGCACCTTCTCGGAGATAGATATCAACTCCTGACTGAAGCTCAATAGAGCCTGTCAGATAACGTCCAACGCTGAATTCAAGGGTTCCACCACCCTTAGAGGCGATGAATTCAAGAGCCTTCCGGATGGAATTCGTGTTATCGGTCACACCATCACTCCTGATTCCGAAGAAAGAGGACTTGTAGACCGGTTGCTTGTCCTGCGCCATCCCCGTCAGCGAGACGAGCAGAAGGGAGGCTATGATGAATATCTTTTTCATTTCTTCTTGATGTTCTTGGTGTCCTTGGTGATAATCTGCTTCTTGCCCTTCTCGGCGGTGTCCTGGTTGATCTCCACATCTTTGAGTCTCAAGCCGTTGACATCGTCTGTGACGATAGCCGGACGGTAATCCTCACCGTCAACCGTGATCTTGACGTTATCGAAAACAATCCCGTTGGCGTGGCGGATATAGAATCCCCAAGCGGGCAGCTCCTTCCAGTTGGAGAATTCAGGATAGCTGGTCTCCATCTCAGGAATGGCGTCAAGCTCTTCTTTTGAAGAGCCTCTGTAGGCATATTCAGGATCGGCATGTCCGGGATAGACAATCTCTATATTCTCCAGGCGGACATTCTCGATCTTGATGTCAGGGTTGCCGTAAATGATGCTGGGAAGGACGTTGCGAGGCAGGTCCTCAACCGGGCCTTCGTAGCTGTAACCGGCATCCGGCTTGTCCAGAGGAACCTCGGCATACATGTTCTTGATGACGATGTTACGAAGGATGGGCTTCTGGTCATCACGGGTGTGACGGGTACCGGTACGAAGGAATATAGGGTTGCCTGTGTGGATGCTCTCGACACCGTCGATCTCCACGTCCTCGATGATGGCACCGTCCACTGTGGCAATCGTGATAGCGCTGCGGTAGGTGTCATAAATCTTCATATTCTTGAACTTGAAGTTGCGGAATATGCCCCTGGTATAGGTTCCGAACTTGATGCCGTTGGCGCTTGAACGGCCAACGCAATTCTCGACAAGAATATTCTCGCTGATGCCGTCGTTGCTATGGCTCTTGAAGCAATACACATCATCAGCGGCATCGAAGAAGCAGTCGCGGATGATCACGTCGCTGCTGTCCACGATATCGATTCCATCGTTGTTCCAATAGGATTTGGCATCAACATGAACCCTCTCCACAAGGATATCGCGGCACTTGTCGTACTGCTGGTTCCAACAGCCGGGATCCTTGAGCAGAAGGTCCCTGATGACAATGCCTTCGCACTTGTAGAAATGGATGTTCTCAGGACGTTTCGCCTCTTGTAGACGGTCGTTGGTAAGCGCGTCCTCGAACACACCCAGATGGACGAAATCGATGTACCTTGTGGCGATAGAGAAACCACGGCCGTCAATAGTTCCGCCACCCTCTATACCGATGTTCTTCTGACCGATGGCGAATACAAGAGCGGTCCATTTGGCGTCAGGATCCTTTATGTAATCAAAAGGGTTGAGAGAACCCAAGAGGGCGGAATCCTCATCAATCCAGAGGGTCACACCATCCTTGAGGTAAATAGATCCGGAGACATAGTCACCTTTGTCCAAAACGACACGGCCACCTCCTTGGGCAGAGACGAAATCAATCGCCGCCTGGATGCTCACCGTATTGAGGGTGAAGCCGTCGGGGACGGCGCCGAAATCCCTCGCGAAATAGTCAGCGGCATTGAGCCCCTGGGCTCCGCCGGCTAATAGCAGCAAAGACGCCGCGAATCTAAGGAATCTTTTCATCTGTATGGAGTTACTGATATAATTTAACTGGTCCGATCAACCCGGCGGACACATAAGGCTGATTCCGTCGCAAGACGAAACGTTGAGCCGCCGTGTTGTCTTTAAGGGTTTGTATGTAATTACCCATCAAGGTTGTGACTTTAACTTCAATGGTGTTGTTCCCGGCCTTGATGTACGGGGTTATGTCAAAGATTCTCTCTCCGAACCATTTCATGCCGGCGTCCCGGCCGTTGATCTTGAGCTCGCAGATGTCCGCCACCTTGCCGAGATCGATCTGCTTGGGGAGATTTTTCCCGTCAAGGGTTACGGTTGCCTTGTAAACAATCGTACCCATGAAATTCTTGAAGGTGGTGTCGGCCATATCCTTGAAATCCCGCAGGGTGTCAAGAGTCGCTGTCCAAGTGGAGTCGAGCTGCGGATGGTGGAGAGTCAGAGCCCAAGGTCCCTCAACTGTTTGATTGGCCTGTGGAACCACAGAACCACCGGTAAGTGTCCGCACGTACGTGGAGGGAGATGCCTTAAAGGTCCTGCCATCCTTGTTGAAGACAAAGAGGTACGTCTCTGATGGTCCGAAACGGAAATGGGCCTTGCCGCCCTTGTCTAGTTTCAAAGGACTTCTAGAGCCCGTGGCCGGATCGTAAATCCAGGCATTCTTTCCGGAAGTAATTGATTTCGGGAATATTATATCCGTTTCTCGGGCCTCTGTCATGTGGGCGTTCATCACCATGAAGAAATCAGACTTGTCATCGGTGACATACCTGTCCTGCAGCAGGAAACGGTCCGGGTTGGAAATAGTGATCGAGTGAGGCAAGGAATATTTCTCCATAACCTTCTCATACCACTCAAGATATTTCCCATCCTCGGGATTCTCCAGAAGGATGAAATTATCCGGATACGCCTCAAGACGTTTGACTCCTTCGGCGATAGCCCTGTCCCTGGCCTCGTAATCCTTGAATCCCAATGACTTCTCGGGATACTTGCCGACGCAGAATACCTTTCCGCCCTGACGGACAAACTCCTCCAGTTTGGCAATGGTCTCCGGAGTCGTGCTGGTCACCTCAACGATAAACAGGGTGCCATATTCCTTTGGACCATAACAAATCTTGCCATTCTTGATTACGGCGTCCTTCAGGATTATCTCGCTGACATAGTCAGCTCCGCCGCCAGTCTTGTGGATCGCCTCCCAGATAAGAGATGTGTAGGGGACGTTGAGTTTCACCGGGAACGGCTCGGTCTGTACTCCCATCGTGGTCCACATGTCATAGTTGGCAGGCAAGATAGCGATGTCCGTGTACATGTCGGCGTTCTGGAGCTGGCTCGCTATTCGGGCTCTATAGTCATTGAGGTTCTTCACATACGGCCACCATGTGTTCCTCTCATTGTGGAAGGTTCCGTACTGGACCCAGCCGGGGAACTCGGCCTCCAGCGGGGAGTAGTTGAAGCCATGCCAGATAGAGTGCGTGATTCCCGAGATAGCGCTCATATCGGACCCGACTTTGAGGAATTCCAGGCTGGTAGTGAACACTTTGTAGGTGTTGGTCATCTCCTCCGCGCTAATAACCCGTTTGCCGGTCATGTGGGCGGCGGATGAGACATATTTGTTGATCATCGTGTAGCCTCTGCCGCGACGGTAATCCTCGTCTCCCATTTCCTCTCCAATCCTATGCTTGAGCCAGTTCGTGGTCCATGACTCACCCTCGGGGAAGTCAATCATCATAGAACTTTCCAGCGGGAAAAAGCCCCTTCCATAAGCCTGGGCGCGGGTTTTCAAGCCCTTGTCCTTAGCCCATTGTCCCATAGTGCCGTAGAAACGCTCATGAAGCAACTCGGCCTTGGTGAGCTCAAAATCAAAACGGACCCTGTTCACTTCCTCCTCGAACTTGGCGCTTTTCTTCGAACCATATTCGAAACTTTTCACATCACCAAGACGGCCGACCTCGAACATAGTGAACGGGAGCCAAGGCAGCGGGTCATAGCCTCTGCGGGCCTTGAACTGCTCGGCGAAATCGAATGTCCAGTTGTTGCCCTCAAGCTCCATACTGTCAATGAACATAGCCCTGACATAACCGGAAAGAGATCCGATTTTCACCTCAATGGCATCGGTCATATGGTCAAGATAGTGTCTCACGGCAGCGGCATCCATATGGTTCAATATCGAACCGGCGGCTCCCGGAGCCCCGTTGATAACGCTGGCGAAAGACTCGAACTTGATCATGGCGTAAAGCTGCCATTTTCCTTCAGGCACATCAACGCTTAACACGCCATCTTTAATGTTCCCCGACAGGTCTATCGCATCCTCGAGTCCATTCATAGGATCGGGGGCCAGATATATGGATACAAGCTCCGGAGTACGGCGGGGATTCACTATCGTTACTCCCGGATCAATTTCCTTGTAAATATGGAACAGGGATATCTCAAGAGGCTCACCTGCAGGTACTTCCCTCGCATAAGTCAAAAGGACTTCAGCCCGTTCATCCCTTGGCAGGCTCTCCGCGCCGAATGGCCAGCCGGAGCCGATTATGAGATCGCAATACATGCCGATCTTATCAGCTTCGTCAAAGACAACCTTCAGCATATCAATCCATTCGTCGCTCAGCCATTTGAGAGGTTTAGTGTCCAACGTGTCATCTCCAGCCGGAAAAGAGATTGGATTAATCTCGACCCCACCTATGCCCGCTTCCTTCATGATGTGAAGTTCCCGGACAAGTTCTTCGGCTTTTACCCGGTCACCGTTCCACCACCACCGGACGAATGGACGGTAACGTGTGTCAGGGTTCTGGAACTGGGAATAAAGCTGTTTGGAGGACAGTTTAGGCTGCGCCGAGACCGAGGTCAAAAGCGGCACAAATGTCAGGATGACTGTCGTCAGGAAGAGCCTTAATGGTTTCATATTCAATCTTTTCTGAATTGCTCAATAACAAAGGAGATCCCACCCCAAACCAGCTGGTTAAGCTCTTGGGACTCATGGGACAATGTGGCGAAGATAATTCCGAACTCGAAAGGCAGTCCATAGACATAGGAAACAGCCGCCGCGACTATAAAATGGAACGCCCCGAATCCTCCTGGGACGGGAACAATTGAAGAAAGGGCTCCCGCCAGCATCAGGAACATCGCGTCGGTCAGATTTAGGGACTGGATTGTGTTCACCGCGGATGCCAGGCCGGCAGAGACGGTCGATGTGTCTATTCCTTGCACAGCCCAAAGGATGGTTACGCTCATCATCCAGTAGCATCCCCAAAGAAGGATAGTGAGAAGGAAGAACCACCAAGCTCTCCTCATCCTCAGGCAACTCACGAACCCCTGCCAAAGTCCTTTGCAGAAATCCTTGATCTTGCCAAGTGGTTTCCACCTGTTCGCGAAACGGATAACCGTCCAGCCGGAAAGAAGCGCGGCCAAGAAAAGCAAAACCACAATAGCGAGGTTGACCCAAGTGAATCTTCCCGCGGCAGCCCCGAAAATCTTCTCGACGAAAAAGCCGCCATACTTGTCCCAAGTGAATATCAGGAAGACCACAAGAAGGACTCCCAGCATCACCACATCCACAGACCTTTCCAACACAGCGGTTCCAAGAGCCTTGTCAAAGGTCGCCAGATGACGCTCTTCTCCAGTCTCAGGGTCTTTGACCTTCTTGGAGTGGGCGGTAATATAAGTGCAGCGTAGAACCTCTCCGACTCTCGGCAAGACCATATTGACGGCGTAACCTATGTTGACTCCGTTGAAGCAGGTCAATGTCCTTGTGGTCGGATCGATCGGAAGCAAAACCTCCTTCCACCTCAAAGCTCTAAGATAGAATCCACATAATCCGAAAAAAGTCGAGAGAAGGACAAACTCCCATCTGCACGCCTTCAAAGCAGCCCAGAAATCATTCCAGTCCACCTTCCTGAAAGCGAAATACAACAACACTACCGCAAGCAGGATTGACAATCCGTACTTGAGAATATTCCCTACCTTCTTGTTCATGGTAACAAATTTAATCAAATAATCGTTAAATTTGTAAGTTGTGGAGCCATAACGCGCTATTTGCCTTATGAAATCGATTTTAGGAATAGGAAACGCTTTGACGGACATTCTCGCCGTCTTCCCGGATGACTCGATGCTCCGGGAGTATCACCTCCCTCCCGGGAGCATGCAGCATGTTGACCTGGAGACGGGTGACCAGATATGGTCAAAACTTAAGGAATTCGGAGTGAAATACGTCCCCGGAGGCTCCGCGGCAAACACTATCACCTGCACATCCATCTTCGGGATGCCCTCTTGCTACATAGGAAAAATCGGAAATGATGAGCTCGGTCATCTTTACAAGAGCACCTTGGAGCAGTTCGGAGTGAAAACTATTTTGCTGGAGGGGACCAAAGGGTCAGGAAGAGCCATGTGTTTCATAACGGGAGCAAACGCGGAAAGAACCTTCGCCGACTACATGGGAGCCGCTCTCGAGCTTGTTCCCGAGGACCTGAAGCCGGAATATTTCGAAGGATATGACTATTTCCATATCGAGGGCTATCTTGTTCAGAACCAAGACCTTATCCGCCAGGCCGTCCAGATGGCCAAAGAGGCTGGTTGCAAGATTTCGATAGATATGGCTTCTTACAATGTCGTGGAGTCCAACGAGGCCTTCTTCCATAATCTGGTGGAGAAGTATATCGACATCGTGTTCGCCAACGAGACCGAGGCCAGGGCATTCACAAAGAAAGAGCCCAGAGAAGCGCTTGCCGAACTCGCCACCCAATGCGAGATTGCGGTCGTGAAGGTCGGTAAAGACGGCTCCATGGTCCAAAGCGGTGATGAATATCACTACATTGAGGCTTGGCCCGCGGCTACGATTGACGCCACTGGCGCCGGAGACACTTACGCCGCCGGTTTCCTGTACGCCCACTCGCTCGGGATGCCCTTGAGAGTTTGCGGCGAAGTCGGCTCGATAATTGCGGCGAAAGTCGTCGAGGTTATCGGAACCAAGATAGATGTTCCCCGTTGGAGAGACGCCAAAACGGAAATCCGGGATCTGATCGCCTCTGTCAAGTTTTAAAGCGTATGTTTGATTTTGTAAAGAATATATTCAGGAGAAGCGCCTTGAAGAGGCATGCCAGCACAGTCCCCACAGAGATCCTTCCATTGACAAAGATCAAGTCCTATGTGGCTATCATCGACGTTGAGGATCCCTCGTTCGACACTTGCAAATCAACGATAATGAACTACTTCCGTGGCATGGATATCAATGGTGCGGTGTTCTTCCAGGATTTCAGGAAAATCGGTAGCGAGGACCGGCTCATCACCAGCATCCAGACCACGATCACCAAGAAAGACCTCGATTGGTTGGGCCGTCCTAACAAATACAAAATGGGCGTTCTTGAAGAGCGGGCTCCAGACGTGTTCATTTCCCTGATTAAAGAGCCTGATTTCGCTATTGAATATATGGCCAGGGCTTCCAAGGCTCGCTTCAAGATAGGACGCAAGCAGCTAGGTGGCGACCTTTTCGACCTGGTGGTTTCCGACCCGGCAGGAAAGGATCTCTCGCAGCTTGACAGTTTCAGTGCGATGAAAGTTTATCTTGGCAAGATTCAGTAACCAATGGCGAACATAGTCAAGAATCTGGTTGTCGCGCTCAAGGGATATGCCATGGGTGCGGCTAATGTCATTCCGGGGGTTTCCGGAGGCACGATAGCCCTTTTGACAGGAATATTCAACGAACTGATAGAGGCTCTTAATGCGGTATTGAGCGTATCCTCTTGGAAGCTACTTCTTAAGGGAGACTTCAAAGGATTTTGGAAGGCAATCCATGGAACATTCCTTTTATGGCTCGCTATCGGCGTGATAATCAGCGTGTTCTCGCTGGCGAAGCTGATGGGGTATGTCCTCGCTCACCATCCCGTCCAGACTTGGGCTTTCTTTTTCGGGTTGATTATAGTTTCCGCGGTATTCATGCTCGCTGACATCAAAGGCTGGAAAGGATCAGATATCCTCTGGCTCGTTCTCGGCATTGTCCTCGGAGCCATTATCTGTCTTCTTTCCCCGACAGAGACCACTTCAGACCTCTGGTTCATAGCGCTTTGCGGAGCCATAGCCATATGCACGATGATCCTTCCCGGAATATCCGGGAGTTTCATACTTGTCCTTTTCGGGAAGTATGAATATATCATGAACGCTGTCAGCGAGTTGAATATTCCGGTGCTGATAGTCTTCGCCTTAGGATGTGTATTGGGTATCCTGGCCTTCTCGAAGTTCCTTCACTGGCTGATCGGAAAGTACGAGAAGCAGACCCTGCTGGTGTTGATCGGCTTCACTTTAGGAGCGCTTGTCAAGGTTTGGCCGTGGGCTGACAAAGCCGCTTATGAGGCCGCCAATGTCCTTAACGGACAACCAGCTGACGCTCTTCACGTCGGCGGAGCTATCCTCTGGGCATTGATCGGGGTCGGAATGGTACTCGCCCTTGAGCTACTGACCAGGAAGAAAGATTCCTGATATCACTTCACGTAATAAGCCTTTAGTTTGGCTATATCCTCATCGCTCAACGCATCGGCGGTGATGATGAACTCATCCAACTGTGCCGCGAGATGAGCACCGTAATGACCGGTTCCATCTTGTCCGATATTCAAGTCAAGGGCGTCGAAGGATACATTCCTCAACGATTCGGGGATGTCATAGTCCAACTCAGAGGCGAAATCATAGAATAGCCTGATTTTATTCTTATCCCGGTCCACGACAAGGATAACATGCATCCATCCGTTTTTGTAATCAAGAGGCAACCCGGCTACGGCATCCATCCTGTCGCCGTTGTTGCCGGCGTTGAATTTGATGTCCTCGTCGCTACGGATGGACAAAACAAAGCCGATATTTCCTCCAGAATTCCAATTCTTATTTGAGATTATGCAAGGGTCGGAGGGCACACCGTTTGTCTTTATCCACAAAGCCACTGAGAATGAGTTGGTTCCGACGGCGGTGTTTTTGAGCGTTATATACCCGTCTGACATATCGGCGCCTTTCCCGTAATAAGCGTCAGAATAATAAAGCTTGCCTGTCGTGACAGTCTCAACCTTCCCTAAAGCATCCTTCTCATCACCGTCAAGCGGGAAGTAGGCAATGACGTTATGTCCCTCAAGCAATGACTTGACATTATCAAGGGCAGGAGTGGGCTCTGTCTGGTGTTTACGGTTCTCAGACACAGGTATTTCCGCCGGCTCCATCTCATGGCGCTCCATCGCTTCCACGCCTTGGAACAGGCCACCAGGGACTATTCCGGTCCAAGTCTCGGGAAAGTCAAGCCCAAAGGCATAGGCGGAGATAGCCGCTATATCCCTGACCTCAGGATCCTGAATCTGGCCACCTTCGACCACGGTCTTTCCCGCTACCCCTAGGAAGACATATCTCTCAGCATCCGTGTCACCACCATGGGTCCCCTCGGGTGTGCCGCCGTGGTCAGCGGAAACTATAAACAGCGTCTCGTCCAGGATGCCTTTTCTCTTTACGGCGTCATAAATATTACCGATTAAAGCGTCAACCGCAGTTATAGCGGACAAGTGTCGCGCAGATCCATATCCGGAACCGTGGCCGGCTCCGTCCACAGAGTCAAACTGGACGAAAACAAGGGTCGGATCATTGCCCTGGATATATTGGACCACCTTGTTTGCCACTTCAGGGTCACTTCCCGTGCCTTTGACTACACCGAGATTATCCTCGATGATGCCAATATTAATCGGGTTCCAGTTGCAGAAGGAAGCCATATTCGCATTTGGGAAAGCCTCTTTGACAAGCCTGAAAATTGAAGGGAAGGGACTGTCCGGTTTGAATGGTTTGCTTCCCACCGTGCCGTTGGTCAACCGATGGAACTCAGGAAGGACAGAATGAAGCATCGAGCCCCAGCATTGTGCGCTGATGGTGGGATAGGATGTTTTGGTCCTATAAGATACGGCTCCTTTCTTGAATATGGCATCCATTCTAGGAGTGGAAGTGTTCTTGAAGAACGCACCTCCTCCATCAACTCCGATTATAATCACATGCTTGTATGCGCCTTTAGACACAGGGATCGGCTTCGCCTCGACACTCACGGCACAAGTGGCGGTTTTACCACCGTCCGCCGTAGTGGCTGTAATGGTCGCGGTTCCCGGAGCGATAGCCTTCACTTTCCCGCTATCATCAACAGTGGCGATTTGAGTGTTGGACGATGACCAGGTGAATGTCTTGTTGGAGGCGTCAGACGGAGCGATGGTCGCTATTAGGCTAGTCTCCTCACCCTCAACGAGTTCCAGGCTACTTTTATCAAGGGATATTCCTGCCACCGGTATAGGCCTCGGCTCGACCGTGACGTCGCATTTGGCTGTCTTGCTACCATCTGTGGTAATGACTATAACTGTGGCGGATCCGGCCTTGACAGCCGTCACTTTTCCATCTCCATCCACGATAGCCACATCGGGCCTTGAGGAAGACCAGCTGACAGATTTGTTGGTGGCAGTTGACGGTGAGACAGTTACGGAGAGCGTCTCGCTATCTCCTTCGACCAGAGTGATAGTTGTCTTGCTGATGGATACACTATCCACAGGGATGATAGCAGGCTCGTCATCTTTGCAACCAGCTGCGGAAAAAACGGAGATGACAGATAAAACAAAGACTAGAGTCTTAAGAGGTGAGTTTTTCATTAAAATCATAATCCTTTCAACACATAACCCAAATAATAGGTAAAAATAACGATTTAAAAGGCATTAGTCGCACCTGTTTGTACCAATATTTTTGTTCAAATGGAAAAAAGTGTAACTTTGCACAACTTTTTCGGGAAGACTTGGTTCCGTAGCTCAGCTGGATAGAGCAACAGCCTTCTAAGCTGTGGGTCTTGGGTTCGAATCCCAACGGAATCACAAAACGGCAGCCGCTTGGCTGCCGTTTTGCGTAAGACTTTGATATTTAGCGAAGTTTTTTTGTATATTGTCCCCACAAAACCACATAGTTATGAATTCAAACGACAACAACGGCAACAGGGTCAGCCTATGCGAGGACGGCAAATACCGTTGGACCTATCCGCTGGATATGCTGAAGAACCCGACCATCCTTTTCCTCATCTTCAAGATTTTCAGCATCCTGTTCAGTATTCCCCTGCTGATCGCACTCATCTCGGCGGCAGTCAACAATGACTTGGCGAAAATATGGGACGGCTTCATAAAAATCTGGCTCATAGTTGTCGTCGTATTCTTCTTGATAATCATCATCTCCTACTTGATAGTGGTCTGGATGAATGGCGGCAAGTACATTGTACATTTCACAATGGATGAGAAGCGCATCGTACACGAGCAGGAGCCTGCCCAATTCGATCGGGCACGAAAAGTAGGCTTTCTGGCGGCTTTAGTCGGAATATTCGCTAAGCGGCCTTCCACCGCAGGAGCCGGGGCGCTGGCCGCCTCCCGCAATACCTCCATTTCCGACTTCGTCAAAGTCCGGATAATAAAAGCCAACCGCAGGCAGCATCTCATCAAAGTAAACCAAACACTGGAGCGGAATCAGGTCTATGTAACTGAGGAGGACTTCGACTTTGTACTCGACTTCATCCGCAAACACTGTCCCAACGCTAAATAACTCTCTTACCAATGGCATTCTGCATACACTGCGGCACCTCCCTGCCGGACGGTGCCAAATTCTGCCCCGTTTGCGGCAAACCCGTCATAACCACTTCGGCAAGAACCTCCCCCGACGGTCGCGGAATCATAATCGACGCTCCAGCGGGAGCTACTGTCAGCATCTCGGGAGGTCCTGAGAAGACTTCCACCGTAGAAGCTCCGGAGCTTAAGGGAGAATTCACCTTAAGCGAGTGGGACGGACACACTGCCGATTCAAGGCAGGGGCCGCAGGCTGCCGCCGTTCCCGCAAAACGGCAGGATGGCAGGAAAGAAAAAAAGAAGCGGCCTTTCATCCTGCGTTTTTTCCGCTTCATCTTCGGCCTGATCCTTACGGCCATTATCCTGCTGGTCCTGTACTGGTTCTATCAAGGTTACACCTCCGCCTAATACGCTTACCATGAAGAGATTCCTGATACTTTGCTGTGCCTTGCTCATGACCGGTCCCTTTCTGCGGGCAGATTACAAGGAGTATAAACGAGATGGACTGGCCATTCGCGTGGATATCCCCGGAGTAAAGCTGCGGGACTACGATCCCCAGAAGGAAAACATCAGTGACCTTACCCGTGGTGATATACAAGTCCTGGAAGGAGGAACTGTCGTATGGGTCGCGACTTACAAGCCCGGAACAAAGATCGATATTGAAGTGTCGGCGGAAACCGACTATATCGCCCATAACCGCAACTACGATCACAACAATCGTCCGGAGCATACACCTTACTGCCAACTGCTTCTTCCAACTTACGGTAGCGGTTCTTATGACACACGTTATTACAAATACACCGGTTGCTTTGAAAAGAATGCCGAGGAGGATGTATTCAAGTGGTTTGGATCAGCGCGCCAAACCGGGCATGTCATCAACCTGAACAAGGCGGGAGAACGGGAAGGGTTTCGTCGTTTCACGGCTTCCACACTTGAAGAAAAACCGAGATCCCGGGCTAATTCATACGAGAATGTCCGCCATACCATTAATTTAATCATCGCGTTCTGGCCGGAATCCTCCGCCACTTTCGAAACGACGACCATAGCCTCGGATGATATCGGAGAGGAAGGGGATGAATATGGTGAAGATGGAAGCTTCCGTGAGAAGGGAACAGAAATCCCCTGGGAGATTATCGGCGGCGGAGCCGTCATTATCGGTACCGGGATCGCGCTTGGTCGAAGGAAGCGGAAGAAGAAGAATGACAAGGACAAGCAAAAGCATAGCACTTTCCGGATGATTCTGTACAAGAATTTCGGAAGTACGCTCCCCCAAGATGGTGACAACCTTCTAGTAGGCGCGAGGATTGAGGAGACCAACCCCGAGGGACATAAAGTCGATCGCCGGGACCTTTCCTCCAAGATCACCATTGAGGATGAAGAGAACTGTATCATCAGCAAGGTCAGGATGAACGGCCCCTACCAGATGGCCCAGATCAGGTCTTGCGAGAAGCCCAGCTCATCCGGAAGGGCCGTCGTGCGCCTCAGTTTCACAGGGGAAGGCGGAACCTTTGTGAACCACGTGGTATTTAAGTTGGAGGAGGCCACGGAAATCGTGATGGATGAGGCGCTTACGTTCGTGGCCTGCAGCGGGAAGACCTTCGACATGGAGTTTGGAATCAACCATTTCAACGAGGAAGTGACTGCCCTGTCCGCTGACGCCGGTCCCAGTGCGAAAGGTGTCTTCAAGATCACGGCCGAGCAGAAAAAGGATGTTCCCGGCAAGTTCGTCGTCCACGTGACAGAATGCGGCGACAAGAAGATGGATCCTGGTGATATCGACCGTTACACCTGCGACATTTCCGTCCAGTCAAAGGCCCGGAAGAAACCCATCACCGGCTCCTTCAACATCTACCGTGTTGGGCTCGGGCTGCGCCTGGATATGCGCGCGATCAAAGCGTACCTGGTTGAATTCGACAGTACCTACGACAGCGAACGGCTGGCCACGGACCCTAAAGTCAGGAAGAAGTTCGCGGAAAGCAAAGTCACCTTCAAACTGATCGCGGAGGATCCTGAGACCGGAGAAATCCAGGCCGTCATTCCTGACAGCGGCCCGGACTTCACTTACGAGGATATACGGGAGGAGAGCCTGCTTTTCCGGGACAAGTATGGCAATGACGTCCCGTCCCCCGTTGGAATGATGCAGCCTAAGTTTGAATTAGTGGGCGTCGATACCGACAACACCGTTATCGGGGTCATCCATTCCACTGCCGGCGGTCTGCTGCCGCCGAACCGCGGCAAAGCCAAAGTGACTCTCAAAGTCGGCTGGAAGGGACAGACCTTTGAGCAAAGCGTCAATGTCCCGGTTATCTCACAACCGTTCGCTGACATCAATGACACCCGTGAATACAATAACTGGCTCAAAGAGAACCAGAAGAAATATGAGCAGCTGGTGGACATCCGCTCCAAGATAGCCTACGATCCGCGCTTCTCCGAGTTGCTTCCGTTCTACTACAAGGTCCATGCGCTGGTGGAAGGCTACGACCCGAAGTTCGGCATTTACGAGCCTGATTACCAGAAAATAAAGCGAGTGTTCGACAAATATTGCTCCGGCGAGATTGGCCACTATTTCGTCAATGACGCCGTATGGACCCCCGCATGGACAGAGGCGGACGAGAATTTCAACGCCTTCGTGGCCACCTTCGCCAAGATGGAGAAATCCGTTCCTGTCATCGGACTGCGAATCGCGCTTGGCTTCTTCACAGCAGGTGCCTCCGAGCTGGTTCTGACCCCATACAGCGGCCTTGTGAAAATGCAGGAATATGTGAACAAGGGAGGTGACAGCGCCTGGGAAGGCTTTGTGGCCGGCAGTAAGGATGTCATTTTATGGGAGGGCGTGTTCTATGTCGGCGGGAAGGCCTTCGAATTCGCCAAGCACAAAGGGTGGACGACCGCGGTCAAGGACAAGGCGAAAGAGGGATGGTCGAAGCTGAAAGAAAACTTCGACAAATTGAGAAAGGGTTCTGAAAAAGCCAATGCCGCCAAGCAGGCCACGGAAAACCTGTCCAAGACGAAGGGATTCAACACCGCTGGACTCGGAGACAAAGTGAAAAATGCCGGCGACAAGGTGAAAGCCACTAAGGAAGGAGCCGCATCTAAAGCCAACGACGCCATCAAGCGCACGAGGATAAAGGGAGACTCCGTTTTCTCCAAGAACTCGGTTTACGCGGAAGAATGCGCTAAACGGGCCAGGCAGGACGCGCGCAAGATTATCGACGAGTTTGAGGCCGTTATGAATAACCCTACAGCTACTCCTGAGGAAATGAGGCGGGTGACCTTGATGCTGCAGGGGAATAAAAACGCACAGAACCTGCTTCGAAACCACCCTTCAGATATGCTGAGGGCCAATTTTAACGCCCAGATGCAGGAGATGTACAAGAAAACGGACCCTGTCGCCATAAAGAAAATGGCCGAGCGTCTCGGGGTGCCGGAGTCCGACATCCAGGTCTGGAACGGAGCCACAGGTAATGATGCCAGAGATCTCTATCTGGGCAGGAAGATCGGCGCGGACAGGGATGTTACCTTCCAAGTCCGGGGCAAAGACGGGAAGTGGGTTGATATCAAGGAGGAAATCATGGAGGAATGCTATGCGCAGGCCTTCGATGAAGTCCATTTCGGATTCTATTCACATGACCGTCAAGAACTTCTGAAGACACTGAAAAAATTCGACCAGGCAACCGTCAACGGTCTCGAAGGAGCGGAATCCTACGGACAAGATCTGGGCAGGATTATCGACAAGGCGAGGCAAACTGAGAAACTCCTTGATCCACAGCGAGTCGCAAACACATTCAAACACAAATGTAAAGAGTTCATGGGCCAGGGAGACAGTTGCAGAAGGCAGGCGGAAAGCTTATACGAAGCCGGACTCTATGACGAGGCGATGCGGATACAGGGATATGGAGAGGCCTTGGTCGAAGAGGGTATCCGACAGAACGTCAAGCAGTTCAAGCGTATCTTGGATCCCCGCATAGAGGTGCTTGCCGCTAAAGGTGTCGGCAAGGATTACTCGCTACTGTACGAGAAAGTCCGCATTCTGGAAAGCCTTGGCAACCCGCCGCCCAAGGACGCCTTGCCCATCACTCTGGAAGAGGCCAGGGTGGTGCTGCAGGACCAATATGGGACCACTTTGGAGCAGGTTGTGGAAGAATGCGCTAATGTCATAGAGGAAATCAATCCTCTCCTTTCTTGATCCGTAACTAATCAAAGCCTAAAAAAGCGTATCTTTGAAAAAAAGATTGTATGAGACGTTTTTGCTGGGTTTTGGCGATATTACTGATTATGGGCGGAGGACTATCCGCCAGGGACAAGAAGGCCGTCATAATCATTGTAGATGGAATCCCTAAGGATGCGATTGAGAGGCTTCATGTGCCTGTGATTTATGACATCGCCCGGGAAGGAGCATTCGGGGCGAGTTTCGTCGGAGGTGAAGTCGGGATGTATAACCAGACACCAACCATTTCCGCTGTCGGTTACAACACCATGCTGACAGGCACTTGGGTAAATAAGCATAACGTCTACGGAAACGACAATCTATCACCGAATTACAACTACTGGTCGATTTTCAGGATCGCCAAGGAACAGCGGAAGCCCCTCACAACAGCCATATTCTCCAGTTGGACGGACAACCGTACTGTCCTACTCGGAGAAGGCAAGCCGGAGACCGGAAACCTTAAGATAGACTATGTGTTTGACGGCTACGACTTGGACGAGAAGAATTTCCCGCATAAGGAGAAGGATATGCACGTGTTCGACTACGATGAGCGTGTTTCCCTTGAGGCGGAGAAATGCATAAAAGAAATTGGTCCAGACCTCAGCTGGGTATATCTTTGGTACACCGACGACGCCTCCCACATGTTCGGAAACGGTTCATATTTCGACGAATACATCCTTAAGGCCGGGGAGCAGATCGACCGTGTGTGGCAGGCCGTCAAATATCGTCAGAAGTTTTTCGACGAAGACTGGATGATCATTGTCACCACCGACCACGGGCGCACCGTCAATGGCCATGATCACGGAGGTCAGTCCCTGAGGGAAAGGACCACCTGGATAGCCACCAACCAAAAAGTCACAAAGCGCTTCAAAGAAGGAAAGGCCGCCATGGTCGACATCAACCCCACCGTCTGCGAGTTCCTCGGGATGGAGGTTCCTCAGCAAGTCAGGTGGGAAAGGGATGGAATCCCTTTCTACGGTAAGCCCGAGGAGATCAGGGACCTGGCTGTCATCAACTACGACCGGGAAGTCTTTTTGCGCTGGACCGCCGTTAAAAAGAACGCCCAAGTGAGCGTCTATGCCGCTCCCGCGAATGAATATAAAACCACCGGCAAGGAGAATTGGATCCACCTGGGGGACATTAAGGCCGGAGAGGAGGAGTTCCGCTACAACCTTGACCAGATCGGAGATTCCAAACTATACAAGTTCGTGGTCACCAGCGACCACATAAGCCTCAACCGGTGGCTGGTTTTGTAAATTAACAATATAATGAATATCAATAATTTCCACAAAGTATTACTTCTTAGTGCCATCCTATTGGCGCCTTCTTGCAAGGAATATGTGACCCATCCGGACTGGAATCCGGACGCCAAGAAGGCTATCAACAGTTTCATCCGGACAGAAGGCAATAAAAAGGTGCGTCCTTATGTTGTTTTCGATTTCGACAACACCTGCTCTATATTCGATATTTCAGAGCAGCTGATGATCTATCAGCTAGAGAACATGTGTTTCAATCTCAACCCGGAAAAGTTCGCCGAGATGGCGTTTACCGGGATGGGAGCCTACCCGGAGAGCCTCCAGAACGTATTGAGAGAGATTGTCAATGGCTATAATGACCTTTACAACCGATATGGTCCGTTCACCCCAGAAGGAGTTGATAATCAAAAAGGTGTACTTCTGAGGGATGATCCGGCATGGAAGGATTTCGCTGTCGGTATGGGGCGGATGTATGATCTGCTTCAAGATTATATGACCGCGGACGAAGCCTACCTTTGGACAATGGGATGGTTCGCCGGAATGACTGGCGACGACCTTTATGAGATGGCGAAAAGATCGCATTTGCTGTATTCATCCGTGGAGACCTTGAAACGCTCATGGACCGGATCATCAGCCACCCATTCGTGGATTGACGGCGTGAGCGTGACGGACAATATCCGGGAGCTCTGGAAGGCGCTGTATGATAATGGATTCGACATCTGGGTATGCTCCGCCTCGGAGGTCGCACCGGTAATGGCGGCAGTCGATGTGTTCGGCCTTCACGATTATTGCAAAGGAGTCATAGCCATGACGATGGCGAGGGATGAGGAAGGAAGGTATCTTCCTGAATATGATTTCATTAACGGATGCGGTTTCCTCGCCGGACCAAATTGCACATGGACCAAAGACGATATTCCTACCGGGACCCAGCCTTGGGGCGCCGGAAAGGTTGAAGCGATACGCAAATGCCTTGTTCCCAAATATGGCGGGAAGGGCCCTCTCGCTGGATTCATGGACTCCACCGGCGACTTCAATTTCTGCACAGAGTTCGCTTCCATGAGGCTTGTGATCTGCTTCAACAGAGCCAACAGAAAGGTCACCGAAGGCGGGGGACTTATTGCGGAAGTCGCTATGTATGAGAAACAAACGCTGGGCTATAATTTAAGGAAAGCCAAGAAGGCCGGGGATATCCTTTACATTCTCCAAGGCCGGGACGAGAATGGGATGCGGAGCTTGCTCCCAACCGAGCAGACCTTGCGCCTTGGGGAGAAAAACCTCAAAACTTTTGATGGGAAAGAGAATTACAGGTGCCTGGAATATTTCAACGAGAAACATCTATCCGTCAAAGAGATACTTGAGACTTTCTGCATCAGCACAGATGTCTCCGCCCCATCAAACACCTTGGGCTTCACCTACGGTTTTCTCGACAAATACGACGGTTACCGCAGCAAGGAATAATGTTTTTTACCTATCTTCACGGAAATTTGAAAATCAATTGAATATGTATTCTTTTGTCCAAGATGGCGACAAATATGTCGTGAGCATTGACAACCACGAGGAAGTGGTGGCCGCATTAGCCGCTTTCTGCGAGAAGCAAGGGATTCTTGCCGGGGAAGTCTCTGGAATAGGGGCTGTGAACTCAGCCACACTGCGTTTCCTTGATCCGGCGACCAAGAAATATGTTGACAAGACTTTCGATGAGCAGATGGAGATCTCAAGCCTTGTCGGGAATATCTCTGAGAAAGACGGCAAGCCATATCTGCACCTCCATGCCAATTTCGGGCGCAGGGACTACACCGTAGTCGGTGGTCATTTGCTTTGCTGCACTCTTAACGGCGCTTGTGAGTTGGTGGTCACAAAATTCCACTGCGAACTTGGCCGTCGTTTCGAGCCATCACTTGGTCTAAACCTTTACGACTTTTAAAAGGCGTTTTTCATAAGCTGCTGATCTATAGTGTTTTATGGAAAATGTGTAGCTTAATTGGCTACTCGTTATTTGTAAAGTGCTCATTCTTAATTAATTATAAAATACGGCAAAATTGAGCAACATAATAAACATCGTACATTGCGCTATTTCGGAGGTCGGGAAACGTCTGCTCGCATTCGGGGCCGGAGTGGGCAGTTCCACCGCCTCCCTGCGCTTCGCGCCCTATCCGGGTAAATGGTCGGCGGCTGAAACTCCCACCCCGGCTGCCGTACGGGCACATCAACTTTTCATTGTCTGCGACCGGAATGTTCGAAATCTGGCGGAAATGATTGGGATAGAGGCGGATGGAATATTCGAGATTGACGCCACGGAAGACAATAAGGACATCTCCACAGTTGTTGAGATCAACCGCTGGCTGATGGAAAATGGAGCGGATCGGGAGGCTCTTTTGCTAGGAATAGGCGGAGGAATCACCACTGACATGACCGGCTTCGCCGCATCGGTCTACAAGCGAGGCATACGCTTCGCCTTCGTACCTACAACTCTACTCTCTCAAGTCGATGCCGCCATCGGAGGAAAGACCGGAGTCAACCTCGACTCCTACAAGAACATGATTGGAGTCATCCGCCAACCGGAAGTTGTGTTTATATGCCCGGAACCTCTTGAGACTCTGCCATATTCACAGATTATCAGTGGAGCCGCCGAGCTTCTCAAGACCTTCATTATCGACAACTCAAAAGGCCTTTATCAGAAGGCGGTGGAGACCTTATCCAGCATCCGGGAAGCCGGTGGAGATATATCCGGTTATTCTTCTGCCCTCAACTCTCTGATCGCTGAAGCCGCCCAGGTGAAAGCCGGGATAGCCGGCAGGGATCCTTTCGAGAAAGGGGAACGCAGGTTGCTCAATCTCGGACACACCTTCGCCCATGCCATTGAGAAGATGTCCGATGAGAAGATAAGTCACGGCGAGGCAGTATCGATGGGGATAATCCTCGCGGCTCGTTTTTCCGAAATAAAGGCTTTAGCAAAAAAAGGCTTTACAGATAGCCTGAAGGCCGATTTTGAAGCTTGTGGAATGCCTGTTGATTGCCCTTTTAATGTCCGTGACTTGACTGGAGCGATGCGAAAGGACAAGAAAGCCGAGGGCGATATCGTCCATTTCGTACTGCCTTTTGAGGTTGGCCACGTAGAGACTAGAGACCTTAGTCCGGAAGAGGTAGCCAGTCTATTAGAAGAATAAAACATGATTTGCGTCACACTGCAGAACCGCTCGGCCGAGGAGATTCTGGATCTCCTTGAAAACGCTTCTCCAACCATCCAGATGGCGGAGATACGACTTGACCGCTGTCCATTGAACGAGGATGAGATCGAAACGGTTTTCTCTTCTTCGGATACTCCGCTCATAGCCACTTGCAGAGTGGCGGGAGATGGGAACGGCACTTGGGAGGAAGCCGAGGCTAAACTTCAGGCCGCCATTGAAGCCGGAGCCGCATTTATCGATCTGGAACTTGAGGCTCCCAAAGAGATGGGAAAACGTCTCCGCAGGGCTTGCAGCGAATATGGCACAAGGATGATCCGGTCCGCTCATTTCTTTGACGGGACGCCGTCTTTGGAAGATCTTAGGGAGACCGCTGACAGATGCCGCAAATTCGGAGGAGAAATCATAAAAATCGCCGTGTCAGCTAGTTCCGAAGCTGATGTCACCCGAGTTTTGGCGCTTTATAATGAATATGAGGAAGGACGCCTGGTGGCTTTCGCCATGGGTGAGGCCGGACGGTCCAGCAGGCTTGAATGCCTTCGCCTAGGATCGCCTTTCACTTACGCCGCCCTAACTTCGGAGGAGGCAGCGGCCCCCGGCCAGTGGCCATATTCAGAGATGACTGAAGCGATCTATGGTGGTGGTTTTTCGCCGTCGGAAGGCGACCACCGTCGAGCATTTTCCCGGATAGGGCGCGAAGCGCAGCGAGACGATGGTCGCCCTTTCGACGGTGCGGTACTTCAGATGCCGTCGTCAAAGAGTTTCGCCCAACGAGCCATCATCGCCGCGGCGTTGGCTGGAAATGACTCAACTCTTGACGGTTACACCCCTTGC
Source organism: Bacteroidales bacterium (assembly GCA_024693285.1). Taxonomy (GTDB): domain Bacteria; phylum Bacteroidota; class Bacteroidia; order Bacteroidales; family UBA932; genus Cryptobacteroides. The sequence continues at coordinate 23,668 of JAILLE010000035.1, forward strand.
GAAGATAGCGAAGCCGCTAAAGCCGTCGCTGTCATTCTGAGCGATGCGAAGAATCTACCCGGTCAAATCCATGTCGGCGAATCCGGTCTGCTGACACGACTCATGATCCCGATTGTGGCCGCTCTCCAAAACGAAAAGTCCAAGGTCATGAATATCACCGGAGAAGGCACCCTGCTGAACAGACCCTTGAAGGGCGCCACAGAGATCATGGCCAAGTTCGGGACCCTATTGAGGCCTCTTGGGGAGCAGGCAAGTGGTGATATTAAAGTGCCTCTCTCTGTCCAAGGTCCGCTTCTTCCCGGAAAAGTGGATATTTCCGGAAAAGACGGCTCCCAACTGATTTCAGGCCTTTTGATGGCCTTGCCGATGCTTAAAGGAGATTCCGTGATTCATGTCCATGATCCCAAGAGCATTCCTTACATGTTCATCACCATTGATGTGTTGAAGAAGTTCGGAATAAGGATCGGAAGTGAGATGGAGGGTGATGAGGAATTCATGGAGACGCAGGACTGGGGACTCTGCACAGGAATCACATTCAAGATTAAAGGTGGTCAGGAATATAAGCCAGCAAGTTTCAGCATCGAAGGAGACTGGAGTGCCGCCGCGAACTTCCTAGTGGCGGGAGCCGTCTTCGGGAAAGTCCGGCTGCAGGGCCTTGACACGACTTCCCTACAGGCCGACATTTCAATAATGGACATCCTGATGGATGCCGGAGCCAGCCTCTCCCAGGAGGACGAAAGCGGCATCATCACCACACAAAAGGCACCCCTCCGAGCCTTCGACACTGATCTCAACAACTGTCCGGACCTGTTCCCGATTGTCGCCATCCTCGCGGCCTTCTGCTCCGGAACAAGCCATATTCTCGGATTCAAACGCCTCGCGAGCAAGGAGAGCGACCGAGGGAAGGCTATTCTCGAGACTTTGACTAAAATGGGAGTCTCCGCCTATGCTGAAGGCGACCTGCTGACCATCGAAGGCCACTCTCTTGAAAGCCGGATCCTGAACGGAACTCTTCTAAAGGGCGGTGAATATACCTCCTTCCACGACCATCGTATGGCGATGGCCCTTACCGTGGCCTCACTCGGAGCCGACGGCCCAATCATCATCGACGACACAGACTGCGTCGCCAAATCCTTTCCCGCCTTCTTTGACACCTGGGCCAAAGTTCAGCCATAAATCTCCCTGAGTACCGCCAGGGAGCGGACATTGACGGCGGATTCGGTGTGGTACTCAATGTACTTCAGGATGGATTCGGCGATGGCGTTTCGGTCAGCGCCGGAAAGAGGCAGCAGCAGGGCCTCGGCGAAAGGAGTCTTCAGAAGCGCCTCAATATGAATCAGTTTCTTGTCAGCGAATGGGGCTAAACCAGCTAAATCAGGATCGAAACCCAGAGCTGCGCAAAGGTTAAGCAAGAAGAGCAAATGGAAATTCGCGAAGTCGCTCTGGAGGGCATCCAGTGTCAGAATCTGACCTTTCAGCCAATCCGCCAGACCATCCTCATTCGTTTGATCTTTCACGACCCGGTACAGCACCTCGCTCATGAAGAGTGTCATCGTGTTCTTGTGAATATTACTTCGAATTCCATTCAAAGGATTGACACTCACAAAGTTCCGTGCGAACCAAAGGCTGGATTTAGGGTTCTCCGTCACCTCGGCCTCAAGAATATTCAAAGGCAGGAACAGGGCCATGGCGGTGCGGGGGCTGACTTTAACCAAAAAGCCCCGACGGCCATATTCGGAACTCAACGTGTGGAGCACGATCGAGTTCTCTCCGAATTTGGTGTGATTGAGGATTATCAGTTCCGCCTTTGATTTCATATATCAGATTCTTCGCTGCGCTCAGAATGACAGGAGAGAAGGAAAGCGGCCATGGCGCGGAGGGCTTTGCCACGGTGGGAAATCTCATTTTTCTGCTCCTCGGTGATGTCAGCGGCGGTCAGACCAGGATATTCGTCAGGAATGAATATCGGATCGTAGCCGAAACCTCCGCGACCGGACTTTTCACGAGCGATGGTTCCGTCCATAACCCCTTCGAATTGATGAACATCCCCGCCGAGAATCAATGTCACCACGCTGCGGAAACGGGCTCTTCTTGTCGTCTTAGGGTCTTGAGCCTCAAGAGATTCCAACTCGGCGAGAACCTTGTCCATATTCTTGCCGAAATCCTTGCCTTCACCTGCGTAACGAGCGGTATAAACTCCCGGGGCACCCCCCAGAGCCTCAACCTCAAGGCCCGTGTCATCGGCGAAGCAGTCGCATCCTTTCCTCTCGAAAATGTATTCCGCTTTCTGGCGTGAGTTCTCCTCCAATGTGGTTCCGGTCTCCGGAATGTCATCAGTCAGACCGAAGTCCATAGGTGTGTAAAGCTCATACCCCTCGCCGAGAATCTCTGAAGCCTCGCGAAGTTTACCACGGTTGCCAGTGGCGAAAACGATTTTAGTCTTTTCCATATATGCAAATATCCGAAAAATGCGGGTATATTCCTCTTTATTGGTTAAATTTGTAGATAACTAATTCGGAAATACTATGGCTGTTGACTACGAGAAAGCGGGCGTGAGCCTGGAAGCGGGCTACGATGTTGTGAGAAGAATCAAGAAGCACGTCGCCTCAACCGCGAGGTTGGGAGTTATGGGCAATATCGGAGCTTTCGGCGGGATGTTCGACCTTTCGGCTCTTAACATCAAGGAGCCGGTCCTGGTGAGCGGAACTGATGGCGTGGGTACCAAATTGAAGATAGCCTTCGCTATGGACAAGCACGACACAATAGGTATTGATGCCGTGGCCATGTGCGTCAATGACGTGTTGGCCCAGGGCGCGGAACCTCTTGTGTTCCTGGACTATGTGGCCCAGGGGAAGACCCGTCCAGAGGTGGTCGAGGCTATAGTTGCCGGAGTGGCTGAAGGTTGCCGCCAGGCCGGATGCGCCCTTGTAGGCGGTGAGACAGCGGAAATGCCCGGAATGTACGAGGGCGGGGAATATGACATCGCCGGCTACACCACCGGAGTAGTCGAGAAGAGCAAGTTGATTGACGGGACTAAAGTCAAAGTCGGGGACGTCCTTGTCGGAATCGCCTCCACCGGAGTCCATAGCAATGGCTTCAGCCTTGTGCGGAAGATATTCGCTGACAATGAGTTGGATCTCAATAAGGCCTATCCGGAGCTTGGCACCGACGAACCTCTCGGACTTGTGGCCTTGACTCCCACTAGAATTTACGTCAAGCAAGTTCTTGATGTGATCCGGCAACTGGATGTCCATGGGGTGGCCCACATCACTGGTGGCGGCTTTGATGAGAATATCCCTAGAATCCTTCAGGAAGGCCAAGGAATCGAGGTACACGAGGGCACCTGGGAGATTCTTCCGATTTTCCACTTCCTTGAGAAATATGGCAAGATCCCTCACAGGGAGATGTTCAATATATTCAACATGGGCATCGGAATGGTGCTGGCGATGGACGCCACCCAGGCCGGTGAGGCGATTGACATCCTGGCCCAATATGGCGACAAGGCCGCCGTCATCGGCAAGGTCACAGACCAGCCGGGAGTAAATATTTCGCATATCTGATTATGAGAAGGTTACTAAAAAAACTCCTTTCAGTTTTCGGCCCCTCGCTTATCGGGGCCCTGGGATTCACAAGCTGCGATTTACCCTTTATTCCCCGCACCGAATACGGTACGCCTAACTGTGATTTCAAGGTGGACATAACCGTACAGAATGAGGCTGGAACCCCGTTGAAAGGCATCAAGGTCTCTCCTGTCTTGATATCAGCGCAACATCGTGAAGAGTTGGCTTACATTGAGACAGACGCTTCTGGA
>JAILLE010000013.1 GCA_024693285.1 Bacteroidales bacterium
GCCTTCTGTGATCGGCAGGATAACGGAGGTGGTAGGCTCATTCAAAGCCTCGCTGCGTTCCTTCAATGTCTCGGAGAACTACCGCAACGGTACTTATGAGATCACGATGAGGATAAGCGTCCCTTCCAATATGGAGCTGGACAAGGTTATTTCCCAGATAAAGAATCTTCGTCACGTCGTGAAAGTCACGAGGGTCTAAGTGACTTATTTCCAGACTTTCAGATATTCCTGCAGGGCCCACATCTCGTCCCTGTACTTGGCGGCTTGGCTGAAATCCAGCTCAGCGGCGGAGTGTTCCATCCTGCGTTTGTCCTCAGCGATTGTTTTCTCGATCTGTTCCCGGCTCATAGCCCTGATGACCGGATCTTGCAGGACAGCCGCAAGGTCAGCCTTGACATAGCCGTCCACGTAGGCCGTGTTGCCATCCCGTCTCGAGTCGTGGCCGAGGCCGACAGAGATTGTCCCTCGTCCAAGTTCGCTCGGGTTGGGGATATATGTGGGGTCGGAGACGGAGTCTTTGGCGCTGACCCTGCCGCTCGGGCCGTTGGCGATCCTGGGATTGACTGCCTTGTCGGAAGGACCGTAAAGCTCTGAGGCTAAGATATTTCTCTTGACTTCAACCTGTGTGGGAGTGATTCCATTGATCTTGTTGTATTCCATCTGCTTGGTACGGCGGCGGTTAGTCTCGCGGATGGTCTCCTCCATAGAGTCTGTTACCGTGTCGGCATACATGATGACTAGGCCATTTACATTTCTGGCAGCCCTGCCGGCGGTCTGGGTAAGCGCCCTTCCGGAGCGGAGGAACCCTTCCTTGTCCGCGTCCAGGATGGCAACGAGGGAGACGGAGGGAATATCCAACCCTTCCCTCAGCAGGTTGACTCCTACCAAGACGTCGAATAGTCCGTTCTTGAAATCCTCAATGATCTCGACCCTCTCGGAGGTGTCGACATCTGAGTGGATATAGCGGACCCTCACTCCGATCCTGTCCAGATAATCTGTGAGTTCCTCTGCCATCCTCTTCGTCAAGGTGGTGACGAGTATTCTCTCGTCCCTTTCGGCCCTTTGGCGTATTTCCTCGACCAAATCGTCTACCTGGTTCTTCGTCGGCCTGACCTCGATCGGTGGATCGAGAAGTCCAGTCGGTCTCACAACCTGCTCAACCACAAGACCTTCCGAGCGTTCCAACTCATAATCCGCAGGAGTCGCGCTGACATATACCTTTTGGCCGGTGATGGCGTTGAACTCGTCAAATTGTAGGGGCCTGTTGTCCGCGGCGGCAGGCAGTCTGAAGCCATATTCCACCAGCACGGACTTTCTGGAGTGGTCACCTCCGTACATCGCCCTGATCTGTGGTATGGTCACATGGCTCTCGTCGATGAAAGTGATAAAATCATTCGGGAAGTAGTCAATCAGGCAGAAAGGCCTTTGACCGGGCTTCCTGCCGTCAAGATACCTGGAGTAGTTCTCGATTCCGGGGCAGTATCCCATCTCCTTAATCATCTCCAGGTCATTTTCTACTCTCTGCTGTAAACGTTTGGCTTCCAGCCCCTTCCCGATTTCATTGAAATAATCGACTTGAGCCTTAAGGTCGTCCTGGATCATGCTGACCGCCTTGATGCTACGTTCCCTTGTGGTCACGAAGTTTGTCGCGGGGAAAATCGGCACCTCATCCAGATCCTCGATCCTGGCTCCAGTGACAGGGTCAATCAGAGAGAGATTCTCAACCTCATCTCCGAAAAACTCTATTCTCACAGCCTCGTCTGAGCCTCCAAGGAACACGTCTACAGTATCCCCCCTGACTCTGAAGGTACCTCTCTTGAAATCCACCTCAGTGCGGCTGTAATTGGCGTCTACCAAATGATAGAGCAGGCGAGTCAAAGACCGTGTCTCGCCCTTTTTTACTGTCACGGACTGGGCGTGAAAGTCCTCCGGATTGCCAATGCCATAGAGGCAGGAGACGCTGGAAACCACTATGACGTCCCTTCTGCCAGACATCAAGGCAGAGGCGGCACTGAGACGTAACTTGTCGATCTGGTCATTGATACTCAGGTCCTTCTCGATGTAGGTGTCTGTTGTCGGGAGATATGCCTCCGGCTGGTAATAGTCGTAGTATGATACGAAATATTCCACCGCATTGGATGGGAAAAAACTCTTGAACTCACCGTAAAGCTGGGCGGCTAGGGTCTTGTTGTGGCTAAGCACCAGGGCGGGCCTCTGGAGTTTCTCGATCACATTCGCCATTGTGAAAGTTTTGCCGGAACCGGTCACTCCGAGCAAGGTGACATCGCCTACTCCCTCCTCGAGGGCGCGGCAAAGACCATCGATAGCCTCCGGCTGGTCACCGGATGGTTTGTATGTGGATTCAAGGCGGAATTTCATCACCGCGAAAATAACCAAACTATCTGATTATCCCATAATAAATCCATGTGTGAAAGGCCTTATTGATAATAGCGCTGATGTTGTGATTTGAAAGAAAAATTTGAAATAACAATATTTATTTGTAACTTAAAACCCGAATAACACGAAAACTTTAAACCAATGTCAGAGAAATACCTTCTTCTTGGAGATGAGGCGCTGGCTCTGGGGGCCTTACATGCCGGTCTGTCTGGCGTGTATGCCTATCCTGGCACCCCATCTACTGAGATCACAGAATTTATCCAGAATCATCCGCTCACGAAAGAACGCGGCATCCATAGCGAGTGGTGCGCGAATGAGAAGACCGCCATGGAGGCGGCACTCGGAGTGTCTTATGCGGGCAAAAGAGCTTTGGTCTGCATGAAACACGTCGGCATGAATGTTTGCGCCGATGCTTTTGTCAATTCCGCGGTCACAGGAGCTAATGGAGGTCTGGTTATCGCCGCCTGCGACGATCCCTCCCAGCATTCCTCACAGAATGAGCAAGATTCCCGTTTCTATGCGGATTTCGCCATGATGCCTTGTTTCGAGCCCTCAAACCAACAGGAAGCTTATGATATGGTTCAGGAGGCTTTTGATTATTCAGAGGCCAACCATATTCCGGTGCTGATGAGGCTGACGACCAGGATGGCGCACTCCCGCGCGGTTGTCCAGGCGATAGAGGGCTCTCCACGCGAGGAGAATGAGATGTGCTTCCCGCCAAAAGATCGGGAAAGATTCTGGGTCACTCTTCCGGGCATTTCACGAGTCAGGGTTAAGGAACTAGCTGAGGATCAGCATAAATTCCGTCATGATTCGGAGGAGTCTGATGACAATAGATTAATTGATGGGCCTGACCACAGGATTGGAATAGTGACTTGCGGAATCGCTTTCAACTATCTTATGGAGTGCTTCCCCGGAGGGTGCTCGCACCCGGTTCTTAAGGTCACCCGATATCCTTTCCCGAACGCCCTTCTCAAGCGAATGACGGCTTCATGTGACACTATCCTGGTGATTGAGGAAGGACAGCCACTAGTTGAGGAAAGGTTGAAAGGGTTGCTTTATGATGACAGTCTCGGAAACGGATTCGTGAAGGTCAAAGGACGCCTGGACGGGACTCTCCCTCGTACCGGTGAGCTGAATCCGGATTTGGTCAGGAAGGCTCTCGGGATGGATTCACTGGAAGTATTCCCTGAGGCTAAAACCACTGTTCCACGTCCGCCGGCACTGTGCCAGGGTTGTGGCCACAGGGACTTTTATACCGCCCTCAACAACGTTCTTCGCAAATATGACGGGGCGAGGGTATTCGGTGACATAGGTTGTTATACTCTCGGTTACATGCCTCCTTTCCATGCTATCCATTCATGCGTTGAGATGGGAGCGTCCCTGACTATGGCGATCGGGGCGGCCAACTCTGGTGTATGGCCGTCAGTGGGAGTCATTGGCGATTCCACTTTCACGCACAGTGGTATGACCGGCTTGTTGGATGCTGTCAATTTCGGGGCTGATATCACCTTGTGCATCTCCGACAACCTGACCACCGGTATGACTGGAGGCCAGGATTCGGCCGGAACAGGGAAGATTGAGGCAATCTGCGAGGCGATAGGAGTGGCTCCGGAACACATCCGGACAATCATTCCTCTTCCCAAGAACTATCCCGATATGGAGAAAGTTATTGAGGAAGAGATCAATTACCATGGTGTCTCGGTAGTAGTCTGCCGTCGTGAATGTATCCAGACCGCCAAGCGGCACGCAGCGGCGGCTAAAGCGAAGTGATTATGAAAAAGGATATTATACTCTCAGGCGTGGGAGGACAGGGGATCCTCTCGATCGCCACTGTGATCGGAAGAGCCGCTCTGGCGGATAACCTCCATCTGAAACAGGCTGAAGTCCACGGAATGAGCCAAAGAGGAGGTGACGTGCAGAGCAACTTGCGTCTTTCAACAGATCCGATATTCAGCGACCTTATCCCGAAAGGAGAGTGCGACCTTATCCTTTCCTTGGAGCCGATGGAGGCTCTGAGGTACCTTCCATGGCTTTCCAAAGATGGTTGGGTTGTGACCAATTCCACTCCTCTTGTGAATATTCCGAATTATCCACCGCTTGATGGTATTCTGGCGGAGTTGCGCTCGGTCCGGAACCTGGTTGTCCTTGATTGTGATGCCGCCGCCCGTTCCATCGGTTCACCTCGTGGAGCCAATATGGTCCTTCTAGGCGCCGCGGCCACAGCGCTCGGTGACATTCTGGATTCAAGGAAACTTAAAGATGGAATAGCTGGGGTCTTCTCCAGAAAAGGTGAGGCGGTGGTCGCCGCTAATGTGGCCGCCTTTGAGGCAGGCCAGGAGTTGTCTAAAAAATGATATTATGAGAGCGATAGACAAATCATCCATGGATGATGTCCTTGCCGGAATGGACATCAAGGATCTTTCAAGAGCCACAATCCGCCAATGCGTTAACACAACAAGGGAACTCGAGAGGATCTCAGGTGAGAAGTTCGTCCATTTGGAGTTCGGCGTACCTGGCCTTAAGGCCCCCCAGATCGGGATTGATATGCAGAAATTGGCTCTAGACGCGGGCATAGCGGCGGTTTATCCTCCAACAGGAGGTATTCCAGAGTTCAAGTGGAACGCCTCCGCATTCATCAACGCCTTTGTGGGGATAGGTATTTCCCCTGAGTGCGTGATCCCGACTGTTGGCTCCATGCAAGCCTGCTTCACCTTGCTTATGGAGTGTTCCCAACTTCATGAAGGAAGGAAAGCTGTGATTTACATCAGCCCTGGATTCCCATCGCATTACCTTCAGTCAAAGGTTTTGGGACTTGAGGCCAGAATCCTTGACATCTATCATTGCCGGGGGAAAAAGCTCCGTCCCGCTTTGGAAGAGTTGATGGCTGACGGAAAGGCATGCGCCATCGTCTATTCCAATCCTAACAACCCGACCTGGGCTTGCCTGACTGAGGAAGAACTCAAGATTGTTGGAAATCTTTGTACCAAGTACGATATTATTGCCTTGGAGGACATGGCTTACATGTGCATGGATTTCCGCAGGGATAGGTCTGTCCCGTTCTCTCCTCCATACCAACCTACTGTAGGACGTTACACTGATAACTTCGCTTTGATGGTATCCGCCTCAAAGATATTCAGTTACGCTGGGGAAAGAATCGGTTTTGCCGCGATATCCCCCAAACTGTATGAAAGGGAGTATCCTGCCCTTCAGGAACGGTATGGAATCAGCCGGTTTGGAGATAACTTTGTCTTGACTTTCATCTATATCAACTCTTCCGGTTGCTCCCGCTCGGCTCAGAACGCCATGTCAGAGATGATGGAGGCTTCAGTAAGCGGGAAATATGACTTCGTGGATGAACTCAGGGAATATGCCAGGAGGGCACACAGGGCGAAGGATATCTTTTATAAGCACGGTTTCAACCTCGTCTATGACAAGGATCTTGATCAGGATGTCAGCGATGGTTTCTTCTTCACCATAGGTTATGAGGGAATGCCGGGAAGCGCTCTTCTTTATGATCTGATGCGTTGCGGCATATGCGCTATTACTTTGACGGCCACCAGAAGCGACCAGCAAGGCATCAGAGTCTGTGTGTCGATGCTTAATTCCGACAAGGATTTCGAGGCTCTGGATGAGCGGCTCGGCCTTTTTGTGAAACTACAGAGTGAAGTCTCAGAATAATATCGCAGCAATATGAGATATGTTTCCGCCGACGAGGCCGTTTCTTTAGTCCGGTCAGGTGATTGGGTCTTTTTCCAGGGCAGTACTTCTGTGCCTGTCATTATCCAGGAGGCGCTCGCCAGGCGCCATAATGAACTCCGTGATGTGAAGATAGTGTCCGGGTTCAATGTGACCAAGGGTGTGGCTCCTTTCTGCAAGCCGGAGTATAAGGACTCCTTTGTCGTGAATAGCTTATTCTTGTGCGGCGACCAGCGGGATTACGTCGCCCAGGGCTATGGAAGCCTGATTCCGGGCTTCCTAAGCGACCTTCCAGGACTTATGCGGAGGAGAGAGATACCAATCGATGTGGCCTGCATCAACTGCTCTCTTCCCGATGAGAACGGCTGGTGTAGCTACAACATCTCCGCTGACTTGGCCCAGCCGGCCGTTGAAGTGGCAAGAGTTGTGATAGCCCAGGTCAACAAGAGTATCCCTTATCTGTATGGTACGGCGATGATCCATGAGAGCGCTATTACCGCCGCCGTGGAGTGTGATGACCCACCTGTCGACATGCGGTTTGGCCCTCCGACTGAGATCGAGGCCGCTATCGGGTCACATATCGCCGCTGAAATACCTGACGGCGCGACTTTGCAGATCGGAGTGGGTGGCATCCCTAACGCCACCTTGAACGGCTTGATGGACCATAAACATCTGGGACTCCATACGGAGGCTATGACTGACGGTGTGTTCCGCCTGATGCGTGCCGGTGTCATCGACAATTCGATGAAGAAATATGAACCTGGGCGTAGCGTGGCCTCTCTGGCCCTCGGTTCCAAGGAAATGTATGATTTCATCGATCACAACAAGGATTGCGTTTTCTTTGATGTCGGGGTCACTAACGATCCTTCCTTGATAAGGAAGAATCCTAATGCGGTGGCGATTAATTCCGCGATAGAAGTTGACCTGACCGGACAGATATGCGCCGACAGCATCGGAGAACTGATTTTCTCCTCCGTCGGCGGTCAGCATGATTTCATGTACGGGGCGTCATTGTCTGAAGGCGGCAAGACTTTCATCGCCATGCCTTCCAGGACAGGGAAAGGGAAGGCCAAGATCGTTTCCCACCTGGCTCCCGGAGCCGGTGTGGTGACTACCAGGTTCCAGACCCAGTATGTTGTGACTGAATATGGTTGCGTGTACCTGCGCAACAAGAATTTGGCGGAGAGAGCGAAGGCCTTGATATCAATAGCCCATCCTGATGACCGGGAAGAGCTTGAGCGTGAGGCCGCAAGACGTTTCGGACTCGTGTACCATCGCTTGTCGATGATGCCTTAGCTACCTTCCGTTTCTGGGAATCTCAAGGTGATTAAGGTCGTAGTCGGCCTTGATCTTGTCTATTATGGCGCAGACGACCTCGAAAGTGCGGCTTTCCTTACGGTAGTCCGCCGGGACGGCAAATCCGACTCGTCCTTGACGTAACAACTTGAGGGCGAATGATTTCTTTTTCTGGATTTTTGGATTAAAAACCGCTATCGAGTGGCCTCCGAACATTGAGACCACCTTCATGCTCGGAATATCAGTTTCCCCGTCTCCGAAATAAATCATTTGAGGATAGGGGATCCTTTTCTTGTCATCAGAGACGCTTTCGTTGACCTTTTTGTTGTCGTGGGCGCTGAAGATACCTTTGCTGATTTTGAAAAGGAACTGGGTCTTGGCCGTGTAGTCGACCGCGATGCCCGGCCATACCGCCTCGCCCTCATCGTTGTAGATGTAACTGCAGGCGAAGATATATTTGAACTCCGACGCTATAGGGGAGCCCTCGATGATTTCCTTAAGGCCAGAGGAGTTGATATAGTGCTCGATCCTGACACCTTTTGACTTCCCGTATTCATTGACGAGCGAGAACCATTCCTTGACTCCTTCGAAAAGCTCGATGTCCTTCCCGAATCTCCGCAGATCCTCCCTGCGGAGGGAAATACCGTGCTTTTTGGCCTCGTCACGCATCATCTTCATATACGAGAGCACATTGCTGGCGTCCTGGCCGACAGCAAGTCCGTCACTCATTGTCCAGAATTCCTGAGGGGTTTTCCCTACTGCCTGGATAAACCCGAACTCCTGCATATTGCCAGGGGAGAGGGTGCCGTCGAAGTCGTAGATGAGCGCTACAATGGGTTTCTTTCTCATATCCTTCTCTGATTTTCGCCACAAATACGCTTGTTTCACGGATTTGCGGCATCCGACGGCAAAGATAACATATTAATGGATTTGAATTCTCAATCATGATGACTATTTTTGTTAAAACGACAAATCTAGATTATGGATCATTATTTATATCTTCTCCAGCAGGCTACCAGGAAATTCTGGGACAAGTCCGCTCTCAACACCATCGATGGTGAGTCATTCAATTATGCCCAGATGGCTACCCTCATCGCGAAGTTCCATCTATTCTTTGATGAGATTGGCCTGAAGAAAGGCGAGCATGTGGCTTTGTGGGCTCGTAACAGCGCCCGTTGGGGTATGTCTTATCTTGCCATAAACACTTTCAAGGCTGTAGTCGTGCCTATCCTCGCGGATTTCACACCTGAGAACGTTGAATTCCTGTTGGATCATTCTGATAGTGTGGCCCTTCTGACGAACGCTGACAAGTTCAACAAGTTGGATCTGGCCAAAACTCCTGGAATCAGGTTCGTGATGGATGTGGATAACCTGAAGGTCCTGTATTGCGCTGATCCTGCCATCAAAGGCATTTGGAACAATATCGACAACCTGTTCGCTGAGAAGTACCCGGATGGCTTCGGCCCTGAAGATGTGGTCTATCCTACCGACAACTGGGACGACCTGGCGGTTATTAATTACACCTCTGGGTCCACTGGTAACCCTAAGGGTGTGATGCTGACTTACAGGAACTTCTGCGCTACAATCGAGTTCAGCCAGGTCAACAGGCCTACCAATGAGCACCAGAGGATGATATCTATGCTTCCGATGGCCCACATGTACGGGCTGGTCACTGAATTCATATATCCGCTTTGCTACGGAACCTCGATTTACTGGCTTGGAAAGACTCCGACTCCATCAACCCTGATGAAGGCTTTCCAGCAGGTCAAGCCTTACCAGCTTATCACCGTGCCGCTCGTGATGGAGAAGATATTCAAGTCCAAGGTCAAACCCGTCGTGGACAAGCAGCCGGTCAAATTCCTCTGCAAGGTTCCCGGGATCAGGAATATTATTTTCAAGAAGATTCATGACCAGATGATCGACGCCTTCGGTGGCGAGGTGCAGGAGTTCATCCTTGGAGGCGCCCCGGTCAGCCCCGAGGTCGAGAAGTGGTTCAAGAGGATAAAGCTTCCTTATATGGTTGGTTATGGTATGACAGAAGCCACTCCTCTTCTCGCTTATATAGGTTATAAGGACTATGTCGCAGGTTCTTGCGGTAAGGCTGTCACATGCGCTGATGTGCGTATAGACTCAGAGGATCCGGAGCATATCGCTGGTGAGATCCAGGCAAAGGGCGACAATATTTGCATCGGCTATTATAAGAATCCTGAGGCCTCCGCGAACGCCTTCACTGAGGATGGTTACCTAAAAACAGGAGACCTTGGTATCATTGACAAGGATGGCAATATATTCATCAAAGGCCGCAGCAAGTCGATGATCCTTTCCGCCAACGGACAGAACATCTATCCTGAAGAGGTCGAGGCAATTATTAATGACCAACCTTATGTGGCTGAGTCTGTGGTGGTTGACAGGGCTTCGAAATTGGTCGCCCTGGTTTATTTCGATCAAGACGCGATAAAGAGGGACAATCTCGATGCGGAGGCTGTGGCTGATCTCCCGGAGAGGGTCAGGGTCAATTCCAATAAGAAACTGCCTTCTTACAGCCAGCTCACAAAGGTCGAGGTCCAGGAGACTCCATTCGAGAAGACTCCCAAGATGTCCATCAAACGTTTCCTTTACAAGTAGTGACAAATTGTCAGTCGCCGCTCCACTGGAACGTTATTTGACTACTTATAAACCGGCTCCATTAGGCGCCGGTTTATGTTTTTTAGAAGGGAGGGAGATCCCTTCGAGAGGCAAGAGAATTTAAAACAAACAGATATGGCTAATAAAGGACAGATTGGTGTGACGACTGAGAATATATTCCCGGTCATCAAGCAGTTTTTGTATTCGGACCATGAGATTTTCCTCCGCGAGCTTGTGGCTAACGCTGTGGATGCCACGCAAAAGATGAAGGTTCTGGCGTCTAACGGCGATTTCAAAGGCGAACTTGGGGATCTGAAAGTCATTGTGGAGTTGGACGAGAAGAAGAAGACCCTCAAGATTATCGATAACGGAATCGGCATGACAGCCGAGGAGGTCGATAAATATATCAACCAGATTGCTTTTTCGTCCGCCGGGGAATTCCTCGAGAAATATAAGGACCAGAACATAATCGGACATTTCGGTCTCGGTTTTTATTCGGCGTTCATGGTGGCGAAAAAGGTCACTATCGAGTCCCTTTCATGGAAAGAGGGCGCTGAGGCGGTGATTTGGAGCTGCGAGGGCGACCCGGAGTTCGAGATGGGAGCCTGCGATAAGAAGGACCGTGGAACAGTCGTGACATTGTTCCTCGACGATGATTCCGCGAAGGATTACGGCAACAAAGGCAAGATCAGCCAGCTTCTCGGCAAGTATTGCAAGTTCATGCCGGTCCCTATTGTTTTCGGAAAGGAACAGGAATGGAAGGACAAGAAATATGTTGACACGGATAAGGATCATATAATCAATTCAATAGAACCTCTTTGGACCAAGAAGCCTTCAGAATTGAAAGATGAGGATTACGTGAAGTTCTATAAGGATCTGTATCCGATGAAAGAGGAACCGTTGTTCCACATCCACCTCAATGTCGACTATCCTTTCAACCTCACCGGAATCCTCTATTTCCCGAAGATCAAGGAAAGGATGGCGATCGAGAAGAACAACATCCAGCTATATTGCAACCAGATGTTCGTGACCGACCATGTGGAGAATATAGTCCCTGACTTCCTGACCCTTCTCCACGGCGTCATCGATTCTCCGGATATTCCCCTGAATGTATCCAGAAGCTATTTGCAGGCCGATGAGAACGTGAAAAAGATATCCACCTATATCACCAAGAAGGTGGCTGACAGGCTGGAGGAGATATTCAAGAACGACCGAGCGTCATGGGAGAGCAAGTGGGACAACCTCAAGCTTTTCATCGAATACGGAATGCTCTCTGACGAGAAGTTCTGTGAGCGTGCGATGAAGTTCGCCCTTCTCAAGAATACGGACGGGAAGTTCTTCGCTTTCGAGGACTACCGCAAGGCTATCTCTGACACCCAGACCGACAAGGACAAGAAGGTTGTCTACCTTTATGCTACGGATTCTGAGGCACAGTATCCTTTCATCGAGGCTGCCAAGAACAAGGGGTATGACGTGCTGCTTATGGATTGTGAGTTGGACGCCCATTTCGTTAACTTATTGGAGCAGAAGATTCCAGATACCAGATTCGCCAGGGTTGACTCTGATTCGGTTGACAATTTGATACCTAAAGAAGAAAAAGTAAAGCCGGAGATGGCCGAAGAGGATAAGAAAAATCTTGAGACCATGCTAAAGGCTGTGCTTCCGAAAGATAATGAGTATTATGTCGATGCGGATAATCTTGGAGAGGATGCGTTGCCCATTTTGATAACCAGAAATGAATTCATGCGGCGCTACCGTGAGATGAGCGCATTGGGTGGCGGAATGAACTTCTACGGTGAGATGCCGGAGTCGTTCAATATCACAGTCAACCTTCAGAACCCATTGATGATCAAGCTTGTAGCTCAAATGAAAGACCACTCTGACAAGGTTGAGGAATTCGCTGGAGAAAGTGATCTTCTAAAGCAAGTGACGGATCTGGCTCTTCTCTCTAATGGGCTTTTGAAAGGTAAGGATTTGGCCGATTTTATAGTCCGGAGCGGCAAGACACTTACAGATTATTATGCCGATAAATAATTAAAAAAATGGCCTTGTACGTTTGTGCAAGACCATTTTTTTGTTTATATTTGCCCCGACGTAACCGGATTGGTCATGGCGGAGGCTGATATTTTTTATCCTTTAGACACAGAAAAAGTCTACTACTCGATGGACGAGTTGACCCTCGATACTCCCGAGGGACCGAAGACTTTGCGTCTGGGCGCCTGGCTTAATGAAGACCCTGTCCGGATCCATAAAATGGTAGTCCGCGAGAAAACCCTCCACCTTGATCAGATTGAGTTATATAACCCTTTGATGAGTAAGTTGCGCAGGGCGGATCCCCAATATTATAAGCAATATATGGGTCTCAATGTGACCATAGATTTTCCCGGTTTCTCGTCAGATATTCTTGCCAAGATTCCTTTTGAGAATGACCCTATCGGTTTTTACAAATGGTGGCGCAAGGGTAAGCATGAGGATAAGGTCTACCTATCCAAAGTCAATCAGTTCCGTCTATTCCAGAAAGTCTACCTGATGGAGCCGAAGGTCATGCTCAAGAAAGACATCCAGTTCTTCCAAAGCTTCTAAAAGGCTTTTAGTCATTGTTTTTCGCCGTAAATTTTGTCAAGTCAAAGTTTTTATTTACTTTTGGCTTAATAACACTGTTAACAACACCTTAATTTTCATTGCAATGACTTACAAGATTATCGACATCCAGGGCGTTGGTCCTGTCTACGCTGAGAAGCTTATCGCCGCCGGCGTTGAAACTGTAGATCAGCTTCTTGAGAAGGGTAAGACCCCTAAAGGCCGCAAAGAGCTCGAGGAGGTCACCGGGATCACTGGCAAGCTTATCCTAACATGGGTCAACCATGCTGACCTCTTCCGTATCAAGGGTATCGGCCCTCAGTTCTCTGAGCTGCTCGAGGCCTCCGGTGTTGACACCGTGAAGGAGCTCCAGCACAGAGTAGCCGCCAATCTCGTCGCCAAGATGACAGAGGTGAACGAGCAGAAGAATCTCACCAAGGTTGTTCCCACCGAGGTTATGGTCCAGAAGATGATCGACCAGGCCAAGGTCCTCCCTCCTATGGTGGAGTACTAGTCGAAAGAACCTTTTGTTTGAGTCGGGGCTGGATAGTCCCGACTTTTTTCATATATTTGTATTCTATTGCGTAAGCGCTGGAATGAAAAAGATCGCGATATTCATAATCATCAGCTTATTAGGGCTTTGGACCGTGTCCTGCGAGGATTCCAATGAAAAGACCTCAGGCCCTGATTACTCTATGTCCTACACTGTCGGGACTGTCTCATTCGAGATGCTCAAGGCATCGGCCGGGAATTTCACGATGGGAGTTTCGGCTGACAACCGGCGGAAAGTAACTAAAGGGATCGCTCAACCTGTAGCGTTGGATGGTTTCGTCATCAGCGCGGAGCCAGTCTCTCAAGCCTTATGGACAGAGGTTATGGGCAAGAATCCAAGCCGGATCAAGGATCCCCAAGCCCCGGTTGACATGGTCTCTTGGGTTGATATTCAGAAGTTTCTATCCAAATTGGAGAAGCGGACAGGCAAGTCTTTCTCCCTCCCGACTGAGGCCCAGTGGGAATATGCCCATCACCTCAATGGGGATAAGGGCTTCACCTCGGTGGCGGAGTGGTGCCTCGATAATTACGATGAGGTTCCGGAGGACGCGACGAAGGATGATTATTTCGTGCCTATGAGTTTGATGGTAAACCCAGCCGGCCCAGAGAAGGGTAGCGCCAAGGTTGTCCGTACGACATTGGAGAGGATGCCTGTGGAATCGCATACACGTAGGGTTAAGGTCGGATTCAGGCTTGCCCAACCTACGGAAGATGTTTTGAATGAGGACATTCTGGGACCTATTGACGGGACGGTGGTCAAAAGGGAGAAGGTCGACGCGTCGAGCGGACTGCCGGAATCATTCACTGTCGGTAATGAGAGTTTCAAGATGGTTATGGTCCAAGGTGGCACGTTCTCCATGGGATTCAATAGCACTGACAGCCCCTATCTTGATTTCAAGGTTCCTGAGAATGAGGTGAACGCTCATCAGGTTACTCTTGTCGATTTCGCGATAGGGGAGTCCGAGGTAACTGTGGGCCTTTGGTACGCCGTGATGGGATCCATTCCATATCTGAATGATATAAAAGAGCCGAATAAACCGGTCGGAAATGTTTCTTGGTATGATTGCCAGGTGTTCCTTCGCAAGCTTAACGCTATGACAGGCAGGACCTTCCGTCTCCCGACGGAGGCTGAATGGGAATATGCCGCCAGGGGTGGCAAGTTCTCTCGGCATTATGGTTTCAGCGGCTCGAACGATATGAAGATATCGATGTGGAATATAGACAACGCTGACTCCAAGCCCCAGATCGTCAAGACGAAAAAACCGAACGAGCTCGGAATCTACGACATGAGCGGCAATGTTTGGGAATGGTGCTACGATAGGGCGGAGGAGTACCCTACTGATCCCCAAGTCAATCCTACGGGAGCGAAGGAAGGTGGCACCAGGATTCTTCGTGGTGGAAGTTGCGCCAGCCGCTGGGACGCCTGCAGGATAAGTAACAGGTCATATATGCCCGGAAAGAATTTCAAAGGCACATTCGGATTGAGATTGGCTCTGTAAAATGGACAAAAAGACTTCGATAATCATACTGGTGATTCTGGCCGTCCTCGGGACCGCGTATCATTTCATTTGGAGTGGTGATGGGACGGAGGGGGAAGTGGAAGATCCTCAAGGCCTGGTCATGGATCCATCTCAGGATGGGGTTGATCCCTTGTCCCGTCTGGAGATCCCTTACCGCTTGGAGGACAGCGAGGCTGAGATCATAGAGCACATGGGCTACACCCTGTCTTATAATAATAGCTACAGGGTGCCGAACTGGGTCGCTTATGAACTACTTGAGACAGAGGTGATCACGGCTTACAGGAGCAGGGAGGACGAGTTCTCTCCCGATCCTATGGTCAAGGGAAGACAGGCGTATGACAGGGATTATGTCGGGTCTGGTTATGACCGTGGGCATATGGCTCCCGCCGCGGACATGAGGTGGAGCTCCCAGACCATGAAGGAGAGTTTTTACCTGAGCAACACTTGTCCGCAGAACCATAATCTTAATTCCGGCGCTTGGAACGACCTTGAGAAGCAAGTAAGGTACGAGGCCCGGTATTACAAATCCATCTGGGTCGTTTGCGGCCCCATATTCGAATACAACAACCCCAAGCATATTGGAAGCAACCATGTGATGGTTCCGGACGCGTTTTTCAAGGCCCTGCTCGCGAAGAGGAAAGACGGCACCTACGCTTCGATCGGATTCGTGTTCCCGAACAGGGCTTGCGAGAGGAACTTGACCCATTACGTGATGACGGTGGACGAGCTCGAGGCCAAGCTCGGAATGGACCTGTTCTTCAATCTTGATGAGAAGGCGCAGGACAAGGCCGAGGCCGAAATCGATCCCTATGGGGACTGGAGGATTAGAGACGAGATACTTAGAAACTGATATACCATGGAACAAACCCTTAATTTAACTTGTCTACATGACAACCATCTGGCCCTCGGGGCCAAGATGAGCCCTTTCGCAGGATTCGATATGCCGATCCAGTATTCATCGATCACTGAGGAGCACCTCGCCGTCCGCCACAAGGTCGGAATGTTCGATGTCTCCCACATGGGAGAGATTTTCGTCTGTGGCCCGGATGCCGAGAAATTCGTGAACCATGTGTTCACCAATGACGTGCGTCCGATGGTTCCCGGGCAGATCCTCTATGGGATGATGCTTTACCCGGACGGTGGCACAGTCGATGACCTCCTGGTCTACAAAGAGTTCGAGAAGGATCACTTCCTCCTTGTCGTCAACGCCGCCAACATTGAGAAAGACTATCTCTGGATCAAGGATCACAGCAAGGGTTTCGATGTGAAGATCGCTAACCAGTCCGATAAATGGGGACAGATCGCTCTCCAGGGCCCTCTCGCCGAGGAGACCCTCGTGAAAGTCCTTCCTTTCGCCACTGAGGCCGCGGGACTTGCTTTCTACACATTCAAGGACTTCCAGGATGGTAGCTCCAGGGTTATCGTGAGCCGCACCGGTTACACTGGTGAGGATGGATTTGAGATCTATGCCGCCCCTTCACTCATTGTGAACTACTGGGAAGCTTTCCTGACCGCCGGAGTCGTTCCTTGCGGACTCGGATGCCGTGACACCCTTCGTTTCGAGGCTGGACTGCCTTTGTACGGTGATGAGCTTACCCCTGAGATTTCTCCTGTGATGGCTGGATTCAGCATGTTCTGCAAGCTTGACAAGGATGAGTTCATCGGCAAGGATGCCATTGTCGATCAGAAAACTAACGGTACGGCGAAAAAGCTGGTCGGTATCGAGCTTCAGGACAAGGCGATTCCTCGCGCCGGTTATCCGGTCGAGCTCGCTGACGGGACCGAGGTCGGTGTCGTAACCACTGGCTATCACAGCATTTCTCTTGAGAAGAGCATATGCTTCGCCCTTGTGGACCGCGCTCACGGAGCACTTGATACCCCTCTTAATATCAGGATCCGCAAAAAGGTCTTCCCTGGCAAGGTGATTAAGAAGAGATTCTATCAGACAAACTATAAGAAATAATTAATAATCAACTAAATAAACTAATAAGACATGAGTAAAGTAATCGAAGGCCTCCGTTACAGCGAGGACCATGAGTGGGTTAAAGTCGAAGGCAATGTGGCTACTATCGGCATCTCTGATTTCGCCCAGAAGGAGCTTGGTGACATCACCTACGCTGACCTTCCTGAGGTCGATGACGAGTTTGAGGCTGGTGAGGAGTTTGGCGCTCTGGAGAGCGTGAAAGCTTCCAGCGAGCTTCTCTGCCCCGTTTCCGGGAAGGTCGTTGAGGTCAATCCTGACCTTGAGGACGCTCCTGAGAAGATCAACGAGGATGCCTACGAGGCTTGGATCATCAAAGTTGAGATGAGTGATCCCGCCGAGGTTGAGGCCCTTATGGACGCCGCCGCTTACCAGGCATTTTCCGAGAAGTAAGGAAGCGATGGCGACATTCCAGTATTTCCCTCACACTGAAGATGATGTCAAGGCCATGCTGGCCCGTATCGGAGTCGGGTCGATGGACGACCTGTATTCCGATGTGCCCAAAGACTTCATTTTCAAGGGTGAATATGACCTCCCGGACGCTATGTCCGAGCAGGAAGTCAGGGATTTTTTCGAGGCTTTGGATGCAAAGGACGCCAGGCTGAAAGTCTTCGCCGGACAGGGAGCTTATGACCATTATACTCCCGCCGTAGTCCCTTACATCATTTCCCGTTCCGAGTTCCTGACTGCTTACACTCCTTATCAGGCTGAGATCTCACAGGGTACCTTAAGGTATATTTTCGAGTTCCAGAGCATGATTTGCGCCTTGACAGGGCTAGATGTCAGCAACGCCTCCATGTACGACGGTCCTACCGCCGCCGCTGAGGCTGTCAAGATGGCTCCTTCCTGCACCAAGAAAAAGACGAGGGTTCTTGTCTCCAAGACTCTCCTTCCCAATGTGGTCAAGACCATCGAGACTTATGCCAAATACCATGGGATTGAGCTTGGTTATCTTCCCGTGATGGATGGCCACACCTGTCCTCACCACATGAATGCCGAGCTTAAGAAAGGCGATGTGGCTGGTGTTATCGTCCCTTCAGTCAACCGTTTCGGTATTGTCGAGGACCTCACTGGCTTCGCTGACGCTATCCATGATGCCGGGGCGATATTCATCGAGTACTGCGATCCGTCCGCATTGGGAGTCCTCAAGACTCCTGCCGAGTGGGGCGCGGATATCGCCGTCGGAGATGGCCAGAGTCTGGGTATTCCTATGACTTTCGGTGGTCCTTATGTCGGCTTCATGGCTTGCAAGAAGGAATATCTGCGTAAGCTTCCCGGAAGGATTGTTGGAGAGACTCGTGACACGGAGGGACGCCGCTGCTTCTGCTTGACCCTTCAGGCCCGTGAGCAGCACATCCGCCGCGAGAAGGCCACTTCCAACATCTGCTCCAACGAGAGCCTTATGGCCCTTTTCGTGACTGTATACATGTCATTGATGGGCCATGAGGGCCTTAAAGAGGTCAACGAACGCTCTTGTGCCGCCGCTCATTATCTCCATGATGAGCTGTTGAAGACCGGTAAGTTCGAGGAGGCTTTTGAGGGACAGCCGTTCCTTAAGGAATTCGCTCTCAAACCGTTGGTTCCCGTCGACCAGCTTCAGTCCAAGCTTTTGGAAGGAGGTTTCTTCGGGGCTGTTCCCACGGAGGAGGGATTTGTCACGTTCTGTGCGACTGAAAGAAGGACGAAGGCGGAGATTGACGCTCTCGTCAAGTTGGTGAAGGAGGCCTAGGAATATGAAATATTACGACAAACTTATATTCGAGCTTTCAAAGGAAGGCCGTACCGGGTACTCACTTCCCAATTGTGCTCTTCCGGCCGCCGATATTCCGGAGAATTTGATGCGTTCTGAGGCTCCTGAGCTGCCTGAGGTGAGCGAGGTGGATGTGGTTAGGCACTATACCAACCTGTCGCAGATGAACTTCGGTGTCGACACCGGATTCTATCCTCTCGGGAGCTGCACGATGAAGTACAATCCCAAGATCAACGAGGAAATCGCCAACATGAAGGGTTTCCAGGGGCTTCATCCTCTTCAACCCGCATGCTCAGTCCAGGGAGCCCTGGAGGTCTATTATAATATGGACAAGGCCCTTTCCGCGATCACCGGGATGGCAGGATTCACCTTTAACCCTTGCGCCGGTGCTCATGGAGAGCTTACCGGACTGATGATTATGCGTCAGTACCATATTCTCCGTGGAGATCTGGCCCGTACCAAGGTGATAGTCCCTGACAGCGCCCATGGCACGAACCCGGCCAGCGCCGCTGTTTGCGGCCTGGAGGTTGTGGTCGTGAAATCCAACGCTGACGGCCTTGTGGATGTGGCTGATCTTAAGCCGCTTCTTGGCCCTGACATCGCTGGTATCATGATGACCAACCCCAACACTCTCGGCTTGTTCGAGAAGGAGATAGGGGAGATCGCTGCCCTCGTCCACGAGTGCGGAGGACTGCTCTATTATGATGGAGCCAACATGAACCCGCTTATCGGCATGGTGCGTCCTGGCGATATGGGATTCGATATCCTTCACTTGAATCTCCACAAGTCATTCTCCACTCCTCATGGTGGTGGAGGCCCTGGTTCCGGCCCGGTTGGAGTCTGCGAGAAACTGCTGCCATATCTGCCTGTCCCCAAGGTCGTCAAGAAAGAAGACGGTTCCTTCGATGTCGTGTGTGATTCCGAGAAGGCCGCCGGTCAGGTGTCTGGTTTCCTGGGTAACTTCGGTGTCATCCTCAGGGGATATGCCTATATCCTTATGCTCGGCAAGCAGAATGTCAAACTGGTCGGCAAGTACGCTACCCTTGGAGCCAACTACATCAAGGAGAGCCTCAAGGATTGCTACAAGCTTCCTATCCCTTCGGTCTGCAAACATGAGTTCGTGTTCGACGGACTGATTAATGACGGATCAAGAAAAGGCACTGAAGACGAGAGGGAAGGAGCCACGACTCTGGATGTGGCCAAGAGACTGTTGGACTTCGGTTTCCATGCTCCGACTATCTACTTCCCGCTTCTCTTCCACCAGGCTATAATGATAGAACCAACTGAGACTGAGTCAGTCGAGACGCTGGACGCTTTCATCGAGGTCATGAGGAAGATCGCCGCTGAGGCCGCGGAGGATCCGGCTATCCTGAAAGCCGCTCCTCACAACGCTCCGATCACTCGTCCGGACGAGACGACCGCCGCAAGGCAGCCGGTTCTCAAGTTCCAGGATGAGGCTTAATGTGATAAAAGAATCCGGCCGGTTTCCGGCCGGATTCTTTTTTGCCTAAAAATTTTGCGGATTCACGGAATGTTTATATATTTGCAGTCCGAAACGGGGTATTAGCTCAGTTGGTAGAGCGTTTGAATGGCATTCAAAAGGTCAGGAGTTCGATTCTCCTATGCTCCACAAAAAGGACCGACTCGAAATGAGCCGGTCCTTTTTCGTTGTCATTCAGATTATTAAGATAATCTTAAAACCTCAAAGCCAGACCTACGCCGTTATCAGTGGCACCTATTGACACGTTTGCGGCTCGAGGTTTAGGGGCGTATCTCCTCACATAGTCGTCCAGCATCCAATCAAGTTGTTTTCGACCTTTCCTCCATAGGGGGATCCCGGCTATGAGACTGCCGGCGAACCCTGCGGCGCCTATCAAAGCCACCGCATCGTTTTCATTATTGATTCCGGATAAAGCGAATAGGCCGAACAAGGGTGCGGATACGAGGCACAGGTTTGTACCCCAGGATCTGGTTGCCCTGGCTTTGCGGTACTGGCTCCCGTAGATTGAATAACCTACAGCGTCGCTGAATGGTGTAAGGTAAAGATATGGGTCATAGATCTGCTCGTCAGGCTCGAAGAGTTGAGATTCTTCTCTTACGATCACTTGAGCCGAAAGGCTTGTTGAAATGGCCAGAACAGCCATCATTACTAGAATTCTTCTCATGTCTTCAAGTTTTTGTGATGTTATAACGTTTTGCAAAAAGCAAGCCGCATTGTATCTCCGAAGTAATAACGTAAATCTCCTAAATTTATTAGGAGATATAAATTAAATGACTATATTCGCGTAGTAACGTCTTATATGTGAGATTAGCTATGAAGCAGACATTAACCGCGAAAGAAGAGATGTTGATGAACATTTTCTGGGCGCATGAGCCTTTGTTCATCAGAGATTTGATCAGTTATATTCCCGAGCCGAAGCCTCATTACAACACTGTCGCGACATTGGTTAAGTTTTTGGAGGAGAAGGGGTTCGTGGAGAGGGAGCCGATGGCGAACTCCTTCCGATACAAAGTCAAGATTAGTGAACGGCAATATCGCGGGAATACGATTTCCAAAGTTGTCGCCCGCTACTATGACAACTCCTATCTCAACTTGGTATCCCAGTTCGTTGAGGAAGACAAGATGGACCTTAAGGAGCTGAAAGACCTGGTCGCGCGAATTGAAAAGAATAAGAAATGACACCGTTTTTATTATATATAGCACGAGGTGGTCTGTATCTGGGCCTGTTCTATGCGTTTTACCTGCTGGTGATGCGTCGGACCACCTTTTTCAGGTTGAACCGGATGCTCCTTCTGGCGGGGAGTTATCTCTGCTTGCTTCTTCCATTTATCAGGATCCGGCCGACAAATGTCGTTGTGGTCGATCCTGTCTGGGTTTTCGGATGGGCATCTCCAGATAACAGATTAGCCGAACATGCTCTCCAATCCTCCTTCCCATGGAAGGAATTCTTATTGGCTATTTACATTTTTGGAGGGGTCGCTACACTGACTCTTTACCTGGTGTCCGCATGCAAGACGGGACGCTTGATACGGAAAGGAGAACAAACCAAGAGAGATGGCTTCCGTCTAGTGTTGCTGGAAGAGGATATTCCTTCTTTCAGTTGGGGACGTACAGTGGTGATTTGCATGAAGGACCTGAAAGAGAATCCTGCCATATTCACGCATGAGCTTATGCACGTAAAGTGCCGGCACTCACTGGACCTTATCTTCTTCCTGCCGATTCAACTGCTTTTCTGGTGGAATCCGCTGGTCTGGATCACCAGGGAGGAATTACGCCTTCTCCATGAATATGAAGCCGATGAGCGAGTTATTCAAAATGGCGTTGAAGCCGCTCAATATCAATTACTTCTCGTGCGTAAAGCAGTGGGGGAGCACCGCTTCTCGATGGCCAGTGGTTTCCAGCATGCCAAACTCAAGAGCCGCATCGATATGATGCTCAAACCGTCGTCCTCCCGGTGGATTCGTTGGTCATATCTGGCCATCCTCCCTGTGTTGGCCGCTTTCATGTTAGCTTGTAATCCGTCCATGGAATCCGATGAAATAAAGCCAGATCCCGAGTTGATTCCTTTCCGGCTGGTGGAACGGAAACCGACCTTTAACGGGGGTGACGCGAATGAATTCTCCAAATGGGTGAATTCGCGGCTCGTTTACCCTAAAACGGCTAAAGACGAAGGTGTACAAGGCCGTGTGACCTTGCAATTTACTGTTGGGACTGATGGAGTGGTCCGGGATGTTGAAGTGCTTAAAGGGGTTAGAGAAGATTTGGATACGGAGGCGTTACGTGTGGTCTCCGCTTCTCCGAAGTGGGACCCCGGCGTTAGAGCCGGCGAAATTGTTCCGGTCACATTTATCTTCCCTGTTATTTTCCAACTCAGATGAAAAGATTAGTATTCATATTATCAATGTCGATGGTCTGCGTTCAGCTTGGTGCTCAGACAACCCATCGTGATTCAGTGCTGGCCGAGGCGCGCTACCTGAAGAGTATTTACCGTACCGATGATGCCATCGAGAAACTCTCGGCGTTGGTACGGCCTGGTTCAATGGATGAAGGTGTGCTGGCTGAGCTGGCTGACTGCCATTTTCAGAGCGGAGCTTATGAGGATGCGCTCGGAACATACTATATGCTATCTTCATTTGCCCAGGACAATATACTCTACAAGATCCGTCTGATGCAAGCCTCTTATCGGCTGAAGGCATATCCTCAGAGTATCCAGGCAGGGCAGGCGGTTCTCCAGAGGGATTCCATCCCGGCGGTCGTCAGTTTCGTGGGTGATGCTTTCAAACAGATGGAGAAACCTGATTCGGCTTTATGGTACTATCGGAAGTCATTGGCTCTGAAGCCGATGAACGAATCGGTCCTGTCCAAGGCGATGGGTATTCTTCTCGATTCCGAAAACTATGATGGGGCGATCGCTCTTAGCGAACCTTTCCTTGCCGAGGATCCTGACAATATGACGATAGCGCCCCTGCAAGGCGTCGCCTTTTATCGGAAGGGAGATTATGAGACCGCCAGCAAGGTGTTCCAGCGTCAGGAGGATATTGGCAATGACACCTACCCGATCCACTACTATCTGGGTCAGAGTTACTGGCACGATCTGGTTTTATACCGGGCTGATAAAGAACTCATTGCCGCATGGCAGATTGACTCCAGCGATGTGGGATTGGCTTATGCCATCGCCGCGGCGAAAATGGATGCTTACCGTCCGTTTGACAGGGATGTGAAACCTTGGCTGGACAAAGCTCTGAAGATGCTTGAGCCTGATCCGGCCATGATGTCCCGTATTCATCAGCAGTATGGTCTAGGATATTATAAAACGCAAAATTCCTGGGACAGCGCCATAGAGCATTACAAAGAAGCTTACAAGTATAATCCGAAGTTTATTTCGGCTCTCTCCACCATCGCCTATTGCTACCAGATGAAAAAAGATTACAAGCAAGCTCTCGAATGGTATGAAAAGTACCTTAAGGTCGCCCGTCCGGGCTCGAATGGCTATGAGTTCGCCGTCGACAATGTGAAATACCTTAAAGGAGAATTGTTTATGGAAGAGAAGTGAAATTGTTTGTTAACTTTCAAGGGCTTCACACGTCTAAAGTATATACAACGATATTGGTTTTCCGCATGAAACGAACTTTTCTCACCGCTTTTTCTATCCTGGCACTGTGCCTTTCCGCAAAAGCCCAGGTCTTCATATTGAATGATAACCTGATGGACGGAAGGATGGCCGAGGTCAGCGGCACCGTCGTTGACTCTCTCACCAACGAGCCGATTCCTTTCGCCTCGTTCTATGTCATCCCCGCCAAGGACACCACGATCAGCAATTTCACACTCACCGATGCCGAGGGCAAAGCCAAATTGGAGGATGTCCCTTACGGCAACTATGTCCTTCGTGTGGAAATGCTTGGTTATCATCCTTTTGTTTTAGAGAAATATTTCCGGGACATGATGGTGGACATGGGAACGATCAAGCTCAAGATCGATGAGAATTACCTTAATGCGGCGGTCGTGACCGATGTGGGCAATCCGATTATCGTGAAGCAGGACACCGTCGAGTTCAACGCTTCGTCCTTCCAGGTCGGCACTAACGCGATGCTCAAAGATCTCCTGAAACGCATGCCGGGAATGGAGATTACTGACGAGGGTAAAGTCAAGTTCAATGGCAAGGAGATTGACAAGCTCACAGTAGGCGGACGTACATTTTTCTTTGGAGATCAGTCCACAGCCCTGAACAACTTGCCCGCATCGATTGTGGACAAGATAAGGGTGATCGACCGGGAGTCGGAATCCACAAGGGATACGGGCATGCAGGACGGTGCGAGAGAGCAAGTCCTCGACGTCGCCTTGAAAAAGGAATATGAGAAAGGGTGGTTCGGCAACGCCGGAGTGAAGGGAGGAACCACCGCGGCTCATGATAAGGACAACCCCTTGCGTGATGACCGAGGTCTGCTTTACAGCGGTAACGCGCTTGTGGCGGCGTACTCGGAGAAAGATCAGTTGACCTTGATCGGCAACGGGATGAACATCAACGACGCGGATGGAGTGGTCTTCGTGGCCGTCAGCGCTGACGGGACCACCAGGACCAGCAATATCGGCCAGATATCCTCGGCCGGGCAGCTGGGAGTGAATTACAACACACAGAGAATCAAGAACTTCGACACGACTATAGGAAGCAACTATAAATATGGTGACTCTCGTTCCGGGAACAAGTCATTCAGGACCACCTTTCAGGATGACGGGAATATCTTTTCTTCCTCGGAGAATTCCGGGAGGGGGTTCTCCAACTCTGTCGCGGCTGACGCTGAGATAAAGAAGGAGAGCGGCAAGGTTAGGGTACGTATAACCCCGAGTTTCTCTTACACCTGGAACAATGACTTCAGTACTTCAACATCAGAGACCTCAAGGGAGGGCTTGTTCATAAATAGTTCAAAAGGCGATGTCCATAGCTTAAGCTCCACCATGAGGTTATATGACTACAACGCCATTACCTTCAGGGACCTTTGGGGGAAGAAAAACCGGTTTATCGAGTTCCAGGCGAGCTTCACTGTCGGAGACACTGACGGAGAGAGCGATGAGGTCAGCATTGTGAAAACAGCCGCCGGAGAAGATCGTAGGGACTTGAGGTACCAGTCAGACTCAAAGTACCGTATGGTCGGAGGAAGGGTACGCTACGCTGAGCCGATCGGGGAGAAAATACTACTCTCGGGTAGCGCTTACCTGTCTGCCACAAGCCAGAACAGTCTGCGTGACGCTTTCGATGCGGCAGGGCGCAACGGCTTCTATTCCTCCGAGTCAAATGCCCACACAATCAGCCAGATTTACGACATGACCGCCCAATACAAGTTCGCCAATACGAGCTGGATAACACTGGGAGCCAGCATGTCGGGGCTGATGAATGAGACATATTCCAAAAGTTATGGAGTTTCAAGCACCACAGGCGCTGGAGAGTGGTACTGGCATGCGACCCCCACCTTGCGAATCCAACACATGGTGGGCGACAATCGTTTCACCGTGTCCACGTCTGGAACCTCGCGCCAGCCCGACAGAAGTTCCATGGTACCGGTCATGAATATCGCCGACCCGTCCAGGCCGGTGATAGGAAATATCTATCTCAAACCAGGTGGATACACCACATTCGTCGCCAGCTTTGACCGTAACAACAAGAAAAGATTTTCCAACCTTATGATGACCTTCTACGGCACCGTGAACACAAGACCTGTCACCTACGCCCGCTGGTACGACTCTGACGGTATCATGTATGCCGTGCCGTTGAACTCGAAGAAGAACTCTTTCAGCTCATCGCTATACTCGAGTTACAACACTCCGCTTGACAGCGGCAAAAAGTGGTTCCTGACTTTTGGAATCAGCGGAAGTGTCATACGTTCAACCAGTTATCAACCTAAGGGTACTCTTCCTGGAGTTGATAAGGACAGTTTCGACTATTCCTCGTTCATGGATTCTTTCTGGGGAGATCCCAAAGGGAACCTGTTCTTTAGCGGAAAGAGCGGCTTTTTCGAGGGTAATACCACCAGCTATGGTTACGATCCCAGCGTCACTTTGAGATATAGCTCCGGAGGCTTCACATGGAGAGCTTTCTCCTCGGCTTCACGGGAAATCGCCCGCTATTCCTTGAATAAGAATCTCAACATGAACACGTTGGACTCTTCCGTCGGGTTATCCGGCAACTACCGGACAAAACATGAGTTTGAGTTTGACACGGACCTCACATATCACTGGTACCGGGGATTCGCTGAGGGGTATGGCGATCCGGAATGGAGATGGAACATTGAGATTTCGAAGAATGTCAAGGCGTACACATTCAGCTTGCATATCCACGATCTCCTTGACCAGACCCGTAACCTGAACCACACTGTCACAGCCAACTACGAGCAGGACTCCTACACTCTGGTTATGGGACGTTACATTCTTTTCGGGGTCAAGTGGAACTTCGGCAAGATGAACGCTGTCAACAGTCAGAGAGCTCAGAACGCCGCTTGGAATATGGCGTTCTAAGCGGTCTCGCTGACAGTGACGTACATTTTTCCAAATACTTTTTTTTATATTCGCGGGACAATTTGATGGAATATGTACAGACAGAAAGGAAGCCCCGTTTATCTATTCTCAATAGTCCTTGTGGCGGTCATCGGGGGACTGCTGTTCGGATATGACACGGCTGTCATTTCAGGTGCTGAGAAAGGACTCCAGGCGTTTTTCAAGGGAGCGTCAGATTTCAACTATACTGACGGACTCCACGGTTTCACGAGCTCCAGCGCGTTGATCGGCTGTATTATAGGAGCCTTCATTTCGGGTATTCTGGCCTCGAATCTAGGCCGTAAGAAGACCCTTTTCGTGGCGGGTGTCCTGTTCCTTCTGTCAGCTCTCGGGTCATATTTCCCCGAATTCCTGTTCTTCCAGAAAGGAGTCGCCACAAAGGGATTGCTTGTGGCTTTCAACTGCTACCGCATCCTGGGTGGTGTCGGAGTCGGTCTGGCCTCTGCCCTCTGCCCGATGTATATCGCCGAGGTCGCTCCCGCGTCAAAGAAAGGTAAGCTGGTCTCTTGGAACCAGTTCGCCATCATATTCGGTCAGTTGGTAGTCTATTTCGTCAACTACTTGATTATCCGTTCCCATGCCAATGATCCCGCTGTCGTCGAATGGACAAATGCTGTCGGCTGGAGGGTGATGTTCCTTTCCGAGGCGGTTCCGGCGGGTCTTTTCGCCTTGCTGATCCTCCTGGTCCCCGAGACTCCTCGTTTCCTTGTGCTCAACCATCGTGATGATGAGGCCCTTACTGTGCTGTCCAATATAAATGGCGAGGCCAAGGCCAGGGAGATTATCTCCGAGATAAAGGATACCGTGGTGGAGAAGAAGGAGAATATCCTCGCATACGGTTTGATGGTCGTTTTCATCGGCTGCATGCTCAGCGTGTTCCAGCAGGTTATAGGCATCAACGCCGTGCTGTATTTCGCTCCGAGAATCTTCGAGTCGATGGGTGTGTCGAACAACATGCTCTTCACTGTCATCATGGGAGTCATAAACATCAGCTTCACTTTGGTGGCGGTGTTCACCGTGGAAAAGATCGGAAGGAAACCTCTGTTGATCACCGGTTCTCTCGGAATGGCTCTGGGCGCTATTGGAGTGGCCTTGAGCAACGTAGTGAACCTTCCCGCTTTCATCCCTGTGCTCAGCATAATGATCTACAGCGCGTGCTTCATGTTCAGCTGGGGCCCGATTTGCTGGGTATATATCGCCGAATTGTTCCCGAACACGATCCGTTCCGAGGCGACAGCCATTGCGGTGGCCTTCCAGTGGATATTCAACTTCATAGTGTCCAGCACTTTCGTGCCGATGTACAACTGGAGCCATTTCTTCGCTTACGCCCTTTACGGTGTGATCTGTCTTATTGCCGCTCTCTTCGTCTGGAAACTGGTCCCGGAGACCAAGGGAAAGACTTTGGAGGACATGACAGGCTTTTGGAAAAAGTATTTGATCTGATTTGAATAAGGACATCATAATCTCAGCTCTTGGCGCCTTCCACAAGGTCGACCTGGAGGACATCCGCCACTTTTTCGGGGCGGATGTTCCTTCTCATGTCCGCAAGAACGAGTTTGTCCAAAGGCTCGGTGCCTTCATAGTGGAAAGACCCCAGGAATGGCTCGGGAATATGCTTGAAAGGGATTTAAGGCTTCTTTTGACCCTTGTCGAGGCTGGACCGGAAGTACCTGTGGTTCAAGAATATCCCGATTATCCTACCGTCTTGGAGACGGTCGGTCTGCTGAGAGTTGACGTGTCGGAGAAGGATTTCAAAGAGATCTGGATCCCGAAGGAAGTCTATGATATTGTGGCTCCGCATATCCGTGAGGCGATATCCAGGGGAGAGACCGACGGAACTTTCGAGATGGAGAGGGCCGCTTTCGGTTACCTCAATCTTTATGGGGTCCTGACTGTGGATGAGTTCTATGATAAGATGCTGGAATATAATGATTGGGCGGGGCGTTGGAGTGTTGAGACTTTCACATCCCGGCTTGTCGAGAGTCCGGTTTTCAAACTCTGCAGGATAGATCTCGGGGGAGAACCTCACATGAGCGCTCCGGGCATATACGAGCCTGCGAAAATATTGTCTGGAAGAAAAGACTTTCCGGATTTGGGCGGTCTCCGCGCTTTCACCCCGGAACAGGCGATCGAGGCTGGCTCAGGCGCTCCTGAATTCGTTTTCGGATTGGGCTCGCCTGAGGGAAAGAAGCTGGTTGAGATGTTGCTGAACTTGGGTTATTCAGGCGATGACCTGATCCTTGAGGAACACGACATCTGGATGAATTCCCAGATGGTTTGGGGAGATGACGCCACTGAGGAGATATTCGGCTGCGTGTCTGACAGAGAGGACGACATCGAGACTTTCGAGGATTATAACGAATGCATGGAGATTGTGGCGGCCTATGCCAACAGCCTCCCGAAATGGCTACTGGGAGGTCATTCGTCAAATGAGGCTAATTGCCTGAAAGTCATTCTCCAAAGCGAGGATGACCCGATTATGGATATAATCCGGAAGAATCCGTATATGAGCTTGTATGTTCCTCCAGTTCCGGGGAATGAGCCTTGCCCTTGCGGAAGCGGACTGTCTTACCGCCTCTGCCATGGACGGAACGTCAATTAGAAGAATTCTCAAGAAGATTCGGGCGCAGGAGCTTTGTGCGCTCGAGAGCCTGCTCATCCTGCCATGCCTGGATCAGTTTCGGGTTCCCGCTCAGTAAAACATCAGGAACTTTCCAACCTTTGTAATCGGCCGGCCTTGTGTATACAGGAGGGGAGAGCAGACCGTCCTGGAAACTGTCGCTCAAGGCTGAAGTCTCGTCTGTGAGCGCTCCGGGGATCAGCCTGACTATCGAATCCGCCAGTAACGCGGCCGGGATCTCACCGCCACTGACCACATAATCCCCAACCGATATCTCCCTTGTGACAAGGTGCTCCCGGATCCTATGGTCTATGCCTTTATAATGGCCGCAAAGGAGGATAAGGTTTTCCTTGAGGGATAACTCGTTTGAGATCGCCTGGGTCAGTATTTCCCCGTCGGGGGACAGATAGATGACCTCGTCGTAGTCCCGCTCGGATTTGAGTTCCGATATCATCTTGTCGACCGGTTCGACCATCATGACCATACCGGCGTCACCACCATAGCAGTAATCATCGACATTGGCCCGGGGACCGATGCCATATTTTCTCAGATTGTGGACATGGATTTCCACGAGGCCTTTTTTTATGGCCCTGCCTACTATAGAGTGCCCCAGCGGGCTTTCCAAGAGTTCGGGTACTACTGTGAGGATGTCTATGCGCATATGAGGATAAGTTTCCTTTCGCGAAAATAACTTTTTTATTCGGTTTTTTTGAGTATATTTGTAAAATGCTGATTATGGCATGAATGTGTGTAACTCTAAATAATTGAAGTATGAGTGAAGATTTTGTTCCTGAGGTGAACAATACCCCAGATGTAGAAGAGACCAAGAGTCCTCTGAAGACAGTTGTGGAAAGTGTTTCTGAACTTGCCGCAAAGGCTGGTGACCTGGTAGGTGATGCCGTGTCTGAAGTTGCCGCGGGTGTTAAGGAGACGCTCAAGGAAACGGTAGAGGCGGTTAAGGACGCTGTGTCGAAGGATGACGACAAGGTTGAGGAAGTAGTTGAGGATGAGGAGGAAAAGGATGAGATGGTCGAGGAGACTGTCGACCTTGGCAGCTTGACGCTGGCCGAGTTGTCCGACATGTTCGACAAGCTATCGCAGGATGAGAACAGGATGAAAAGATATAAGGAGGCCGAGGCTATCAAGTCGGCTTTCTATAAGAGGCTTTCCAAAGAGAAGGCTGAGGCTGGACTTGGTTCCAAGGTTGATGAGCCTTCTTCAAGGGAGGACGTGATCGAGGAGGTGACCCCGGCCCCCCAGTCCGAGGAGGTCAAGGATAATCCTTTCGAGGCTATGGAGACCGCTTTCAAGGGTGTCTATGCCAATTATAAGAGGGAGCGTGCGGAATTTAACCGCCAGCAGGATGCTCAAAGGGAGGATAATTTCGTCGCCAAACAGGCTGTGATTGAGGATCTTAAGGCTCTTGTTGAGAAGCAGGAGGATGTGAGCTCCACGTTCCCGGCTTTCCGTGAGCTCCAGAACCGTTGGAGGGAGATTGGTCCCGTTCCCGCCACCAAGTTCCGTGACCTGAACGACACATATCAGTTCTATGTCGAGAAGTTCTACGACATGGTCAAGATCAACAGGGATCTGAGGGATCTTGATTTCAAGAAGAATCTCGAGGCGAAGCAGGAGTTCTGCGAGGCTGCTGAGAAGCTGGCTGAAGATGATAATGTGGTCGAGGCTTTCCGCGAGCTTCAGAAGCTTCATGAGCAGTGGAAGGAGTACGGCCCGGTCGCCAAGGAGTACAGGGATTCTATATGGGATCGCTTCAAGGCCGCCACAGCTGTGATCAACAAGAAGTATCAGGCTCATTTCGAGGGACAGAAGGAGAAGCAGCAGGAGAACCTTGTTGAGAAGACCAAGCTCTGCGAGCAGGTTGAGGCCATAGCTGAGAAAGAGGTCAAGTCCTCTGGCGAGTGGAACCAGTTGTCCACTGAGATCGAGGAGATCCAGAAGAAGTGGAGGACTATCGGGTTCGCCACAAAGAAGGAGAACCAGAAGATATATGACCGCTTCCGTGCGGCTTGCGACAAGTTCTTCGCCCGCAAGAGGGAGTATTATTCCCAGTTCAAGGACTCTATGAACGAGAATATGGAGAAGAAACTCTCTATTATTGAGAAAGTTGAGGCATTGAAGGACAGCAAGGAGTGGAAGAAGACCACCGAGGCCATCATAGCTCTCCAGAAAGAGTGGAAAGAGATCGGCGCCGTGCCTCGCAAGAAGTCAGAGCAGTTGTGGAAGAGGTTCCGCACCGCTTGTGACGAGTTCTTCGCTGAGAGGGATAAGAATTCCAAGCCTGAGAATGACTATTACGGCAACCTCAGAGCCAAGAAAGCCCTTATCGATGAGATTAACGCCTATGAGCCCAAGGACGCTGAGGCCGACCGTGCCGCCGCTCAGGAGTTCGCGGAGAAATGGCGGAATATAGGTTTCGTCCCTTATAAGGAGAAGGAGAGTATCCAGAAGGCATATTCAGAGGCCATCCAGGCCAAGTTCCCGGATTATTCACCGAGGACCGCCAGGTCTGCCGCTCGTGGTGCCGCTCCCGCCCGCAAGCCTGTGAGCGAGAAGGACCGTCTTGTCCAGGAATATAACAAACTCCAGCAGGACATCGTCACTTACGAGAACAACATTGGCTTCTTCTCCGCCTCGAAGAATTCCGAGCCGCTCATCAAGCAGATGCAGGAGCGTATCGACGCCGCGAAGCTGGAGCTCAAGGAACTTGAGGCCAAGATTATCAAGGCTCAGGAAGGGGAGGAAGAGAAGTAAAGGATGGATAAGAATAGTATCACAGGCATTGTCCTGATGGGATTGATCCTGTTCGGCTTTGTCTTCTTTCAGAACAAACAATATCAGAAACAAGCCGCCTATCAGGCTCAGCTCGACTCGATAGCGGCTGTGGAGCGCTATAGGGCGGACTCCGCGGCTGCCGCTGACGCTTTGAAGGATACTGCCCGTCTTAGAGACCTTGCCCTTCAGGGCCAAGATGCAGGCCAAGTGGCTATAAGCCAGGCTGTTTCTGTTTATAAGGATTCCCTTCTCGAGGCTGCCCACTCTGGTCAGGAGGAGATAATAACTCTTTCCAACGATAAGTTCGAGGTTGCTTTCACGACCAAGGGAGCCCAGCCGTATTCGGTTCTCCTCAAAGACTATAAGACTTACGGCGGGGATGATTTGTATCTGTTCAAGCCTGGTAACAGCCATTTGGGAGTTCAGATTTACGCCGGAGAGATGGTCAATACTTCTGATTTCATATTCTCCGTGGCTGAGAAGACTGACACTTCGGTTGTGATGCGGCTGCCCTTTGCCGGCGGAGGATACATAGAGCAGAAATACTCGATCCGGGAAGGGGAGTACCTTGTATCTAACTCCTTGTCATTCATGGGTATGGAGAACGTGATTCCGAAGAATGTGTTCTCCTATGACCTGGATTATATGATGACTATTCCTCGGATGGAGAAGGGATACAAGAATGAGACACAGTATTCCAAACTCAACTGGTACTTCTCCGGTGAGAAGAAGCCGGAAAGCATAGGTCGCGCCCGTTCAGCTTCCAAGAGGGTGGACAACAAGGTCGCTTGGTTCGCTTTCCAGCAGCAGTTCTTCTCCGCGATATTCAGGGCTCCGAAGGAATATTCATCAGCTGAGTTTGACATCAAGTTCTTCCCTGAGGACGATGCCGACAACAATCTGATGGCTTGTCAGGCGAGGATGAGGGGAGACTTCCAACCCGGTCAGAGAGAGACGGTTATCCCGTTCGAGTTCTATTTCGGACCCAACCACTACAAGACTCTTAAGTCTTACGACCACAAGTTTGAGAAGATCATTCCCTTGGGAGGTAGCGTTGTCGGACTGTTCACGAAGTACGTGATTATCCCCACATTTGACTTCCTCCGCAAGTTCATCTCCAACTTCGGGATCATCATCCTTATCATGACGCTCCTGATCAAGTTGGTCGTGCTTCCGTTCGCCTTCAAGACCTATTCTTCATCAGCCAAGATGCAGGCGATCAAGCCTGAGATCGACAAGTTGAACGCAAAGTATCCCAAGCAGGAGGACGCGATGAAGAAGCAGCAGGCCCAGATGGATCTCTACAAGCGGGCTGGAATCAGTCCGATGGGAGGATGCCTTCCTATGCTCCTTCAGTTCCCGATCTTGTGGGCGATGTTCCGGTTCTTCCCGGCATCTATCGAGCTTAGGCAGCAGCCCTTCCTTTGGGCTGAGGATTTGAGCGCTTACGACTCAATCATCAACTTCGGCACCAGAGTGCCTCTGCTTGGTGACCATATCTCCCTTTTCGCTCTCCTGATGGCGATATCGATGTTCTTCTATTCGAAGTTGACAACCGCTTCCCAGCCTGGAAGCGATGATCCACAGATGGCTTCGATGAGGTTCATGAGCGTGTGGATGATGCCGATTATGATGTACTTCATCTGTAACAGCCTGTCTTCCGGATTGAGCTACTATTACCTCCTTTCCAACTTGATCACCATGTTGGAGACATGGGTTATTAAGAAGTGGTTCGTGAATCCCGAAGAGATCCAGGCTAAGCTGAAGGCCACCGAGGGCAAGAAACAGCCCAAGAGCAAATGGCAGCAGCGTCTTGAGGAAGCTCAAAGGATGCAGGCCCAGATGCAAAGGGAGCAAGCCAAGAAGAATGGTCGCCGATAATTTAAAGAGTGTTCTTTCGAAACTGCCGCCAGAGGTTAAACTGGTGGCAGTTTCCAAATTCCACCCCACTGAAGATATTCTTGAGGCCTACAATTCCGGACAGAGAAGATTCGGGGAGAATAGGCCGCAGGAATTCGCCTCCAAAGTGGCTGAGTTGCCAGGTGATATAGAGTGGCATTTTATCGGCCATCTCCAAACCAATAAATTAAAGTTGGTCTTGCCGTACGCTTCTCTTGTGGAATCTGTTGATTCCCAGCGACTTCTTGATGCGATTGAGAAGTGGGGGAGTGAGCATGACAAAGTCATAGACGTTCTTCTCGAGCTCCACCTTGGTGCAGAGGAGACAAAAGGAGGTTTCACAGAAGAGGAGATATTAGACATCCTTCGTCCAGACCGAAGGTTGTCGTACCAGCATGTGCGCTTCCGTGGCCTTATGGGCATGGCGACCAACACTGATGACCAATCTGTTGTCGAGGCTGACTTCGCCCGGATCGAAGCGTTTAAAAATAGCCTGGAAGAGTATTTCTCTCTTCCAGGCTTTACGGAGCTTTCAATCGGAATGTCTCACGACTGGCCTCTCGCTCTCATGCACGGGGCTACCATTGTCAGGATCGGCACGGCCATCTTCGGACCGAGGGCATAAAAAAGGAGGATGGCCTTGGCCACCCTCCTTAAATATTACAGAGAATTCTGCAAGCTGACATAGACTGTACGATATTGACTGCTGCCCGGCCTTTTGACCCCAAAGTAAAGTGTGGCCTTCTCTCCCGAACTGGCACCGTATTGATAGAAACAGATCTCTCCCGAATTACCAGTAAAAGCGATAGTGAATTTGTCATTATAACTACCAGGTCCTAAACTAACTCCGGGATTTATCAGTTTGTCCGAAGAAGGTTTGTGGTTCGATCCCTTATCGTAGTCATAAAACTTGAAGACTCTCTTTTGGCCATTCTTTTTGTAAACTAGGAAATTAACAGCTGCTGAAGAACTTTCCTCGAGAGGACCATACACACTATAGTCGCTCGTCGTTATACCTACGCGGCCTTCCTTTACAGTGATGGTGGTCCTGGCAATCTCTTTGCCGTAATAAGTGAATGTGAGCGTACTCGTTCCTACGCCGTCAACATAGGCAGCCTTGCCGTCGCCAACGCCGGTATTCTCAAAAAATACGCCTGAAAACCTTAACACCTTGGTGGAGGTCGACGCACATGCCAGGTTGTTATATGCGGCAGTGAAATTACTACCGTTATGGAGGATGATATACTTTTTGTCAACCTTGTCGTATAGCTTGAACCATATTTCGTTTCCGTTGTATGCCGTTATTGAAGATCCTAACTTGCTGCCGTTGTAATATATGTCGCAGTCGTGGACAATCCTCAATGATGTCGTCTTGATCGTGACTCCTTTATATTTGAAGGTAAGTGTGGTCGTCCCTTCGCCTACACATCCTACGGTCTTTCCGTATAAAGCCCATGCGTTTTCGCTCGTCGTGACAGAGGTATTCGAAGAAGTAATCGTGTAATTATCCTTGGTGTCAAGGGTTAACTGGACCTTCTTGCCGGAAGTTTTATCGTACAACTCGAAAAGTATACCCTCGCTCTTAGCTACCATAAAATAAGTCATTGAGGATCCTACTTCTTTGCCGTTATACCAGACAGTATAGTCCTTGACTTTGACGTTGATCTTGCGGGTCATGCTTCCGTATTTCATCGTGACAGTAGTGGAACCACCCTTTTTACCGGTGATCTTCCAGCCATTGTAAGCGCTAATACCTCCGGCTCCACCAGCGAACATGAGCTCTACGCTCGCGACATTTGAATTTCCGGAAGTGATAGAGTTGGTATTCAGGATAGTACGAATCTCAGCGTTGTTGACCTTATCAAAAGGCATCAATGTGACAGTCTCTCCTAAATCGATGGTAAGATTGTAATTCTCAGTCATCTCGGTAGAGCCCTTCTTTACGGTATATCTGGTAGTGACAGTGACATCGCAGGTGGCTGTCTTTCCGTTGTGGGTCTTGGCGGTGATGGTCGCCGTACCAGTTTTGACAGCCGTGATCTTACCGGCCTTGTCAACAGTCGCCACAGCAGTATTGGAGGAACTCCAGGTCACCTCATGGTTGGTGGCGTTAGCGGGCGCTACAGTAGCGGCGAGCTGAGATGTCTGACTCTCCATCAACGATAAGGTCTTCTTGTTGAGAGTCACCCCTGTCGCTGGGACCGCTTTGTCAGTCACGGTCACGGTGCAAGTGGCGGTTTTGCCGCCGTCCTCGGTCGTCGCGGTGACCTTGGCTGTGCCGGTCTTCACGGCGGTAACCTCACCATTCTGGTCAACCTTGACAATCGACTCGTCTGAAGAGCTCCACACTACATTTTGGTTGGCGGCGTCCTCAGGGGAAACGGTCGCGACAAGGATCGCGCTACCTTCTATTGTGAGAGTAAGTGATGTTCTGTTAACCGTTACTCCGGAGACGGGTGTCGGCTTCTTAGTGACGGTCACCTCGCAGGTGGCGGTCTTCTCGCCATCTGTCGTCTTCACGGTTATGGTGGCCGTGCCGGGCTTCACGCCGGTCACGTTGCCCTTGGAGTCAACTGTGGCGACGCCAGTATCTGATGACGCCCAGGTCACCCTCTTGTCAGAGGCGTTCTTAGGTGTGAAGGACACGTAGAGCAGGACCTTCTCACCCTCGACAACTGAGACCTGATCCTTGGTGAAGGCTATTCCCTCGACGGGGACTACCTTGGGAGTGACAGTCACCTCGCAGGTGGCGGTCTTCTCTCCGTCAACAGTGGTCACAGTGATGGTCGCTGTTCCGGGGGCCACCGCGGTGATATTGCCCTCCTCGTCAACAGTGGCTACAGCCTCGTTGGAGGAAGCGAAAGTGACATCCTTCACGCTGGCGTCCTCAGGGGTGACAGTGACGACAATCGCCGCTGTCTCGCCTTCGGCAATCTCCACTGTCTCAACATCGACAGAGACTCCCTCGACGGGAACCGGCTTGGGATTGACTGTCACGTTGCAGGTCACAGTCTTTCCGCCGTCAGCGGTGGTGACTATGATCGTGGCGGTTCCGGGGGCTACAGCCGTCACGACACCGTCAGCCACTGTGGCGACCTCCGCACTGGAGGTAGACCAGTTGACCGTCTTGTTTGTGGCGTCAGCCGGCTCAACGGTAGCGGTCAGCGTTCCGGTCTCACCCTCAGTCAATTCCAGGGTCTCGGAATCAAGTTTGACGCCTGTCACAGCGACCTTCTTGGCCTCTACGGTGACCGAGCAGGTGGCGGTCTTGTTGCCGTCAGCCGTCGTCACGGTGATGGTGGCCGTTCCAGCCTTGACTGCTGTGACCTGGCCTCCATTAACTGTGGCGACTCCGGTGTTGGAAGATGACCAGCTGACACCCGTGTTGGTGGCGTTGGAAGGGGCCACCGTGGCGGTGAGGGTCTCGCTCCCGCCCTCAGTGAGGGTCATGGAACTCTTGTTGAGGCTTACTCCCGTGACTGCGACAGTCGTCGGGGTAGGGGGAGTCGGATTGTCGGGCTCGTCAGGGCCGCAACCGGCAAAGAACATAGTCATGGCCATCATGGCGAGGGCCATAAGGGTCTTTGTAACAGTAGTTTTCATGGTTTTATGTGTTAAAGAAAAAAAATGAATAGTCTTCGTTTTCATTTAGTAAAAGCGAATATAATAAAATAAAATCAAACTACTCTTGTCAGTTTGTTATTTTACGTTGAAAATTGTTAAGGCCGACCCCTATTGGGGGCCGGCCTTTTGTTGCTGAAAGAAGTATGATACTACTCAAGAGTTCCGTTCTCGGCAGCTTCGATCATCTTCTGGTTGGCGGTGATGTAGATCTCGACACGGCGGTTCTGGGCCCTTCCTTCCTTGGTGCTGTTGTCAGCGACAGGCATGGAGTAGGACTTGCCCTCTGTGGTCATACGGGAAGAAGCGATACCGCAGTTCTTCAGGTAGTTGGCGACGCTCTGAGCCCTCTCGTTGGAGAGTCTCTCGTTGACAGCGTCGGAACCAGTGTTGTCCGTGTGGCCATAGATGGTGATGTCGGTGTCCTGAAGATCGGACATTTTGCTCGCGAACTGGGAGAGCTCGTTCTTTGAAGCCTGCTTGAGTTCGGCCTTGTTGGTGTCGAAAAGGATACCACTGTTGAAGGTAACCTTGATAGCCTCGAGGCCATTGGAATCCTCGACAGTCTCGATCTGGGCGTTCTCCAGGGCGGCGAGTTCCTCGGCCTTCTTATCCATCTTCTTTCCGATGATGGCTCCAGCTCCGGCTCCGACAGCTGTTCCGATAGCGGCACCGATAGCGGCACCCTTGCCATCCTTACCGATGAGAGCTCCGAGTCCGGCTCCGACAGCCGCGCCGGCGCCAGATCCAATCAAAGTACCCTTGCCGGTCTGTGACATGTTACCGCAACCGGAGAAAACCATGGCAGCGCACATGAATGTCAAAACGATTCTTTTCATAATTGCTGATAATTAATAAGTTGTTAAAAAAGTTCCTTATCAAAAAGGCCTGACCCGAAGGCCAGGCCTTGCAATCGCAAATATAGAAATAAAAAACAATTATGCAATAACGCGGGCCATCTCAAGCACCTTGTTGGAATAACCCCACTCGTTGTCGTACCAGGCGCAAACCTTCACGAAAGTAGGATCGAGCTGGATACCGGCCTTGACATCGAAGATGGAAGTGCGGGGATCATTGCGGAAGTCGGTGGAGACGACAGCCTCATCGGTGTAGCCCAGGATGCCCTTGAGCTCGCCCTCTGAAGCGGCCTTCATGGCGGCGCAGATCTCGTCGTAAGTGGCGGGAGTGTTGAGCTCGCAAGTCAGGTCAACGAAGGAGACATCAGATGTGGGGACGCGGAGAGACATTCCGGTGAGCTTGCCATTGAGCTCAGGGAGAACCTTACCGACAGCCTTGGCGGCACCGGTGGAGGAAGGAATGATATTCTCGAGGATACCGCGGCCACCTCTCCAATCCTTCTTGGAAGGACCGTCGACGGTCTTCTGGGTCGCTGTAGCGGCGTGAACGGTAGTCATGAGACCCCTCTTGATTCCGAACTTGTCGTTGAGAACCTTGGAGATGGGGGCGAGGCAGTTGGTGGTGCAGGAAGCGTTGGAGATGATGTCCTGGCCAGCATAGGTCGTGTGGTTCACACCATAGACGAACATAGGAGTGGCGTCCTTTGAAGGAGCGGACATGATAACCTTCTTGGCTCCAGCCTGGATGTGCTTCCTGGCGGTCTCGTCAGTGAGGAAGAAACCGGTGGACTCGACCACGATCTCAGCGCCGACCTCATTCCACTTCAGGTTGGCGGGATCCATCTCAGCGGTGACACGGATGCACTTTCCGTTGACTACGAGATTGCCACCCTCAACTTTGATGTCGCCCTGGAACTGGCCATGGACAGAATCGTACTTGAGCATGTAAGCGAGATACTCGGGATCGAGCAGGTCATTGATACCTACGACCTCAATGTCATTGGCGAAATTCTCGACAGCAGCGCGGAAAACCATACGGCCGATACGGCCGAATCCGTTAATACCTAATTTGATCATTGTAAATAAAAATTATTAAGTTGTTTAAACAAATTTGTCTCTTTTAAGCAGTGTTTATTCCCTGCAAAATTGATGCAAATTTACAGAAAAAAATATGGAAATCAGTATATTTGTGAACTAAAATCTATAGATATGCCAGCTAATCTCAACATATTGATAACGAACGACGACGGATACACCTCCAAAGGCATCCGGGAACTGGTCGAGTTGATGCGCCCTTATGGCAGGATCACCGTCGTGGCACCCAGATCACACCAGTCAGGAATGTCAGTCGCGGTGTCCCTCGGGAACCGTCCATGCGGATATAGGGACCTTGGTGAGAAGGACGGAGTCTCTTGGGCATGGCTCGACGCCACTCCGGCTAGTTGTGTCAAGTTCGCCCTGGACAAAGTATTCCCGGACAGGAAGTGTGATGTCGTTATTTGTGGTATCAACCATGGTTCCAACGCATCTGTCGCGACTAATTATTCAGGAACCATGGGAGCTGCTGAGGAAGCCGCTATCAATGGCATTCCATCAATAGGCGTTTCCCTATGCGAGTTTGGCGAGGATGCTGATTTCTCTTCGGTTAAAAAGTATTTCCCGGCTATATTTGAAAAGCTCATGGAAAATTGGCCTGGCCAGAGGAGATTGTCCTACAATGTCAATTTTCCCCCGTCGGATATCCCCGTGAAAGGCGTGCGTGTCTGCCATCAGGGATATGGCTACTGGATTGAGGAATTCGAGACGTGGACCGGGGCCGTTCCGCCCGAAGTCAACGAGAGGGTGGATGCCCTATATGTGATGCGGGGACGTTTTATTGATGGCTCTCCGGAAGGAGATGGTATGGCTGACCACCACGCTGTTGATGAAGGATATATCGCTATCACTCCCCAGACTATAGATCGTACCGACCATGAGGAGGAGCATCGTCTGGCAAGCTTCCTCAATGAGGAGTTCTGATGGCGAGATGGTACCTCATAGCCGGAGAGACATCTGGTGATCTCCACGGGTCTAACCTGATGCGTGGCCTT
This sequence comes from Bacteroidales bacterium, assembly GCA_024693285.1. Lineage (GTDB taxonomy): Bacteria > Bacteroidota > Bacteroidia > Bacteroidales > UBA932 > Cryptobacteroides. The sequence continues at coordinate 40,328 of JAILLE010000013.1, forward strand.
TATTCTGTTGACCCGCATGCTGAGATCCGTTTTTGGGGTGGTGAGCTAATGAGCTCCGTTGGCGGTGAACTGGTGCGGGATTACCGTGAAGGGGCTGTGATAGGGTTCACACAGGTTTTGTTGCACCCGAGGAAGTTCGCCAAGCGATTGGAGGACTGCAAGAAGGACATATTGGCGTGGAAACCGGATGTCGTCGTGCTGATAGATTATCCAGGGTTCAATTTCAAGATCGCTGAATTTGCTCACAAGGCCGGTTTCAAGGTGTTCTATTACATTGCCCCGAAGGTCTGGGCCTCAAGGGAAAGCCGAGTTAAGAAGTTGAAGGAATATGTGGATAAGTTATTCATAGTCTTTCCGTTTGAGATCCCTTACTTCACTTCGAAAGGGGTGGATTTTATCTACAAAGGGAATCCTCTTGTCGATGCTATCGACGGTTCTGGGGCCGTGCTGGAGTCCCGGGAGGACTTCCTTGAGAGGGCAGGACTGCCTGACCGGCCGATGATCGCCCTGTTGCCGGGATCCAGGTCCGGTGAGATCAGTTCTATGATGCCGGTTTACATGGAGTTCGCGGACAAGTTGAGGTCCATCCCCGAGTATTCTGATTATATATTCGTCATCGCTGGGGCTCCTTCACGCGAAATTGAGGATTACGCCGGGTATATCGATGGCAGGGAATATGTCAAAGTGGTCTTTGGAGAGAGCTATGCGGTGATGCGTAACGCGAAGGCGGCTGTCGTCAACTCTGGAACGGCCTCCCTGGAATGCGCCCTGACAGGCACCCCGCAGGTGGTCGCTTATAGGACTGCCGCGCTTAATTATCTGGTAGGCAGGATGATAATCAAGGTGCGGTTCATTAGCCTCGGCAACCTCATCCTGAACAGAATGTGTTTTAGGGAATTGCTCCAGGATTATTTCACTTCCGACAATGTCCTCTATGAGGTCAGGAGATTGATTGAAGATGCTGATTACCGGGGGAATATGCTTTCGGGTTATGGAGAGATACGCCAGTCTCTGGGTGGGGGAGGAGCGTCATCGGAGGTGGCCAAGGCTATGATGATAGAACTTGGAAATAGTTGAATATGAAAAGGATAATCTTTATTCTACTGACTTTGGCCTTGGCGCCGGTCTTCGCTCAAGCTCAGGGAGACATCTATGTTGAGGGCGGATCCCATCATGTGCAGGGAATCGCTTATGACCAGGAGGTCGGCAAAATGTATTTCTCGTTCACGGACTCCTTCCTTGTGACCGATATGAAGGGTAATGTGCTGGGTTCGTTGGAGCATATCCAAGGACATCTCGGTGCGATGGTCTTTGATCCTGCTCGCAGGAAGGTCTTCGCTTCGCTCGAGTGCAAGGACGATGTGATCGGTCAGGGATTGTCTGATTTCGCGAAAGGCAGGTCGATGTTCTATATCGCCATCATCGATGTGGATAAAGTCTCAAAGGTAGGGATGGATTCCGAAGATAATGAGGCCTTCAAGATCGTGTGTGTCAGGGAGGCTACAAAGGACTATCACCTGAAGGGTTTCGGACCCGACGGCCAGGAATATGAGCATTTCTATGGTTGTTCCGGAATCGACGGGGTCGCTATCGCTCCGAAGCTCGGGAAGAAAGGTGGAAAGAATTATCTATATGTGGCTTACGGAATATATGGCGACACTTCCCGGAGCGACAATGACAGCCAGATCCTGCTGCGATATGACCTTGGCAAACTGGAAGGTTTCGCCAGCAGAGTGAAGTTCGGGGAGTTCTATTCCGAAGGGCCCAAGAAACCTTTAGACAAGTATTTCGTCTATACAGGAAACACGAACTGGGGAGTCCAGAACATGACTTACGACCCCAGTTCGGGGAGAATGTTCCTCTTCGTGTACAAAGGGGCGAAGGAGCAGTTTACGAACTATCCGGCCTTCTCTTTCAGTGTGTCCAGCCGACCTGTCAAGAGGGGCCTTATAGGTGTTCCTTACGACACTTCAAGGCATCCGGTAATCGGCTCATGGGAAAGCCCGGTAGAGGGGATAGACTTCAAATGGGGAGGAACTGGCGTCTCTCCTCTAGGCGACGGGCGTTTCTATTTCTCGGAAAATGGACGTTCTGAAGCTACTGGGAACCAGTATTGCCGGGTGAGGATTTACCGTTGGGACGGTAATGCCAAGACCTTTGTCATGGAGTAGGGTCAATCCACTTTCATCACACTCAAGTCCACTAATCCAGGTACGCCTTTGACCACTGCCTTGTCGGTGAATTGCCACCAGACCCAGTTGTCACGTCCCGGGCGTTCCTTCCCGTAATGCGCTACCCAAATCGGGTAATTATCAGTTATTTCCTTTGACAGGTGATCCTTGATGAAAGATGAGCTGGCGTAGACCATGGGCTTCTTCCCGTAATGATCCTCGACAGCCTTGAGCCATTGTAAAGCCCTCTGGTTCAGCAGCTCCTTAGAGCAGCCGAGATGGATAGTCTCAATGTCCAGCACGGGCGGAAGGTCCTTTATCCTCATGTCGCCTACTGTAGAGATGAAATTCTTGGCCTGGACTTCTCCGTCTTTTGAGCTCCTGAAAAAGTGATACGCCCCTCTGCGCAGACCGCTTCTCCCGGCTTCTCTCCAGTTGGCCTTGAAGTCGGGATCCGTAAACGAAGCTCCTTCAGTGGCTTTGATAATCACGAAACTGACTGGCTTGATATCCCTGGCGGCATAGGGGTTCCGGACTGTCTTCCTTCTCTGGTCGGTCATGACATAAAGGGAGTCCCAGACTATGGGTTTGGGGTTGTTGTGGGATATGTCAATCCCGTAACGCCAGGCTCCCGCCGGCACTTTCGCGCCCCGTTCGGAATCGTTGCCTCCCCACTTGTGGACTAGCAGGAATATGCCCAGAAGAAGCCCCCCAGCCACGGCCAATGCGGTCCAGGGGCTTAATGAGATTTTCTTCTTTTTGATCTTTCTTTTGCGGGTCGGCATATTCTTTCCGGAATACGGTCAAAATTAGTTATTTTTTGTTAATTTTGCGTTTAGCGCTTTTGCTTGAATTATTATTCTTTTTACTATGGAATTGAAAGGATCCAAGACTGAACAGAACTTGCTCACCGCCTTCGCCGGTGAAAGCCAAGCCCACACCAAGTATCTCTATTATGCCTCCAGGGCTAAGAAGGACGGATATGTCCAGATAAGCCAGATTTTCGAGGAAACAGCCAAAAATGAGAAGGAGCATGCCAAGATTTGGTTCAAGTTCCTCCATGGAGGTTCTGTTCCTCCGACCGAGGTTAACCTCGCTGACGCCGCTGACGGTGAGAATTTCGAGTGGACCGACATGTATGACGGTTTCGCCAAGACCGCTAAGGAAGAGGGTTTCGATCAGATAGCGACTCTTTTCGAGAAAGTCGGCGCCATCGAGAAAACCCATGAGGAGCGCTATCGCAAGCTTCTCGGCAAGGTCAAAGAGGCCGTGGTCTTCACCCGTGACGAGGACGCCATTTGGGAGTGCTCCAATTGCGGCCATATCGTGATCGGTAAGAAGGCTCCCGAGGTTTGCCCTGTTTGCGACCACCCTCAGAGCTATTTCCAGGTCAAAGCAGAGAATTATTAATCATTTAATACACCAATTATCATGAAAAAGAGCTTTATCATCGCTTTGATCGCGGTGGCTTTGATTCCCTCCGCGCTCTTCGCACAGCAGCCCAGGCCCCAGCTTCCTCAGGCTGACTATCAGTTCACTGTGATCAAGGAGAACCCTATTACCTCAATTAAGAACCAGGCCAGCTCAAGCACCTGCTGGTGCTTCTCAGCCATTGCTTTCCTCGAGTCCGAGATCATCAGGATCAAGGGCATCAAGGACGCGGCGCAGTATCCTGATCTTTCCGAGATGTATGTCGTTTCCCAGTCTTACAAAGACAGGGCTGACAAATACATCCGCCTTGACGGAGATCTTCGCTTCGGGCCCGGATCTGAGGCTGATGATGTGCTCCATGTGATTGAAGATTACGGTATCGTTCCCCAGTCTGCCATGCCCGGCAAGCAGGCCCTTCCCAACCACGGTGAGATTGATGCCGTGACCAAGGCTTACGTCGAGACCATCAACAAGAGGTCCGCTCGCGGAGTCTCCAAGACATGGAAGGCCGGCTTCGACGCCATGGTTGACAGCTTCTTCGGAGCTGCTCCTGCCACCTTCGAGGTCAACGGAAAGACCTACACTCCCGCTTCCTATAGGGATGAGCTTGGCATCGTTCCCGCTGACTATGTGACCCTCACCTCTTTCACTCATCATCCGTTCTACAAGCCTTTCGTCCTTGAGATCGGCGACAACTGGAGGGGAGATCCTTCCTACAACGTTCCTCTCGATGTGTTCATGGATGTTCTCAAGACCGCTGTCGAGAAGGGTTACACCGTCGCTTGGGGCTCGGATGTAAGTGAGGTTGGCTTCACCAGGAATGGAATCGGTGTCCTCGTCGACGCCAAGACTATCGCCACCACCGGCAGCGACCAGGCCCGTTGGGTCGGCGCTGATCCCGCCCAGGCTCAGAAGGCTCCCGTGGAGATTCCCAAGGAGGTTGTCCCCACTCAGGAGTCCCGTCAGGAGGAGTTTGACAACAAGACTACTACTGACGACCACGGAATGCAGATCTACGGTATGGCCAAGGATCAGAACGGTACTCTCTACTACATGGTCAAGAACTCTTGGGGCGAGAGCGGCAAGTATAAGGGCATATGGTATGTGTCTGAGAATTTTGTCGCCGGCAAGTCCATGGACATAATGGTCCACAAGGACGCTATTTCCAAGGATCTGAAGAAGAAGCTCGGAATCAACTAAATGAATATCCGGAAGCACATTCCTGACTCTATCACCTCCATGAACCTCCTCTGCGGGGTCTTGGGGGTGATTCTGACTTTGGGAGGACGTCCCGACCTGGGTTTCTTGATGATGATCCTCGGGGCGGTTTTTGACTTTTTCGATGGATTTGCCGCAAGGATGCTGAAGGCGTCGTCCGGCATCGGGAAAGAATTGGATTCTTTGGCTGACATGGTCAGTTTCGGAGTCTTGCCCTCGGTTTTGTTATACGTTTCTGGGGGTACGAATATCTTGTTCCTCAAGTATTTCCCGATTATACTGGCGGCATTCTCCGCACTTAGGCTGGCTAAGTTCAACCTTGATGAGAGGCAGCATTCGAGTTTCCTCGGATTGCCGACACCGGCCGCCGCGATGGTCTGTGGAGCCTTGGCTTGCTATGTGTTCCTTGTGCCGGACAGTTTCCTCGCTGCCTGGTGCGGTGGCCCGGTTTTCCTTCCGGTTCTGGCTCTGGCGCTTAGTTTACTCCTTGTCAGCGAGATTCCTATGTTCTCGATGAAGTTCGGAGCGGGTAAGGCCTCCAGGATTGATAACATCAAGAGGATTATCTTCTTGGCCGTCACTTTGGTGGCTATAGTGCTTACCGTTGTGTTCCGTCAGCATTGGTCCCTGATCTTCCTGTCGGCTTTCTTAGGCTACATTATCATCAATCTCGCTTTCGTTTTCTGTCATTCTGAACAAAATGAATGTCATTCTGAACGAAGTGAAGAATCTCGATGAACGAAGTGAATAATCCTAAGACCATCCTCTATGTTCATGGAATGGGTGGGGGGAGAGACAGTCGTATCCCTTCCATCCTGAAGGAACTTTTAGGCCCCGGATATTCCATATTCATAAAGACTTACGACTTTGATCCGGAGCTGGCGACTTCCCAACTTGCGGCATGGTCCTCAGAGGTCAAGCCCGATCTGGTGATAGGAGAGAGCATGGGAGCGATTCACGCCGTCGCATTAAAGGGATATCCGCATCTTTTCGTGTCGCCCTCCCTAAACGCACCCATCTTTTTCAGGGTGATGGCCGCTATCGCATGGATTCCCGGGGTGACCAAGTTTTTTGATTGGTACTATCATCCGAAGGCCGGAGACAGACAGAAACTGCATTTCGCCAGGAAAACCCTCCTGAAGTGGCCGGCTATCCGTCGGACCGCGTTGTTGAACACTCCGTTGAATGGGAGCGAGGATTATTTTCACGCTTTTTTCGGCACCAAAGACAAGTTCCGGCGCAGCGGGGTAGTCCTGATCAGGACATGGCGGAAATATTTCGGGGAAGGGTCCTGGACGATTTACGAGGGATCTCATTTCATGGAAGAGGAGTATATCCGGACTCTTCTGGTCCCGAAGATTCTTTCATTGTTGGATTGATTTTATTAAATTCGCGGAGATTCAATCTTATTCGCTTTGAGACTTAAGTATCTGACTATCATCCTCGCTGCCCTGACGCTGTGTTTTTCCTGCGCCAGGCGTGTGGAGACAGGATATGACTCTATCGATTATGTCGATAAGCTTATGTCGGAATCTTACTCCTCACTCCAGAAGATGGCCGCCCAGGTTGGGAACGCTGACGGTACGATAGTCCTTGTCGGTGATCCGATGCGTTGCGTGACAGTAAGTGAGACCATGATGGTTTTTGACGAGTTCGATAATGTCGACGCGAGACCTGTCAAAGACAGTTTGCCCGATTTCGCCGGGGAAACGCTTGTCTCGCTTATGGACTTTGCCAATCCGCCTTATGATTCCCTTCATTTGACTCCCGCTGATTCGCTATTCTTCCGTGAGTTGGCTGTCAGGAGCGCTCTTGCCGCCATGGATTCATCGGTGAATTGCAAAATCCTTGTGATCTGTTCTCCCCAGCTGGCTATGAAAGGTACGGAAGACATACTGGATCTGTTCGGAAAGATAGGATGCAAGGTACCTGTCATCAGCTCTATTGACTCCACGTTCTCGCTGCCGGAGGCTTGTTTCAAGGTAATGAGAGAGAAGAATATGTTCACCCACGACATAGCTCATCCGGTCGCGAGGTTGATGATGAATGTAGGTGGCGACATGTCCGCTTTCCCTACAGTGAAGACTTTCGATGAGAGCCTTGTCCCCGAGTATTTCGCGGACACGGTCGGCGTTTTCGCGCCGTACACATATGTATCGCATGTACAAAATAAGCATATCTCCGGAAGAAATAGATAAATTGGAGCCTGGTTGTTTCTCAGGCAAGATCAAGGTTATAGACAGCATCGGGTTGGAATACTTCAGTGCTGTCCGTTATCTCAAGAGACAGAAGCTTCTTGGGTTCGACACTGAATCCAGACCCACGTTCTCCTCTGACCAGCCTCATTATGGCGTATCGCTTCTCCAGCTGTCTGGGCCGGAGAAGGCTTTCTTATTCAGAGTTAAGTTGTTAGGAGGAATACCAAGGCATTTGAGATCCATTCTCTCCGATGGAAAGATAATAAAGGTCGGGGCTGCTGTCAATGATGACGTGAGAGGTTTGGAGAAGCATCATGATTTCCCTCCAAGGGGATTCGTGGACTTGCAGAAGATTGTCTGGGAATATGGGATCAAGGATAAGGCTGTGAAGAAAATGGCGGCCATTATTCTCGGGATCAAGATATCAAAGACTCAGCAGCTTTCCAATTGGGAAGCGGAGACCTTGTCCGATGCGCAGAAATCCTATGCGGCGACTGACGCATGGGTCTGCAGGGAGATGTACCTCAAACTTATGGGCTCAAAGAAGAATCCCCTGACTCCGGAGCAGATGCTGCCTAATCCACCCAAGAACGTTGAGAATCATGACAAAGATAATCCTAAAGAAGGGTAGGGAGGAGTCATTGCTGAGATTCCACCCATGGGTATTCTCGGGAGCTATAGCCCAGATTGCCGGACAGCCGGCGGAAGGGGACATAGTAGGAGTTTTCTCCCATGACGGATCTTTCCTCGCATACGGTCACTATCAGATCGGCTCGATCGCGGTCAGAATCTTGAGTTTCGCTGGCGAGGATGTTCTCGGGGCTGATTTCTGGGTGAATATGATTCGTCGGGCTCTCTCAGTAAGGGAGGCTGCCGGTCTGGCTAACGGGCTTTCAACCAATTGTTTCCGACTGGTACATGGAGAAGGGGACGGCCTTCCCGGGCTTATTATCGACTGGTACGATGGAGTTTGCGTCATGCAGGCCCATTCGGTGGGAATGTTTCGGGCTAAAGGAGCTATTTGTGAGGCTCTCCAGGTTGTTTTCGGGGATCGGCTGAAAGCTGTATATGACAAGAGTTCCGGCACGGCTCCTTTCAAAGCCGGACTGGATCTTGTGGATGGTTATCTTTTCAAGGCGGAGGGTTTCTCTGATGATGAGCAGGTCGTCCTTGAGAACGGCAATAAGTTTTTCGTCAACTGGACAGAAGGCCAGAAAACCGGTTTCTTCCTGGACCAGAGGGAGAACAGAGCCCTTGTCGGAAAGTATTCCAAAGGCCGTAACGTGCTGAATCTCTTCTGTTATACGGGAGGTTTCTCAGTCTATGCCCTTGCCCAGGGCGCCTTACATGTCGACTCTGTGGACAGTTCGAAAAAGGCTGTCGAGATGGTTGGCAGGAATATGGATCTTAACGGATTCGGGGAGTCGCTCCATGATGACATCTGCGCTGACGCCATTGAGTTTTTGCGGGATGTCCCAGAAGATAAGTATGACTTGATGATTGTTGATCCGCCGGCTTTCGCTAAGCATCGCGGGGCGTTGTCAAATGCCTTGCGGGCATATCAGAGGCTTAATGCGGCGGCGATTTCCAAAGTTGCCCCTGGCGGTTTGGTTTTCACTTTCAGCTGCTCCCAAGTGGTTGATAAAGAGGCGTTCTCACTAGCTGTTTTCTCCGCGGCGGCACAGACCGGGCGTTCGGTCAGGATTCTTGACAGGCTTAATCAGCCAGCGGACCATTCCGTCAATATCTACCACCCTGAGGGGGAATACTTGAAAGGTCTCCTTTTGTACGTGGAATGATTGTCATTTCGAGCTTGTAGAGAAATCTTTTGGAAATCAAAAAAAACTACCTATCTTTGTAATCCACCTGGTGCTTTGGCCGAGCGGTTAGGCACAGGTCTGCAAAACCTGGGACAGCGGTTCGATTCCGCTAGGCACCTCAAAAAGAGAGACACAGCGATAAGCCGTGTCTCTCTTTTTGGGTGCCCTATTATTCATTGAGGGGCGTTCCCCTCAAACTCCCTGAACTCGCCTTCGGCTCGAACGATAGATAGTCGGCATCAGCCGACCGGCCGGGACGGGACTTTGCGTGAGCACTTTTTTCGACCTTGCCCGGAAAGGTTATAGCTTGACCGAAATTGTGGCTCCAGAAGTGAATTTGTAGGTCTTGGAAGTTCCGTTGAGGTGGTTTGTGAGTCGTAGCTCAAGTTTGTCTCCAGTCGTACGGCTAACCTCCAGGTCAAAATCTCCTCCTAAAGCACGTATGTGCTTGAGGGCCATTTGGTTCCAGCCTTCAGCAAGGCGTGGCGTCACAGTGAATGAGCGGAACCCGGTCGGGCGTATTCCGAACATTCCCTCGGTGATGACCCTGCAATATAGGCCGCTCTCGGCGGAGAGATGTCTTTGCGATCCCTCCGGCCAAGCCTCAATCGGATATGGGACGTGATCCCCAAGCAAGCGGCGAGTAGAGTAATAGTTCATGAAATCACCTGCTGTCTTGGTGTCTCCGGCGATATACATTCCCCTCAAAGAATACAACGTGGAACGGTCCCAGAATGTCTCGCTGCCCTGCTGTGTCAGGAGGCCGTCCTTAGTCATCAGTTTGTCTGAAGTCAAGGCGGCTATAGTTCCTTCTGCCCTGTCAAGGATGCCGACAATCAGTGGCATACATATCCAGGAGCGAAGCACATCGTTTCCGTCGTAATAACGGTAAGTGTGGAAGCCTTGGACATCAGCCCCGAAGTAGGCCTCGATTGCCTTTGCCAGTTTGTCTGCTCTTGAGTTGTAAAGCTTTGACAATGAGGCTCCTTTGCCGAGTTCTTTGGCGAGAAAAGCCGCTGAACGCAGTCCGTCATAATAAAGCGTTGAAGTGCATAGGTTGGCGTCACCCGAAGGGAATCGGCCCTCCAGCTCATCAGAATCTGAGAGCACGACTCCGTCAGCGTTGAGTTTCCTGTGGCAATATTCAAGGCACCACTCGATGAGAGGCCAAAGCTGCTCTGCCTCAGCCCTGTCGCCCTTCTCTAAGGCATAGCGGGAGGCTCCGTGAGCGATCATCGCGGCGTCGCCCCTGTCTCCGGCTCCGTCCCAGATGTCGATTCCCTCGGCGATAATCGAGCTTGGAATAGGTTTGTATTCCGGGTTCATGAAACGGGCGAAATGCATGTAGGAGTTAAGAGCGGAATTGTCGCCCTTCCAGTATCCCAGGAATGGGAAGAAGGGGTTGACATATTCCGCCTGGTCATTGGCCCAGATAGCCGCATAGTAGGACTCTCCGCCCGGGCCGTGCATGTAGCCTCCGGCGGTTTTGAATATGCTCTCGGAGGCCCTTATTTTCGCGAAACGGAACTCCCTGTCTATCACGTCGTCAGGCGTGTCAAGGACGAGGTTGCCGTCAACTGTCGAAAGATAGTCAATACGGGCGGCCAGCTCGGCCTCGAGATCCGGCTCGATCATTTTCTCTCCGACACGATATGCCTGGAAACATGCTCCGAAGCTTACTTTCTCCCCGGAGGCAAGTTTGAATGAACCGTCCCCTATGATGTCTCCTCGAATAATATAAGAGCCAGTCACTCCTTTCTCCGCCGGAGTCGTGAACACCTGCGAGAATGAAGGAATATACACGGTTATATCCTTGTCGGTAATGTTCTCAATTTCATATACTTCCCCCATCAATGGCTTGTCTGTTGAGGGGAAGATTTCGCGGACTATCTTGACAATAGGTGTCGGTACCACACCCGGGCGTGTCCTGCTGGAGACAAAGGTGCTGGCGACTTCCATATATCCGTCCAGCTTGACTTCTTCCACTTTCTCCATCGCCAACGAATAACCGTTGACGCTCACCAAAGACGGGATATCCACACCCATCCTGTGCATCAGGCTGGCGTGAGTGTTATTCGGGATCGTGCGGAGCATAGGAAATACCAAGGATCTCTCGCTGTGGAAAGATTTGTCAGATCCGACTCCCCATCGAAGAACGAACGCCATTTGCTCACCACTCATCTCGATATGGTCCTCGTAGGGGGTGTTAGCGTCCGAAGGAGTGAGTATTATGCCATTTCCGTTGGGGGAGAGAGTCCAAAGCGCCAGTGACTGAAGTAATGTGGCTATCAATAGTCTCATGTCTTGTGGTTTTTAGAGAATCATTAAACACAAATATAACGAATATGTCCCTCATTTTAATTAATTTTGTATGGATAGCCACATAATTTTAGGACATAAATCGGAAGTAACTGATAATCAAAAAATATGAGAAGAATAGCATTGATTTTGGCGGCTTTCGCGGCCACTTTGCCTGCTTTCGCCCAGAATAAAACCAAGATGGAACCCTGGCAGGACCCCAATGTCTTTGAGGAGAACAGGATGCCCATGAGGGCCACTTTCGTGACCGATCAGCAGCAGACACTGTCCCTGAACGGAGTTTGGACATTTAACTGGAACGAGACTATAGAGGGACGCACAAAAGGATTTGAGGCAATCGGTTATGATGATTCCTCATGGGGTAAGATGCCGGTTCCCGGTATGTGGGAGCTTAACGGATATGGCGACCCTCTGTACGTCAATGTCGGATATGCCTGGAGAGGCCATTACCAGAACAATCCTCCTTATCCTCCGACTGAGCGTAATTATGTCGGACAATACCGCCGTACATTCACAGTCGATCCTTCTTGGATCGGCAAGCAAATATGTCTTTGCATAGGTTCGGCGACTTCTAACGTGCGGGTCTGGGTCAACGGCAAGATGGTCGGCTACAGCGAGGACAGCAAGCTGGAGGCACGTTTTGATATCACCAGGTATGTCGTTAGGGGTGAGAATGTTATCGCGTTGGAGATATTCCGTTGGTGCGATGGCACTTACCTTGAGGACCAGGACTTCTGGAGATTCACCGGCATCGCCAGGGGAGTGTACGTTTACACCAGGGAGCGCGAGAGGATCGAGGACATCAACATACTCGCCGGGATGGACGGCACTTTCAAAATCAAGTCTGAGGTGACCAAGGGCGTCAAGAGACTTGAATATGAGATCTTGGACAAGGCCGGAACGCAGGTCGCGAGCGGCCAGGCCACTCCTTCGAAACTCATGGTTGAGGCTGCGGGCAATGTCAAGAATCCTGCTCTCTGGAGCGCTGAGACTCCTGAGCTTTACACATTGAAAGTCAAGGCTTTCACCAAGTCTTCTATGGTGGAGAGCGCTTCTGTTGACTTTGGCTTCAGGACCATTGAGATAAAGAACGCCCAGCTGCTTGTGAATGGTAAGCCGATACTGATAAAGGGCGCTGACCGCCATGAACTTAACGAGCACAAGGGATATGTTCTTTCAGAGGCTGATATGCTGAGGGACATCCGTGTGATGAAGGAGCTGAATATCAATGCTGTGCGAACAAGCCACTATCCTAATGACCCGCTTTGGTACAGCCTCTGCGACAAATATGGCCTGTACGTGGTTGACGAGGGCAATATCGAGTCCCACGGTATGGGTTACGGTGAGGAGACCCTGGCGAAGAGGCCGGATTTCAAAGCGGCCCACCTCATCAGGGATAAAAGAATGGTGCTGAGAGACTTCAACCATCCCAGCGTGATTGTCTGGAGTCTCGGAAATGAAGCCGGAGACGGGGAGAACTTCGTCGCGAGTTACGACTGGATAAAGGCTCATGACCCGTCAAGGCCGGTACAATATGAGAGAGCGGAAGCGGAGGCTCATACTGACATCCGATGCCCCATGTATTGGAGCCATGAGAGATGTGAGAAATATTGCCTCAGCAACCCCGACAGGCCTCTTATCCAGTGTGAGTACGCCCACGCCATGGGTAACTCTATGGGTGCTTTCAAGGAGTACTGGGACATAATCAGGAAGTATCCCAACTATCAAGGCGGATTCATCTGGGACTTCGAGGACCAGGCGATAGTCTGGCCGTCAAAGGTTCCCGGAAACGACCACATCTTCGCTTTCGGTGGGGATTTCAATGAATATGACGCCTCTGACGGCTCTTTCAACTGCAACGGTATTATAGCAGCTGACAGAAGCTATCACCCTCATTCCTATGAGGTTCGCTACCAGTACCGTAATATTTTGTCGTCAATTGCTCCCACCGAAGCGAAGGATCTCAAAGTCAATGTCTACAATGAGAACTTCTTTAAAGATCTTTCCCAATACAGGCTTCTTTGGACAGTCGTGGTTGAGGGAGAGAGTGTCGCCACTGGCGTGGTGGAGAAACTTAATGTCGCCCCTGGACAGAACGCTGTCGTTAATCTCGGTGTCCCTGCGATAAATGCCCTCGGGAAGGATGTATTTGTCAATTTGTCTTATGTCCTGAAAGAGAAAGACGGCCTTCTTCCCGCCGGATTTGAGGTGGCATACGACCAGCTTACTCTGCAAAAGGGTGGTGCCGCGGCTTTCAAACCCGGATCAGCTGCCGTTCCTGGAGCCAAATGGGAATATGAGCGTGAAAATGGCCTTCAGGTGTTCTCCGGGATGTTCTCTTATTCTGGTGTCGGCTCTGACAGGGCAGCCGAATGGAAGGCGACTTTCGATTGGCATACTGGATTCCTGACAAGTTATACTGTCAACGGTAAGGAGATGCTTTCAGAGCCTCTCACTCCTGAGTTCTACAGGGCTCAGGTTGAGAATGATATGGGTGCCAGGCTTTATCAGGACAACAGGATGGGCATGTGGCGGATCCTGGAGTTCCCTGAAGTAGAGGATATTCAAGTCGCTGCTGTTGAGGGAGATGGTTGGGTGCTCCAGGCCACTTACAAGCCAATTAAGGATGCTGCCCGCATTAAGCTGATATATCATGTCAGATTTGACGGCTCGCTCGAGTGTCACGAGATTATGGAGGATGCCGGCGGGCTTGAGAACCTTCCCGAGATGTTCCGTTATGGAATGAAGTTCACGATGCCTGGCCATTATTCCACTGTTGATTTCTATGGCAAGGGCCCTTGGGAGAACTATGCTGATAGGAATTCCTCAGCCATGACGGGACACTATGTGCAGAGTGTGAATGACCAGTATCACTACGGTTATGTCCGTCCACAGGAGTCTGGTACTCACACTGGAATGAAGTGGTTCAGAGTACTTGACGGCAATGGAAACGGTCTTGAGATTTCAGCGCCTGAGGAGTTCTCAGCGTCTGCTCTTCCGTTCCCGATCAATATGTTGGATTGTATGGAGAATGGCACTCCGGACAGGGCCAACAAAACGAACACTCAGGCTGGTGAGCCTCGTCACTCATTGGATCTCAAGGGGTTCGCTCATGAGAATGACCGGGAGAACGGCCAGACTTATGTCAACTTTGATTTGGTTCAGATGGGTGTCGGTGGTATTAATAGCTGGGGTACTATACCCCTGGAGCAGTACCGCGTCAAGGCCGCACCCCGCGACTTCCATTACATCATCCGCCCGGTGATGAACTAGTATAATCCAATAAGACAAAAGAATACCCCGGTTCCCATTTGCCCGGATAGGGCGCGAAGCGTAGGGAACCGGGGTATTCTTTTGCCTTACTGGCACTTGGATTAGTAGCGGTTGAGGGGACGGCCGGCGGTCATGTAGTGGACCTTCTGGCGGACGCCCGCGAGCACGGCCTCGTACTCATCTTTGCCCTCCTCGGTCACGCCATTCACGACATCAGCGTACTTCGCCACGGCGTTAAGCACAGTGTCGATCAACTCCACGATGTCGACCATGTCCTTCTCGACAAAGCCACGGGAAGTGATAGCGGGAGTACCGATTCTGACACCCGAGGTCTTGAACGGGCTCCTGGAGTCGAAGGGGACCATATTCTTGTTGAGAGTGATCTCAGCCCTTTCGAGCTCCTTCTCAGCCATACGACCGGTAACATCAGCGAATTTGGTGCGCAAGTCAATGAGCATGAGATGGTTATCAGTTCCACCGGAGACGACTTTATATCCTCTGGCGACGAACTCTTCCGCCATTTTCTTGGCGTTGGCCATCACCTGCTTCTGGTAATCCACGAACTCGGGCTGCATAGCCTCGTAGAAGGCAACGGCTTTGGCGGCGATGACATGCTCCAGCGGACCGCCCTGGACGCCAGGGAATACGCTTGAGTTGAGGATGGCGCTCATCTTCTTGATCTCACCCTTCGGGGTCTTGAGTCCCCAAGGATTATCGAAGTCCTTGCCCATCAGGATGATACCACCACGGGGACCGCGGAGGGTCTTGTGGGTAGTAGAGGTCACGATGTGGGCATATTCAACAGGATTCTTGAGAAGTCCGGCGGCGATCAGTCCGGCGGTGTGGGCCATGTCAATCCACAGAAGGGCACCGACCTTGTCCGCTATCGCGCGCATTCTCTCGTAATCCCACTCCCTTGAGTAAGCGGAAGCGCCACCGATAATGAGCTTTGGCTTGCACTCGAGAGCCGTTTCCTCCATCTTGTCATAATCGACCATTCCGGTCTCCTCGTTGAGTCCGTAAGCCACGGCATGGTAAAGGATGCCGGACGCGTTGACGGGGGAGCCGTGGGTAAGGTGTCCTCCCTGGGAGAGATCAAGTCCCATGAAAGTGTCCCCAGGTTTGAGGCAGGCCATGATCACAGCCATGTTGGCTTGGGCGCCAGAGTGTGGCTGGACATTGGCGTATTCGGCGTTGTATATTTTGCAAAGACGCTCGATCGCGAGATTCTCTATCTGGTCAACTATCTGGCAACCACCATAATACCTCTTGCCGGGGTAACCCTCGGCGTATTTGTTGGTGCAGATGGAACCCATGGCCTCGAGGACATGGTCGCTGACATAGTTCTCCGACGCAATCAATTCAAGTCCGGAAGATTGCCTTTCCTTCTCGTTCCTAATCAGGTCAAAAACCTGGAGATCCTGTTTCATATAAGTTGAGTTTGTTATGTCTTCTGTGGTTTACGAATAGCAAATATACGATTAAAAATCCATTTTTACTATATTTGTATGGAATGCTTGTGAAACGTTTGACAAGCTCTTGACTATCTTTTTTATGCGTATACGGAAATTTATTTCGGCGTTGGTGCTGGCTGCCTCCCTATGCTCGTGCGGGCAAAAAGGATACACTATCAAAGGCGATATAATAGATCTTGACGAAGGGGACATCAATCTTCTCGACGTCTATGGCGGCGTCATATCCTCGACCGAAGTCGAGGACGGAAAATTCACATTCAAAGGGAAAGTGGACGCACCTTGTCTGGTATATATCAACAATGTTCTGGGAGTCAAGTATCCCATTGATATTCCTGTACTTCTGGAGAATGCCACAATCTATGTGAAAGGGGATGCGAGGATCAGCAATATAGACATCACCGGTACCAAGGCGAACGAGAACATGGTCCAGTTCAAAATACGCAAGGATCAACTCCCCGCAGGAAATAATGATGCTTATCTGAAGCTTGTCAAGGAGACTTTCGAAGAGAATAAGGACAATCTTCTCGGAGCGATGCTCATATCCAATTTCTATGGCCTTGTCAGTGACAGGGAGTTGCTGGATTATTGCGATATGCTTCCCTCTGAGCTTCGTGAGAATATATATGTGGAGCACTACCATAAGGTGGCCCAGGCGAGGGTGAACACCGAGCCGGGAACAAAATTCAAGGATTTCGAAATGCTTGATGCTGACAGCCTTAAGGTCAGTCTCGGTGACGTGGTCAGAACCCACGAAGCCACCGTGATCCTGTTCTGGGCTAGCTGGGCCCGGGGCGCCTCCACTGCTATACCTGAAATAACCGAAGGTTGCCTTCCGTACCGCGATTCGGGACTAGAGATGTTCAATGTTTCCCTTGACAGTGATATGGCCAAATTCGCGGAATGCGAGAAGGATTTCGGATTATTCGGTCCAAGTTTCGCCAATGGCCCTGAAGCCGGAGACAAGGCTTCCTCACTGTATGGCTTCGAAGGGCTGCCAAGGGTGGTTCTGATTGATAAAGAAGGAACTATAGTAGCCCGGGGACGTTCGTTCGAAGATCTCGCCTTACCTTTAAAGACAATATTCGCTCAGTAATTATCAAATGAATAAAAAGTTTCTCAGAATAGTCATTTATGCTGCCATGGCGGTTGTCCTGATCCTCAAACTCGGGGTGATCAGGAAACTTTTCGAGCTCTCGCTATGGCCGGATATGACTTTCTATACCAATGTTGGTCTGCAACCCGGAGTGGTTTTGCCTATTCTCGGCAGCATCTTGACCCAAATTTCCGGTATTCCCATCCTTGGTGTGGCGCTCGTCTTGTTCAGTCTGTGGTGCCTCTCCTTGATTGTCAGGAAGTTCCAGGAAGACGAGATCACAGCCATTTTCACCGCCTTCGCGGCCTTCTGGTTCATTGTCGGTTTCGATTATTCGTTGTACACTTTCAGGAGCCAAGGCTTGCTTTTCTCCCAAACGCTGGGTCTGATCTGCGCCGCGCTAATGATTCTTGGTTGGGTCAAAATCAAAGATTATAAGGAGGCTCCATTCTATCCTTTGCTCGTGGCTTTGGTCGGATATCCTCTTTTCGGGGCGTATTCAGTCGTGGCTCTTGTGTCTATCCTCCTGGATGCCATCGTCTCAAAAAAATGGTTTCCAGCCGCTTTGGCAGTGGTTTGTGGAGTCTGTGTGCCGTTAGTGTATTCCCATTTTGTTTTCACTCACATCGACACTCGCTACACCTTCCTGGCCGGTATCCCGTATATGGATTTTGTGGACAATCATCGCCGTTTCATCCCTTTGGCCGTAGCTATGGCATCTCTGGCGATTCTCCCGATTATCCGGATCAAACGGGACCCGCACGTGGCTTTCACATTGGCTTTGACAGTCTTGATGGTCTTGATTATTGTCAGTGTTCTTCCATACTGGAACCGTAATTTCCATATCGAGATCGCTATGCAGCACGCCATCGAGAAGAATGATTGGGATAAGGCGCTGAAGTTTGCCCGGAAGGCTGACAAACCATCACGTATTATAGTGATGTACCGGAATATCGCCTTGATGAACAAGGGACGGCTATGTGATGAGATGTTCAAGTATCCCAACGAGTCAGTTGGTATTGACACTCCTGCCCAGATCTCTCAGACCGAGGTTTGTGGCCCCGTGGTGTTCTTCTACAATGGCTTGATCAATTATAGCACCCGTTGGTCATGGGAGATGTCGATGATGTTCCAGCGTACCCTCGAACGCTACAAGTACCAGGCTAAGGTAGCCCTCTTCACAGGGCAGGAGAATCCCTCGTTGGTTGAGAGATATCTTGACATAATCGACCGTAACCTCTATCAGCGGAAATGGGTCCGTAAGTATCGATCGATGTTGGAGGATCCGTCTCTTCTGGCTTCGGATCTCGAGTACAAGATGTTCAAGGCATTGGATAACTTCGAGGAAGTCAAGTACATGAGCAGCGCCGTTGTCGAGAATACTATCCTGAACCATTTCATGCTTCAAGAGCATCCTGAAGGGGTGATGCTGGACGCCTGTCTGGCCGCCTCCATGACCGCCAAGGATATCGACATGTTCTGGTATTTCTATGATATCCTCCTCGCCAGCGGCAGGAGGATTCCCACGCATGTCGGTGAGGCCGCTATCCTGTTCGCTTATATAGGCAGGAACCAGGCTGAGATTGACTCTGTCGCGAGAAATCTCGGCGGGCCGGACGCTCCGGTGGTCCGGCGTTTCATTGATTTCAGTTCCAAGGCTTCCGCTGGTGATGAGAAGGCTTGCCGGGAGAAGTTCGGGGACACATATTGGTACTATATCTATTTTGTTAAATCCATCACAACTGACTGACAATGAGAAAAGGAATTCTTGCGGCCATGGTTTTGCCGCTCATCGCGTTCATCAGTTGCGTTTCTCCACGGGACTGTTCTGAGATTGAGGAAGAAGCATCGATTTATCCTGACTATTCTGGTGTTGTCCTTCCTCCGAATATATCCCCTTTGGATTTCCGTATCCAAAATGAAGGTAAAAAGTTCGTCACTACCATATCTGGTGAGAAGGGTGGCCAGATCGTGTCCAAGGGTAGGGAAGTCAAACTGCCTCTTAAAGAATGGAAAGCGTTGCTTAAAGCTAACGCCGGGGCCGGACTGACTTGTACCATTAATGTCAAAAAGGACGGGAAATGGTTCACTCTTAAGAGTTTCCGTAGCGATGTCGCCATGGAGCCCATAGATGAGTTCTTGACCTACAGGCTTCTCGCGCCATCCTATGAGTTCTACACGGCGTTCTCTATCCGGCAGAGGAATCTGTCCACTGGTAAGGATTGGGAGGTCTATAACAACAGGATGCATTATAATCCGAAAGAGCAGCAGTGCATGAACTGCCACCAGTTCCAGAACTACCATACTGATAACTGGCAGATGCATGTCCGCCAGGTCTTGGGCGGGACTTTGATCATTACTGGCGACGATTTCAAGAAGGTGAATCTCAAGACTGAGTCCACTATTTCAGCTGGGGTCTATCCTGCTTGGCATCCTGAGGAGAGGCTGATTGTTTATTCAGTCAACAGGACCAGACAATTCTTTCACCAAAAGAATATACAAAAGCTTGAGGTTCATGATCCTGTCTCAGATCTGATTCTATATGACATTGATAGCAATGAGGTCAGTATGGTGTCCGCTGACACTCTGGCTTTTGAGACTTTCCCGACCTGGTCTCCTGACGGCAAGACCTTGTACTATTCCTCTGCCAGGCAGCCGGAAATAGCTCTCCTTCCGAGCGATAGCATCGCTGTCTGTTTTGACAAGATCCATTATGACCTTATGAGCAGGCAGTTTGATCTCCAGACCAAATCTTTTGGCCCCGAGAAACTAGTTTTTGACGCGAAATCCAGTGAGATGAGCGCGATGGAGCCTCGTGTGTCCCCGGACGGGCGTTATCTTCTGTTCTCTTATGGTCGGTACGGCACGTTCCATATCTGGCATCGTGACAGCGATCTCTGGGTGAAAGACCTACAGACAGGGGAGTCCAAAGCTTTGGAGTCGGCCAACAGCCCCGACGCTGACAGCTTCCACAATTGGTCTTCCAACGGGCGTTGGATAGTCTACACGTCCCGTAGGGATGACGGTCTATTCAGCAGGGTTTATTTCAGTTATTTCGACAAGGATGGCAATGCCCATAAGCCTGTGATGCTCCCGATGCGTAACCTCTCTGGGCGCTATGATGAGGTCTATTCCTACAATGTTCCCGAATTCACTGTGGAGCCGATACGGCAGTCAGTCAAGGATCTCTCAAAGATGATCAGCACGGATGCCGTAAAAGCGGAGTTCAAGCGATAAACTCCTATGAATGAATAAATAAAGGGCCGCCCGTGTGGGCGACCCTTTATTCTGTTAATGAACTACTGGATATTAATATCCGGGGTTCTGGGTGAGGTTGCTGTTAAGGCTGATGACTGAGACAGGAATCGGGAACACGGTGGTGTAACCGGTGGCGTCATATACCCAGTCGGAAGCCACGATGGCGTGCTTCACGCCCTGGTACTTATCCTCGTCAGCCTCGGTGTAGGTTCCGAAACGGACCTGGTCTCCACGGCGGCCCATGGTCTCCCAGATCTCCTCGCGGAGCTTCTCGTCAAGGATGTCCTTGATTGTGATGTCGGTAAGCGGCTCGACACCGACCCTGGCGCGGACCTGGTTGACAAGATCCATGGCCTGAGCCTTATTGCCGAGACGATACTGGGCCTCAGCGGCGAGGAGGAGCATGTCAGCATAACGGAAGATCACGCGGTCGGCGTTGAAGTAGTTCTGACCGGATGTGGTGGGGTCATACTCATACTTCTTGATACGCACGCCAGCCCACTTGACAAGGTACAGTCCCCAAGGGTCGCTGTAGTCGTCGGTGGAGAAGTCGTTGCGGGCCTCATAACCGATATAGATTCCCTCAGGATACTTATCCTCGGAAACACCAGCCTTGACGGTGACACCGTTCACTGAGCAAGGTCCATAGAAGAACGAGATCTCAAAACGGGGGTCGTCGCACTCGAAAGTAGAGGCGGAGAGGTTGTCCTTGTTGACTGTCTCCTTGTAGTCGAACACGTTCAGCGCATGTACTGTGGCGGCGGTTCCATTCCAGGAAGAGAAGCCGATGGTCGAAGCGTGATTGTAGTGGAGAGAACGGGTGACCTGGGTGTCAGAAGTACGGTGCACGTTGTCATCCATAGGCTCAACAAAGATGTTCTCCTTGGAGGACTCGTTACCATTCTTGAAGTTGTCCTTGAAGCTGGCGGCAAGCTCGTAGCCTTCCGCTTTGATCTGCTCCTGGCAGTAAACAACGGTCTCCCAAGCGTTCATGGTCTTTCCGTTGATGGTGATGTTCTGGGACTTACCAGCAGCGGTCACACCGGGCTCGACCTTGGCGATACCACCGGTGAACTGTCTCTGGTTCCAGTTATCCTGTGAGAAAACGGCCGCATTGATGGCGAGGCGGGCAAGCATCGCATAGCCGACAGCCTTGGTGACACGGGCGTAATACTCACTGTTGACATCCTGGCTCTTGGCAGAAGCAAGGTTCGGGATGATTTCGCAGAGCTCGTCGCGGACAAAGCCGTAGGCCTCGCTGCGGGTAGCCTGCTTCACATCACCGATACCGGCGTCAGGAGAAGTGACAATAGGAATACGGCCGAAGAAGTCGACCAGCCACATGTAATAGAAGGCGCGGATTCCGCGGACCTCAGCGATGTAAGCGTCAACGACTGCGGGATCAAGCGAATTCAGAGCCTTGATCTCCTCGAGTTTCTTAAGGGAGGAGTTGCAGAGGGCGATGTCTGAATAAGAGTCGTTCCAGAGATTGCGGATGTAGTTAGTTGAAGGATCCCACCTATGCAGGAAGGCGTTCTGGTGCTTTCCACCATCGACCCAGTCGCCCTGGCGTCCCGGGAGGAAGAGCACGTCAGCGGTAAACTCCGACATGTAGTTGTAGTTGTCGTCACCACCCTTGAAACGGCTGTTCAGCTTGTTGTACAAGCTCGCGACAGTGTTCACGTACACGAGTGTGGAGCTCTTGTAGGCCTCGCTTTCGTCGAATTTGCTCAACGGCTTCTCCTCGAGGGAGCAACCGGCCATAAAGAAAGTCAGGGCCAGAACAGCTGCACTATAGAGTAATTTCTTCATGATATTCTATATTTATGTGTTCTTTAGAATTTGACCGAAAGCATTGCGGTGTAGGTGCGCATGATCGGGAATACGTTGTTGTCGATACCGCCTCCGATGGTCGCGTTGTTCAGCATAGGAGTCAGACCGGAATATCCCGTGAATGTAGCGACATTGTTGCAAGAGAGGGCGAACCTCAGGCCCTTGATGGTCTTAAGACCAAGCTTGCTGGCCGGGAGGTTGTAACCGAGTGTGATGTACTCGAGGTTGACATAGTCACCCTTCTCGAGCCAGTAAGATGTGTGCTGGGCGTTGTAAACTCCGAGTTCCTCAGCGGACTTCAGGACGTTGTAGGTCGGGAAGGCTCCGAGGTTGGAGAGACGCAGGCTGGTGAAGTTGTAGATGTGATGTCCGAATGCGCCGTTGAGTTGGGTTGAGAGATCCCAGTTCTTGTAGCGGAAAGTTCCACCGAGGCTGGCGAACACCTTAGGTGTAGCCTGGCCGAGGAACTCACGGTCACCTTCATCGTCGAGGGTGATACCACCGTCACCGTTGACATCCTTAACCTGATAGGTCTTCTTGCCGGTATCGTCTGTCTTGAAGCCGTCGTGGACGGGGAGACGGAAGATGTTGACAGGATAGCCCTCGGTCATGTAGACGACGTTGGTGTTGGAGGTAAGACCGTTACAGCTTGCACTGTTGAGAGAGATGTACTTGGAAGTGGTCAGATCCTGTCCCTGGTATGTGCCGGAGAGGCTGACGAGCTTGTTCTTCTGGAATGCGACGTTGCCCTGGAGGGTGAGTCCCATGTCCCTGGTCTCGATGGGAGCGACGTGGAGGCCGATCTCGATACCGTCGTTGGTCATCTCACCCATGTTTGCGAGGAGGGTGGTATAGGCGAACGGAGGGACAGGTACCTGATAGGTGTAGAGGAGGTCGCGTGTAGTCGACATGTAAGCGTCGATGGTACCGCTGAACCTGCCGCGCCACATCGAGAAGTCGATACCGGCGTCGAAGGTGTACTTGGTCTCCCACTTCAGGTCGGGATTCGGATTGGAATCGAGAGCGTAGGTGGTGACGGTCGCACCGTTGTAGGTGGTGGTTCCGTTAGGAGCCATAAGGGACAGTGACCTGTAAGGATCGATGGCGTCCTGGTTACCGGTGACACCGTAGCCGACGCGGAACTTCAGGTTGTTGAACAGGTGCTGGTTCTTCATGAACCCTTCGTTGCTGACGATCCAGGCCAGTGAAGCTGAAGGGAAGAAGCCCCACTTGTGGTTGGCTCCGAGCTTGGAGGAACCGTCTGCACGGGCGTTGAGGGTGATGACATAGCGGTTGTCGAACATGTAGTTCAGACGTCCGAGATATGACATCAGGGTGTACTGTGTAGCGGAAGACTGTACATCGCCCCACTTGACGGTGGAACCAGCCTGCATGTTGTTGTAAGTGAAGTAGTCGGTCTCGAAACCGCTTGCCTTGGCATAGTTGTACCAGTAGTCGTACCTCTGTGCCTCGGTAAGTGCGAGGGCGCTGATGGCGTGCTTTCCGACGGTCTTGTTGTAGGCGAGCTGGAAGCTGGCCATTCCGTTGGTGTTCAGGTTCGTAGAGTTGTTGGCCTCACCACGTGCAACCCTGTAGCTCTTTACATCGTGCGGGAAGTAGTTGCGGTTGAGACGGTTGGCATAGCTGTATGATCCGAAGATGCTGGCGGTAAGACCGTCGATGATCTTGTAAGTCGCACGGCCACTGACAACGACGCGGACAACACTCTCCTTATGGATGTAGTCCATATAGTCACCGGGGTGGGTGATGGTCTCGGCGTTGGGGTCGTAGTCCCAGAGACCGGTGCTGATGTTGCGGTGGCCGGGGAACGTCGGGTTGTAAGCGGCGGCACCCGTGAAGATACCGGTGTCGATCCAATCCTTGTCCATGAGGGTGGCCATGGCGTTCATCTCGAGGGTGAGCCTGTCATTCAGGCCCTTCTGGCTGGCGGACATACGTGCCATGTAGTTGGTGTTGCCAGCATTCTTCACGACGTTGTCACGCTGCCTTACGCCAATGGAGGCGTTCATATTGGACTTGGCGTTTCCTGATGTGAAGGAGAGGTTGTGGTTGTTCTGGGTTACGAGGTCGTTCATGATCCAGTCCATCCAGTAGGTGTCATCACCCATGTCGATACCTGCTCCACCGAACTTGCCGGTGTTCAGGGCCCTGTACTC
>JAILLE010000048.1 GCA_024693285.1 Bacteroidales bacterium
AAGATATTCCTTTCCGTTCTGTTCTGCATGGTTTGCGGAATGACGGCGTTCTCACAAGGGTTTCAGTTGCCGGAAGGAGCGAAAGATCCTGGCGAGATTCAAATTTTGTGCATCGGCAACTCGTTCACTTATGTCCATGATTCTGACATGATGCTCCGGGAAATCGCACGGAGCCAGGGACTTGACGTCCGTATCGGGAAGTTCCTCGCTGGCGGCTACACGTTCGGCCGTCATCTGGAAAATGAGGAATCCCGCGCGGCAGTTGATTTCGGGGGCTATGATTTCGCCTTTTTGCAGGACCAGAGCGCCAATCCTGCGAGATATTCCAGGGATAAGGACAAGAAGGTGCTGGAGGATCTCAAAACGCTGAAGAAGAATGTTCTGGCTCATTCTCCTGGATGTGAGGTGATCCTTGAGAGGACCTGGACTTACAGCGGTCACGAGGCTGGTGGCTTCGGGACTCCGGAAAGTCTTGATTATCACCTTGGTAGGGGTGCGGCGAAGATGGCCCGGAAAGCTCGGACCGGCCTTTCGCCGATAGGTGACGCGTTTAATCTTGCCATGGAGATATGGCCGGAAGGAAAACTACTGGGTCCCGACAATCATCATCAGTCCCTGGAAGGAGCTTATCTTAAGGCTTGTGTCAATTACTTGCTGATCGCCGGAAAACCTTTCTCCGGCTCTCCGGCCTGCTGTGGAGTAGATCCTGAAGTCGCCTCTTTCCTCCGCGCCGTCGCTCAGGCGACTGTTTTCGGCAATATCAAGTAGCTCCGTTTTTTCTCGGGATATCCGTATTAATTCGCTATTTTTGTATGATATCAAAGATACGGACATGATTAAGTCAATGACAGGTTACGGCAAGGCCGAGGCCGTCCTGGAGACAGGAAAACTCACCATCGAGATAAAGACCCTCAACGGAAAGAATTCCGATGCCAATATAAAGACACAACTCCTTCCGAAAGATAAGGAACTGCTTGTGCGTCAGAAACTTGCCGAGTCGCTTGTGAGAGGGACCATTGATTTCTTCCTGACTTGGGAGCCGGGAGCCGGAGCGGCGAAGAAGATCAACGGGGAGATGCTCAAAGAGTATTTCGGGCAGATCAAGGAACTCAGGAACCAGCTCACAAGCTACAGGGCAATCAATTTCGCTGACCAGGCCAGGATGGATAATGAGCTCATCACAGTTATCACCCGGTTCCCGGATGTGATGGACACCTCCCGTCAGGATGTGGTCACAGACGAGAACTGGCCGCTGGTCGAAAAAGCCTTGGATGAGGCCCTTGACGCCGTCAACGAGTACAGGGCGAAAGAAGGTGAGGCCCTTTACGCTGATGTCACTTCCAGGGTTAAAGGCATTATGGAGTTAGAAGACCAGGTAGAGGCTTTGGAGGGTGAAAGGCTGGAATCTGTCCGTGGGAGATTGATCAAAAACCTGTCAGATCTGGAGCAGAAGGTCGATCCGGCCAGGTTCGAGCAAGAGATGATTTTTTATCTCGAGAAGTTGGATATCAATGAGGAAAAGGTCCGTTTGCGCCAGCATTGCAAATATTTCCTGGACACTATAGACGGAGAGCCGTATCCAGGGAAAAAACTTGGCTTCATTATCCAGGAGATGGGCCGTGAGATCAACACGACCGGCTCGAAGGCCAACCATGCCGGTATACAGAAGATAGTCGTCCAGATGAAGGACGAACTGGAGAAGATCCGTGAGCAATCAATGAATATACTCTAGTTCAATGAATAACGATACTGTCATATTTATAATCTTGGCTATTGTGGCTTTCCTTGCCATTGTGGGGATGATTGTGGTTATTGTCCGTGGTTCCAAGGAAAGAGAAAAACTGGTCAGGAAATACGAGGATGCTGAGGATGTCCTCCAGGAGCGTATTACCAAACTCACTAGTGAGAAAGCCGCTGTGGAAAGCCTTTTGTCTGCTAGAGATGAAATGGAGACTCGTCTTAAGGCAGAGCGCGAGAAAGCGGACAAGGCTCTGGAAGATGCTCAGGAAAAGGCACTTAAGATGCAGGCTGAGCGGCATGAGAAGGATCTCGAAAGCATGAAAGATGCTTTCAAGGCCCTGTCCGCGGAAAACAGCGCTGTTTTCAAGAGTCAGAGCGCCGAATCAATATCTGAACTGCTGAAACCGATAAAGGAGAAGTTTGAGGCATTCGACAAGACCGTGCGTGAGTCGCAGACAGAAAGCGCCAAGCAGAGCGCGGTCCTGAAGGCGAACATAGAGGATGTTCTAAAGCACTCACAGGCAGTCGGAGATGAGGCCAGAAATCTTGCCGACGCCTTGACCGGATACTCCAAGGTGCAAGGTAATTTCGGAGAGATGCTCCTTACCGATGTGCTTAAGAACGCGGGACTTGTCGAGGGGGTGCATTTCTTCTCCCAAGGGGTTATCACTGGTGATGGGGGCCATGAGATAAAGAGCGAGGAGGGAAAGGGACTTATCCCCGATATTATGGTCTATTATCCTGATGACACGACTGTCATAATTGATTCCAAGGTGAGTCTCAACGCCTATAAGAAATATATGGTTAATGAGACCTATGAGGGACGTAAGGAGGCGGCAAAAGCACACGTTGAGAGTGTCCGTAAACATGTGGATGAGCTGAAGAATAAGGATTACGCCTCGTATATCCCGGTTGGGCGGAGGAAAGTCAGCTACAATATTATGTTCATCCCTATTGAGGGCGCTTTCCGTTTGATGTTGGAGGAAGACCCGATGCTATGGCAGGTGGCAAAGGATAATAATGTGCTGATTGTCAGCCAGATGACCCTGATTATAGTCCTTAATATGATCCAAATGGCTTGGAAGCAGGCAGATCAGGAGAAAAACATTGCGGAGGTTTTCAAGACCGGTGAGGAACTGATGAGCCAGATTAGGGGCTGGTTGAGCGCATACGAGAAGATTGGAGTCGCGCTTACTGACGCCCAGACTGCCTTCAATGATGCTTCAGGCAAATTATCCGAGTCCAATCAGAGTGTCTTAAAGAAGATTCAAAAGCTTGAGAAACTTGGTCTATCTCCGCGAAAGTCCCGAGGAAAGATCAAGACTGGCTCAAGGATCTCCAAACCTGAATCCGTGATTCCCGCTTCCTTGTATCCAGAGGGTGAACTTGAAGAAACTGAGATAACGAACGATATTATTCCGGATGATGAGAACTGATGTGGATTTTGCCGAGATGGCGGCCCGCTACAGGGCGGAACTACTTGATAATGTGTTGCCTTTCTGGCTTGAGAAGTCACAAGACAAGGAATATGGCGGATACTTTACCTGCCTTGACCGTGACGGGTCCGTTTTCGACACGGACAAGTTCGTCTGGCTTCAAGGAAGGGAAGTCTGGACGTTTTCCATGCTTTACAACTCATTCAGGAAAGATCCTGCTTGGCTGGAGTGTGCCACCCAAGGAGCTGAGTTCCTTCTAAAACACGGTTATACGGGAGATTACGACTTCTATTTCTCTCTGACCCGAGAGGGGAAGCCTCTGATTCACCCATACAATATATTCTCGAACACTTTCGCCTGCATGGCTTTCGCCCAACTCGCTAAAGCTACTGGCAACGATCATTATGCCACAGTTGCCCGTGAGACTTTCCGCAGGATTCTTGAGCGTCGTTCCAATCCTAAGGGACCGTGGCTGAAAGCTGTTCCGGGGACCCGTCCGATGAAAGATTTCGCCCTGCCGATGATAATCTGCAATATGGCCCTGGAAGTCGAGGAGATCATCAATGACCCCGCTTTGATGGAGAAGACTATCGAGGATTGCCTCCATGAAGTTCTGGACGTTTTCTACCAGCCGGATCTCGGTGTGATGGTGGAGAACGTGTCTTCTGTAGACGGCGGTCTTGTGGACTGTTTTGAGGGGCGTAGGATTAATCCCGGTCACGATCTTGAGGCTCTTTGGTTCATCATGAACCTTGGGTTGAGGAAGAACGATAAGGACTTGATAAAGAAGGCGGTCGAGATTTCCCTCAGGGTGATTGATTATGGTTGGGACAAGGAATATGGTGGGATATTCTATTTCATGGATCGGAGAGGTTGTCCGCCACAGGAGCTTGAGTGGGACCAGAAACTATGGTGGGTCCACATCGAGGCCGCTATCGCAATGATAAAAGGTTATCAGTTGACTGGCGAGAAGAAATGTCTCGAATGGTTCCTCAAATTGGATGATTATCTATGGAACCATTTCAAGGACAATGAGTTCCCTGAGTGGTACGGTTACCTGAACCGCCGTGGAGAAGTGCTGCTTCCTCTGAAGGGAGGCAAGTGGAAGGGTTGCTTCCACGTCCCCAGAGGCCTTTATCAGATTGGTAATATACTTGAGTCTTTGCGATGACTTTTTTCAAGAATATAGGCGCTGTCATTGCGTCTTTGTCCATCATTGTATCTTGCCAGTCCCGGCAAGAGGACGAATATCTCATCCCATATTCCCCGGTAGCTCCTGATCTGCAGGAACTTCTGGATTCCCATGTGTGGGATGTGCTGACTCCGGTTAAGGTTTTCCACGCTCCTTGGAACGGACTCGATGATGAGACCGAGTTCCGATGCATGGTAACGGACAGCCTGTTTATCTTCCGCTTTGATGTGGAGGATTCCACGTTGACTTTGAATGGCGATTTCCAGAACGAGAAAGATGTTGAACCCGAGGACAGGGCTGAGATTTTCTTCTCTCACCCGGGAGAACTGGACACCTACATCGGTGCCGAGATGGATCCTGCCGGGAGAGTCCTGGATTATAAATGCACATTTTACCGGGAATTCGATTATGACTGGAATTTCAGCACTTTGACATATTGCCATGAGATACTTCCGGACGGCTATTCAATCGCCGGGAGCGTGTCTTTGGAGGAATTGTCGGAGTTTGGAGTCGATTTCGATGGAGGTTTCCTTATGGGCGTGTTCAGGGCTGATTTCCGCCCGGATGGGAAAGTGAATTGGTATTCGTTGAAACTAACTGATGACAAGAAGGCTGATTTTCACCAACCAAACGTGTTCTTTAATGCACGAGCTGATAAGTCATCCTTTTTTCAGATGAAGGGCGTCGTGCTGTCGGTGGAGGATCTTGAGACGGTGGACTGGCCGAAAATAGCCAAGGAGAATGGGATAAACACTATCGGCACCCACATCAGCCCATCGCAGGTCCTTGAGTTCATGCGTTCTGAGAAAGGGAAGACCTTCCTGGACGAATGCGCTGCCTATGGCATCGATGTCGAGCATCAGCTTCATGCGATGGGGGAGTTGCTACCGAGATCCTTGTTTGAGGAGGACTCGACCATGTTCAGGATGGATAAGTCCGGGCGCCGTGTCACTGATTTCAATTGTTGCGCCCATTCGGAGAAGGCGCTTGGCCTGATCGCCTCAAACGCGGCCGCGCTTGCGAAGGAGCTTCCGGCAACTAACCATCGGTACTATTTATGGCTGGACGATAACTCTGAGCCGTGTTTCTGCCCGTCCTGCAGTGAGTATTCAGCTAGCGATCAGGCGCTAATTATTGAGAATAAAATGATAGAGGCCATCAGGACAGTGGACCCGGAGGCGTCTTTGGCCCATCTGGCATACCAGCAAACTATGATCCCCCCAGAGAAAGTGAAGCCTTCAGAAGGAATAATCCTGGAGTTCGCTCCTATTGAGCGGCAGTGGGACCGTCCGCTTTCTGATCTGGATGCTCCTGGCCGGAAAGGCAGGATGTCCCATAGGGAAGTCATTGAGCTGTTGGAGGCTAATCTGAAAGTCTTTCCGTCGGAAACCGCCGTTGCTCTGGAATATTGGCTGGACGTTTCCCTGGCGAGTGGCTGGAAGAAACCTGCCGTGCGGCTTCCATGGCATCCCGAGGTGTTCAAGTCAGACCTTGAGACTTACAAGAGTTATGGAATAAGGAATATTACCTCATTCGCCGTCTACATGGACTCCACGTATTTCGATTCCTATCCTGAGAGGGGGGACCTCAATGATTATGGAATTTTCTTATATTTGTAAATTGAATATTATCGCTTTGAATGTTCAAGAAGATCGTAAATAGAGTCAAGGAGACCAAGTTGTCGATGAGGACAAAGCTGACGTTGAGCCTTTGCGCCATCGCCATTGCCTTGTTGACTTCCAGTTTCATATCCATCATGGAGTATTCCAGGATGAGTGACTATGTGTCCAGCCTGATTGCGGCCAACATCAAGAATATCGGTGTCGCTCAGAAACTGACGGAGGTCTCCAGCCAGTACAACCTTGACATTCTGGCGGTCATCGGTGATGAGGAGGTGAGTGATATTCCGGATTTCCGGCAACAGGAATTCGTGAATTATTGTGATTCGCTGAGAGCCTCGACGGCCTCAAACCTGATCTCCCCATTGACTGACTCTGTGATGTACGCTTATTCAGCCTACATGCTGACTTCCTTGGAGCTAAGCGATGTCCTCAAGTCCGACTTTATTGACACCAGAACCTGGTACTTTGAGCGTCTCCAGCCTCAGTACCAGAGACTTAACGGCTATATCGACAGTCTGAGCGACGCTGTGTACCTTGAGCTCAAGAAGAATTCCGAGACTTTCCAGAGGGGTTTCTACAGGAGCATTATTCCTGGCGCTGTCGCCGTCGCGGTCGGGCTGCTCCTCGTCTTGATGCTGCTGTTCTTCCTGCTCGTGTATTATGTCAACCCTATCTACAAGATGCTTGACGGTTTGAGCAATTACCGGTCTTTCAACAAGAAATATTCTTACACATTTGATGGGGACGACCAGCTTTCCGAATTGAACGACGGCATCACTGAACTCGCTGGGGAAAACCAGCAATTGCGCAAGAGAGTATCTGACCTCAGGAACAGGATCAATAACACCGGAGTATGAATGTGAAGGTGATATCGAGGTATGTGGGCGTGGCGCTGCTGGTCAGCGCCCTGTTCATGTTCTTCTCCATACTGGTCTCGGTGGCGAATGGCAACGATAGTGCTCTCGCCGCCCTGCTGATCAGTTTCACCATCACTTTCACAGTCGGAATATTCCCTTTCATATTCGTCAGGAGAGCCCCTGAGATCAGCCTCAGGGAAGGATATCTCATTATTTTCCTGTCCTGGCTCCTTTCCTTTATTTTCGGCATGCTACCATACGCCCTTTGGGGCGGGCCGTTCACTGTCGTGAACGCATGGTTCGAGAGTGTGTCCGGATTCACTACCACAGGCGCGTCCATCCTTGATGACATCGAGGCTTTGCCCAAGAGCCTTCTTTTCTGGCGTTCCTCAACCCATTTCATCGGAGGTTTGGGAGTCGTGGTCTTCCTCCTGCTGGTCATCCCTGGTTCATCGCAGATGAAGCTTCGTTTGACTAACTTGGAGCTTTCCTCCCTCTCCAAGAAGGAATACCGGTCCGGAATCAACAGGACTGTAAGCATATTCTCGAATGTCTATCTCGGAATGCTGGTGGCGTCCTTTATCTGCTATCTGATTGCCGGGATGAGCCCTTTCGATGCTATCAACCACGCCATGAGTGTGACAGCGACAGGTGGTTTCAGCACAAAGAACTTGTCGATAGGAGCCTTTGATTCCGTGGCTATCGACTTGATCACAATGTTCTTCATGCTTCTTTCCTCCATCCATTTCGGGATGATCTATGTGGCGATAGTGACCAAATCGTTGAAGCCTTTCAAGAACGATGTGTTCAAGTTCTATATCTGGATCATTATCGTGACCAGCATAATCGTGGCGGTATCTCTCAAGGCCAATGGAGTCGAAGAATCGTGGGGAAGGTCCATGTTAGCCAGCTCTTTCCATGTGATTAGCTATGCCTCGACTTCCGGTTTTGGAATATCTGACAATGGTGTCTGGCCATCTTTACCTTCCGCCCTTCTCGTGTTTGTGGGAATATGGTGCGGTATGGCTGGCTCCACCACCGGTGGTATAAAGTCCGACAGGGCCCTGTTGCTCTGCAAAGAGGTCCATTACAGGCTTAAGACTGTGCTTCATCCCGCCTCGGTCAACGAGGTGAGGATCAACAAGAGAGTTGTCAGGCAGGAGGACATTGCCCCCCACATCCTCTATATCGCCTTGTATATGATGTTGATCATCATCTCTTTGGCGATTAATCTGGCTGTTAATCCCGGCAATTCCAACGCTATCGCGGCCACGTTTACCTCTTTAAGTAACGTCGGACCCGCTATCAGGGATCTCGGAGTGTTCGGCAATTTCGGGGCGGAGCCGGCCGGTGCAAAGCTGATGTACACAGTCGATATGTTCCTGGGCCGTGTCGAGATCTATCCTGTGCTTGCGGTCCTGATGATGATTACCGGCAAGACCGCCAAGTGATGGACAGGAGCGGTTTTTTCTACAAGAGGTTCAGGGCTTGTTTCCCTTACGATATTACCGCTGACCAGGATCGGTTGTTTACTGACGTGGCTGATTTCCTGGCTGGAGACGAGCATGACATCCTTGTCGTCAACGGATATGCCGGTACCGGAAAGACAACCGCCATGGCAGCTGTGATAGAGGCTCTGGACGAGCTCCGGCCAGTGAGTCGTAAAGATGATGGGCCAGAATATGAGGAGATTTGCGTATTGCTTGCTCCGACAGGAAGGGCCGCCAAAGTTTTATCGCTCTACGCCAACAAGCCCGCCAGTACCATCCACAAGTGCATATATCGCCAGAAATCAATAGGTTCCGATGGCTTTGGCCAGTTCTCACTTGCTCCCAACAAACAGTCCCATAAACTGTATATCGTTGACGAGGTGTCCCTTATCGGTATCGAAGATAATGGCCGGCAGGGAACCGCCTCTTTTGGCACGGGGGATCTGCTCAAGGATCTGGTGGATTTCGTCAGGGCCGGCAATGATTGCCGTCTTATCCTGATAGGGGATTCCGCCCAGCTCCCTCCAGTTGGCCTGGATGCCTCCCCGGCTTTGTCACCTGATTATATGGACGGTTTCGGGGGAGTGAAGTACAGTGGTCTCAAAGAAGTAGTCCGTCAGCAGAAAGAGTCTGGAATATTATGGAACGCCACTAGAATCAGGGAGTTGATAACGAGCGATCCTTATGGGGGCGTGACCTTCACTCCTGATGAGATCGGCCTGAGGACAGAGGGCTTCGACGACATCAAGCGGATCACAGGAGGTGAGCTCCTGGATACTCTTAATCAGGCATATTTCACTGATTATTCAAAAGATGACGCTATTGTCCTGTGCAGGTCCAACAAGAGGGCTAATCGCTACAACGCGGGTATCCGTGCCCAGGTGCTATACGATGAGGAAAGACTCGTCAGGGGAGAGAAACTGATGATCGTGAAGAATTGCTACCAATTCACCGGAGGAGTCGAGGGGATGGATTACATAGCCAATGGGGATATCGCCAAGTTGGTCTCAATCAAGAACTTCGAGGAAAGATACGGGCTGAGTTTCGCTGACGCGAGGTTGAGTTTCCCGGATTATGACGATGCGGAGATTACGGCAAAGGTCTGTCTCGACACCCTTTCTTCTGAGGCCGCTTCCCTCACTTACGAGCAGCAGAACATGCTCTACAACGGAGTCAATGAGGATTATTCCCATCTCACCACGAAGAAGAAACGCTATGAGGCGGTCCGGGAGGATCCGTATTTCAACGCCCTTCAATTGAAATACGCCAACGCCACCACTTGCCACAAGAGTCAGGGAGGACAATGGAGTTGCGTTTTCGTCGATAATCCTTTCTGGCAGGATGAGTTGACGGTTGATGACCTTAAATGGCTTTATACCGCTTTGACCAGGGCTGTGGAGAAAGTTTATCTGGTCAATTTCAAAGATGATTATTTTAGTGACAAATAGATTATCATGAAGAAACTTGTTTTAATGCTGTCCTTTTTCGCCGCCACTATCATGTCGGCGCAGGAGTTGAACCGCATCCCTGCGATGTGGAGATGGACTGGTGACCACCAGGTCGCTTTCACCTATGATTTCAGAGGGGTGTCAAAGGATGATTTTGTTCTTGATGCCGCCACCCACAAACGTAGTGGTGTTACAGTTGCTCCCGCTGCCAGGCCAATGCCGGGCATGCCTGGGAAAGGTGTTCCTTTCCAGGTGAAAGGGGCTGAGAATCTTAGATATTCTCCGGACTCCACCAAGATGGCTTTCACAAGGGATAATGACCTTTGGATTGTGGATGTCGCCACTAAGGAAGAGACTCGTCTGACTTCTGACGGTTCCGATGTGATACTAAACGGATATTCTTCATGGGTCTATTATGAGGAGATCCTTGGCCGAGGGACAAGGTATTGCGCTTTCTGGTGGTCTCCTGACTCGAAAAAGATCGGTTTCTACCGTTTCGACAACACTGAGGTGCCTTTCTTCCCGATTTACTCTCCGGTCGCGACGGGCGCTGACCGTTCCGGTCTCCAGCTCGGTTACGGGCAGAATGCCGGTGGAGCTGTAGATCTGGAGGATATGTCTCCTACTGGCGGATCTGTCAGGATGACCCGCTACCCGAAGTGCGGGGATGCCAACCCCAAGGTCAAGATCGGAATATACAATCTGGATGATGGCCATACCGCCTGGGCTGATTTCGACGAGAATGACGACCAGTATTTCGGCACGCCTTTCTGGGGCGCTGATAGTAAGGCTTTCTTTATCCAAAGAGAACCGCGTATCCAGAACACCCTTGATCTTTACGCCGTGTCTCCGGTTGACGGATCCAAGACTCACATCTACCATGAGACTTACAAGACCTGGCTGGACTGGATTTCAGGAATGGTTTTCGGACGAGACGGCCTCTATATGGTCCGCTCTTTCGAGACCGGATGGGAGCAGGCATATTACCTCTCCTACGATGGAAAGACCTGTAAGAGACTGACTTCCGGAGACAACTGGAGGATGAACCTGATCTCCGTCAAAGAAGGGAAACCTTCGAAGAATTTCGATGGTACCACCTCCGAGGTGATCTATACCGCTGAGAGAGGCTCCCATGTAAGGACAGGCGTTTTCATAGCGACAAAGGGAACCGTAAGAGCGATATCCGATCCGGGACTTAATGTTTCCCAGCCGAGTGTCTCGCCTGACAAGAAGTACATTGTGGCCGCCCAGGGCAACTGCAACACGCCTGACCAGGTCTGGCTGTTCGATTTGGCCAAGCCTTCCAAGTCATTCAAAGTCGCTGATTCCGCCGGTCCTGATTTCGACCCGGCATCCCCGGCGCTCCCGAAAATCATCACGATGACTACTCATGACGGGTTCGAGTTGCCAGCCCTCATGGCTTATCCCACGGGTTTTGATCCGTCCAAGAGGTATCCGGTCCATGTTGACCTTTACGGTGGCCCGGATTCTCCTCAGGTCCATGACCGTTTTCGTTCCACAAACCCCTACAAATGGTATTCAGACAACGGCATTATCGAGGTTGTATTGGATTGCAGGGCTTCCGGTTATAACGGAAGGGCCGGTCTTGACATGATTTATAAGCATCTGGACGAGATTGAGGTCGAGGACTTTGTCGAGTGGGCGGAGTACCTGAAGAAGCTTCCATATGTCGATGGCGACAAGATTGGCGTCGAGGGCTTCTCATTCGGCGGCACTATGACCGCACTGCTGGTGATGAAGCATCCGGAAGCTTTCCATTACGGAATAGCTGGAGGTGGAGTCTATGAGTGGGCACTTTACGACACTCATTACACAGAGCGATTCATGTCCACACCTCAGGACAATCCCGAGGGTTATGAGAGAACCAAGGTGACGAATGCCGCAAAGGAATATCCTGTAACAGAGGAGAATTACGACGGATCCGTGATGTTGAAGATTACTCATGGCACTGGAGATGATAATGTCCATTTCCAGAACACGCTCAAGCTCATCGATGCTCTCCAAGCTGGCGGAAAGAAGTTCGAGCTTATGATCTATCCTGACGGCATGCATGGTTACCGTGGTTACCAGGGTCGCCATTTCAGTGCCGCCAACAGGGCTTTCTGGCTGAAATACCTTAAGGGAGAGTAATGAATATCAAAACCACATTCTGCGTCGTTCTGATGCTGTCGCTGTCTTTCTCCGGGGCGGCTCAAAAGGTGACCCGGAGCCGGCAGGTGCCTGGCCTCAGGAACTACGATACCGACTTGGCCGTGATGTCCAGGGAGGAGAAGGACTCGGTGAGAATGGTGACTGAATTGTGGAAGAATTATGTGGATTCCTATTCTTCCGCTTCTGTGTCCGAGCAGGAGAGACGCTCAATGTGGGTTAATGGAATGCAGGACTATCTGGCTGAGTTCGATGACGGCGTGCTTTTATATTCTTCATTTCGGGAGAATAAGGTATTGGATGTGAGGAAGATAGCCCCCGGAACTTATCAACTCTCCGTGATGACTGGCAGCAAGCTTCCCGGTGAGGATTTCTACGGTTGGAACGAGTGTGTGTACAGGGTATGTGCCATGGCCGTGGCAAGGTCAGAGGAGAAAGAGTCGCGTCACAATCCTTTCAGGCTTTGCAACTGGTTGGATGCGGTTATCCCTACGCTTGCGAAGACCGAGGTAGGGAAGCTGGACTATTATTGCGCTCCGGGATGCAAGGTTCCCCTTTCCAACGCCGTGACTGTGGCTCGTTTCGTGGATGCCCTTTCCAATGAATATGGATTCGGTTTTGACCGTCGGATCCGCTATGTCGTCGCTCCCACTGTGGATCAGTGTGAACAGTTCTCAGGGTTCCTGTTTAACGCGTATTCGAACCCCTTGATGAGTTCGGCCGTTCCGAAAGCCGCTGATTTCAAGTTCTACGGCCGCGCATTCGGGCCTAACACATTGGTTTCCAACTACTATGATGACCTTCATGAACTAGCGCTTCTTGTTGTCCGTACCTGCAGGCCGGAAGCCTTCGCGATGATTCAGGAGGGCTTCGCTACCTTCCATGGCGGTTACATGACCAATTCTTACGAATCTCTGAAGAAGTCATTGAAACTATTCATAGAATCGCATGCGGAAATCGATTTCTCCGATGAGGATCTGTTCTATGACCTTACCATGCCTTTAAAGGGAGTGGAGTCGACCGTTGTGGTTCCACTTGAAGGTATGCTTGGGGCGCTGTTTGTCGAGTGCGCGTGGGAAAATGGGGGCGACTCCCTGGTTAAGGAACTATTGGCCTGTAAAGATTATTCGGATGTGTTAAAGGTATTCCATGTCGATCCTGATGACGCCGGAACCTTTATCAAGAAGCTTCTTTGACATGGACGACTTCGAGAGATTCATTTCCGAGAATGCTGAGGCCGATGTCTCCCGGCTTCTGCTTTCTTGTGCCAGGTGGCCTTCGATTGACGATCCTTTTTTGGCTGGTTTCGACTCGAAAGAGTTGGCTGTGAATACGATCCAGGCGAGAAGAAAACTCAAGGACAAGGTCCCGGAGTGGTATGAGACACCTTCATTGGTCTATCCTACGGCTCTTGGATCTGAGCAATGTAGTTCTTCTGTCACTGCCCGTTACAAGGCGAACCTTGCCAAGAGGATTCTCGGTGAGGTCCCCGGAAGGATCGCTGACTTGACTGGAGGTCTCGGGGTCGACTGTTGGGCTTTTTCCACAGTAGCATCGGAAGTCCTTTATAATGAGCGTGATCCTCGACTAGTCGCTGCGGTAAAGCATAATTATTCTGAGCTGGGGGTAAAGAATGTACGTTTCTCGGATCAAGAAGTTACCTCTGGTTCCATCAGCGCTGTCCTGGGATCATTTAATCCGGATATCATATTCCTTGATCCTGCAAGGCGGTCATCCGATGGAAACAAGGTTTTCCTTCTTGAGGATTGCTCGCCTGATGTCCTGTCTATTCTGCCTTCGCTTCTGGCGAGCTCCAGGCATTTGCTGCTGAAACTGTCCCCGATGGCAGACATAAGCATGGTCGTGGAGAGGCTAAACAATACTTATGAGCAGCGCGACTGGGTTAGGGAAATACATGTCGTGGCTTGCGGTGGGGAGTGTAAGGAGCTTCTAGTTTGGATAGACAGGGAGTGGAAGGGGGATTATTCAATAACTTGTCGGGAGGATGGTGGGTCACTGTCTTTCGGGCGGCGGGAGATCCGCTCATCAAAGCCGGTACTTCCGGAATCAGCTAACTTCAAGTACGTTTTTGAGCCTGGGAAATCCATCATGAAAGCCGGTGTTCTCAACATTCTTTGTGAAAGGTTTGACTTGGTTAAGCTAGCTCGTTTCACCCAGCTGCTCTCTTTCAGGGATTTCATTTCACGGGACGAGGCCCAGAAGCGTCTCGGACCCTTGTCTGGAATGGGTAAATTGTTTGAGGTTGAGGAGGTTCTGAAGATGGGGAAAGCCGCTTTCCGGGACGTTTCCAAGAGGTTCCCGAAGTCGGAGGTCAGCGCCAGGAACATCCCTATGTCCAGCGATGAGCTTAGAGCCCGTCTAGGGGCCAAGTCAGGGGATGACGCCCATATTTTCGGAGTCAAGGTTGAGACACCTTTCGAATCAGCGAATTTCCTTCTTGTCTGTCACCGGATTTGAAGTTTTTTAAGTATATTTGACAAAACCGTTTTTTATGTCACAGGATTATAACGCAGTGGCCCAGAAGTGGCTGGAAGGGGATTTCGATCCCGAGACCAAGATGAAAGTCCTCGAACTTAGGAATAACGACCCGGTAGGTTTCGAAGACGCTTTTTACAGGAACCTTGAGTTTGGTACTGGCGGCCTTCGAGGCATTATGGGAGTCGGAACCAACAGGATGAACAAATACACTGTCGGAATGGCCACCCAGGGGCTCGCGAATTATATCTTGGGACATGTCCAAGGTGATGACATCAGGGTCTGTATCTCCTATGACAGCCGCAACAATTCCAAGATGTTCGCCAAGATCGCTTCTGATATCTTGAGCGCCAACGGAATCAATGTGTTCCTGTTTGACAATATCCGTCCCACTCCTGAGCTGAGCTATTCAATCAGGTACATGGGTGCTGTGGCCGGAATAATGGTCACAGCCTCCCACAATCCCAAGGAGTACAATGGCTATAAGGTCTATTGGTCTGACGGAGCTCAGATTGTCCCTCCTGTTGACAAAGACATAATCGCTGAGGTCGGCAAGGTCTCTGATCCTTCTCAGGTCAAATTTGAGAAAGGGG
Source organism: Bacteroidales bacterium (assembly GCA_024693285.1). Lineage (GTDB taxonomy): Bacteria > Bacteroidota > Bacteroidia > Bacteroidales > UBA932 > Cryptobacteroides. The sequence goes on from JAILLE010000048.1 coordinate 15,044, forward strand.
AGCGTTGTGGAGAGATCCAGCTTATGGGCAAGAAGGTCGATGAGGCCTATATGACCGATATTCTTTCCCTTACTTTGAGTCCTGAATCCAGGGCAAGGCACAATGATATAAAGATTGTCTATACTCCTTTGCATGGTTGTGGTGTCAGGATTGTCCCCGAGTGCCTCAAGAGGCTCGGATTCACCAATGTGTATAACGTTCCCGCCCAGGATGTGAGCGACGGTGATTTCCCGACGGTCGTTTCCCCGAATCCGGAGGAGCCTGCGGCCATGAAAATGGCGCTGGAAAGGGCCGATGAGGTTGGAGCTGACATCGTGATGGCTTCTGACCCCGATGCTGACCGCCTCGGTATCGCTGTGCGTGACAACAACGGGCAGATGGTCCAATTCAACGGCAACCAGACCGCGTCAATGCTCACTTATTACATCCTGACCCGCTGGAAGGAGCTTGGAAAGCTTGACGGCACCAAATATTGCGTCAAGACTATTGTCACGACCCAGCTTATCGCTGACATTTGCAAGAAGTTCGGTGTGGAGTGCTACGATGTGCTGACCGGTTTCAAGTGGATTGGCGAAGTGGTTCGTGAGAATGAGGGCAAGAAGGAGTTCATCTGCGGAGGTGAGGAAAGCTATGGATTCAATATCGGTGAGTTCGTTCGCGACAAGGATGCACCGATCGCTTGCGCTATGGTGGCCGAGTGCGCCACTTGGGCCGCGGATCAGGGTTTGACTCTCTATCAGCTTATGGATAAGATCTACGAGGAGTTCGGCTATCGCAAGGAGTCCATGGTCTACCTGGTTCGCAAGGGCAAGTCCGGAGCCGAGGAGATAGCGAAGATTATGGAGGATATGCGGACCAGTCCCGCCAAGGAACTGGGCGGATCACCTGTCGTGAAAGTCGTGGACTACAACCAGCCCGAAAAGACCGGTCTTCCCAAGTCAAATGTATTGCAATACTTTGATGCCGAGGGAGATGTTGTGACAGTCCGTCCTTCTGGGACAGAGCCTAAGATCAAGTTCTATTTCGGCGCCACGGCCGCTGACTCCTCGGCGGTTGAGGCCAAACTTGAGGCTTTCAAAAAGCAGTTCTTGGGATAGGATCAGAAATCTATCTCTATCGGGGCGTCAGTGAAGGAACTAATCGTCGCTTTAGCGTCCGTGAGAAAGTAGACGGCAGTGTTGTCGTCATTCTCATCGTACATTGAACGCAAGCTAGGATTGGCATCCAGCATCGCCTTTTTGATCTCCACCCTGGGATCCTCTACGAGCGTAGCCGTGACACGTAGCCACTGGCTTCCATTGTAAGCGCAGATGGCGACCTTAGGATTGGCAGCGATTTGTTTGGCCACATTCTTCACATGACCTGTCTGGATATAAAGTTTGCCCTCAATGATTTCAGCCGTTCCGAAGGGACGGACTTGAGGTTGATCCCCGTCAACTGTGGCGAGGAAATAACAACCAGTGCTGTGGAGGAACTCTTGAACTCTTTCCATATTAGCTAAATTATCAGATTTGTATTCAGCGGGAATGACTGTTGTGGTGACGTTTCCTCCCTTGGGAGCGCAGGCGATGGCCGTCAGACCGATCGCGACAAGAATCAAATACTTTCTCATATTAAGGTTTGTTAAATGAAAAAAGGGAAAGCTTAGCACATCGCACCGCTACGACCTCCTACCCTTGCTGCCTTCCGGCCCTGGGGGGATTCAGAGGGAGCTGGTCGTGTACGACTTTCCCTGGACGCGAATATACTACTTTTCGTTGAAACTGTCAAAAATGAATGGAAGTATGTCGTCGACCTTCGAGAACCGCCAGGCCTTCTTTTCGCCAAACATGATGACTCTCAATGGTTTCCCTCCAAGGGTCTGATATTCGGCCATAACTTGGCGACATGCGCCGCAAGGGGTACACGGCGTCTGGGCTAACGTATGGTTGAAGCCGCCTACAATGGCGAGGGCGATCATCGCCTTCCCGGGATAGTTGGCGTTGGCGGCGAACATGGCGGTCCGTTCAGCGCAAAGGCCGGAAGGATAAGCCGCATTCTCTTGATTCGATCCCCGCACCACGGTGCCATCCTCAAGCAGGAGGGCTGCTCCGACGTTGAAACCGGAATAGGGAGCGTACGAGCTCTTCTGGGCCTCAATAGCCTCCTTTACCAGCATCTGATCCTCAGGATCCATCTCTTCAAGAGAGCTGTATTCCTCGTAGTTGATGTCAAGTTTGATTGTCTTCATCAGCGCGTTGATTCTAATGTGGCGATTTCAAATATAACAATAATTGTTCAAATTCCAGCGATTGAGTATCTTTGCCTTGAATATGAAAGTTTGCGTCGGCCTGTCAGGAGGAGTTGATTCCAGTGTCGCCGCCCTGCTTCTGAAGCGGCAGGGCTATGATGTCTTCGCCATGTTCATGCAGAACTGGCACGATGCTGACGCTACCCTTCATGGGGATTGCGAATGGGAAGAAGACCGCTTTGTCGCCGAGATAGTCGCCAGGAAGATAGGCATACCGTTCTTTTTTGTGGACTTGTCCAAAGAGTATCGCCAGAGGGTCGTCGACTACATGTTCAATGAGTATTCCGCTGGACGTACTCCTAATCCGGACATTCTTTGTAACAGGGAGATAAAGTTCGATGCTTTCTTTGAAGCCGCTCGCAAACTGGGCGCTGACATGGTTGCCACCGGGCATTATTGCCGCCGGGCACCTTTATTGGATGGTGCTGGGAAACAAGTGGTTATCAATGGATTACCTCAGTGGCGCATCCTGGAGGGAACTGACCCGAACAAAGATCAGAGCTACTTCCTGTGCCAACTGACACAGGAACAACTCGGGAAGGCTCTGTTCCCGATAGGTCATTTGACTAAGCCGGAGGTGCGACAGATCGCCCATCTCGCCGACCTTCCTTCCGCTGACAAGAAAGACTCTCAGGGAATATGTTTTGTCGGAAAGGTTGACCTGCCTACTTTCTTGAAGCAGAAACTTGAGCCCAAGGAAGGTGATGTGGTCGAGGTGTATGACACTTTTTTTCAAGATAATGCTCAATACAAGTTTGTCCACGACACCCTGTCTTCCCTCCTGGCCACTCCCGGTGAGCCGAATATGATTACCGCCTTCTCCTCCGAGGACTCGGGGGGCGCCGATTTCAATAATCGCTTGATTGAGGCTACTCAAGAGGGCGATGGCGGCAAAAGGCGCCGGGGCTCCCTGCGCTTCGCGCCCTATCCGGGAAAATGTCCGCCCCGGCGCATTGCCGACATCGCCACGAGAAACGTTTTTGATGCGGGAAAACTGACCGAGCTGAGTGACGAGGCTTGGATAAAATTGGCGGAACCTATTGATTATTCGGGAATCAAGTTCGAGATCGAAATCTATCGAAGCGGCAAGAAACATATCAAGAAAATACGTTACAAGGAGAATCCGCTCGGTAAGATTGTCGGCCATCATGACGGGGCACAGTTCTACACGATCGGTCAGCGCAAAGGACTCAATATCGGCGGCCATCAAGATTCCATATTCGTAATCGGAACTGATATTGACAGGAATATCATCTATGTCGGAGAAGGTCACGGCCACAAAGGCCTTTCTCGCTGCTGCGTGAGAATCGCCCCTAAAGATATCCATTGGATAAGGCAGGATCTGGAAATGGCTGATGGGGAGATCCGCCGTTATCGCGTCCGGATCCGTTACCGTCAACCCCTGCAGGATGCCTGGCTCGTGAAGCGCCCGGTGGGGTTATTCATCCTGTTCGACACGCCTCAGAGAGGAATATCTTCCGGCCAGTTCGCCGCATGGTATTCCGAAGATGATGAGATGCTCGGCTCTGGAGTTTATTAATAACACTATATTACCACATAACCACTTATGAAACGTCTGACATTTTCTTTGGCGCTTATTTTCGCGTTTTTGAGCCTCCATGCTGGCGGATCGCTGATCAAGGTGGCCGCATCCAATTCTTCGGACGCTGATAAAGCTTCCGCGGATTATGTCTGCGACGGGAAATCTGATTGCGCGTTGCTGAACGACCTGATTGATGGTCTCGCTTCGGCGAAAGGAGGAAAGATAACCCTTCTGCCTGGCTCATATTACGTTTCTTCCCTCACTGAAATCGAAAGAAACGGAAAGACATACAAGTATGGTTTGTTCTTTCCCCACAAGCCTGGCCTAGTGACGATTGAGGGAGTGGGAGGAGCCCGCAAGGCTACCAATCTGTCGTTCAACTCGAACCATGACGGCGCTGAGTTCATCGTGACAAAGGATCTTTACGAGACCTTCACCGAAGAAGATGACATCTCCATCATCGGCAGTGAGCCTTCCTGGATATATTCATTGGCCAACTACAACCTCTTCGACCTGTCTTTCGTCATCCCGGGATACACTAAGCGCTTGGTTGTGATCGATGGGAAATATGCCTCTGAGATGAGTGTGAGGAATATATTCATGGTGACTGGAGGCAATTTCGACAGCACGGAGGGCCTGAATCCACGATGCGTGGGAATCAGGGCCTGCAATGGTGGAAACAACGGTTTCAATTATTTCATATCCCATTGCAAATTGATTGGCCTAGGGACAGCTTTCCACCTTGCCGGTGAGCACCTTATCATGGAGCAATGCACCGCGCAGAGGTGTCTATACGGTTTTGTTTTCGGTGAGATAGATGATATCGACAGCATCGGAGAGGGATCCCGTAACACCACCGGAATCCATAACCTCACTCTTGTGAACTGTTGTGCCGAACATGTCAGAAGGGCTCTCACTTTTGGCCGTGGACAGCTTAACACGGTGAGTATCATAGACTTCAACTGTGAGGAGGGGGCCGAGGAGGTTTGGTACTGTGACTGGATAGCCAAGGATGTGGGTGACGGACGCTTCAGGGGTTATATTTCATACTACCTGATAGATTCCGTAACATGGAATACCTATGAGGGAAACATCTGGGGTGACTTGAGTGAAGGAGCCGGGGAGTGGTTCCGTTCCGAGAACCTTATAGCAAGGAAAACCGGTCCCACCTCGATGAGACCGACTAAACTTGTGGATATTGGTTTCCAGTATTTTGACACCGATCTTGGTGAGATGGTTTATCGGACCAGGACCGGCTGGAGCGACGAATAGGCTAGCCCATGACGACATCGAGGACCATCATCAGGGCGAATCCGAGGGCGAATCCGATGGTACTGATGTTGGAATGCTCACCTTGTGAGGCTTCCGGAACCAATTCTTCTATAACGACATATAGCATCGCACCTGCCGCGAATGGCAGCAGGTAGGGCATTGCCGAGGTTGCGGAAGAAGCCAGCAGGAGCACCAGCGCGCCTCCTAAAGGCTCCACTATCCCACTAAGGCTTCCGATCATGAATGACCTCCTGCGGCTGTTGCCTGCGGCTCGGAGGGGCATAGATATGATAGCTCCTTCCGGAATGTTCTGGATAGCTATTCCCAAGGAGAGTGCCAGGGCACCAGCCATGCTGAAATCAGCGTTCATGGCTCCGGCTATCGCGACTCCTACAGCCATTCCCTCAGGGAAATTGTGGATGGTCACGGCAAGCGCAAGCATTGTGGTGCGGGAGAGTTTGCTCTTAGGACCCTCCGGCCCGCCGACGGGATGTATGTGCGGGGTTATCTGGTCAATAAGAAGCAGGAAGGCGAAGCCTGCCAGCAGTCCGATAACGACCGGGATGACTGATTCTTTCCCGGATCCCATGTCTATCGCCGGGATGATCAATGACCAGACTGACGCCGCGACCATCACGCCTGAGGCGAAGCCCAGAAGAGCTTTCTGGAGTCTTGCGGCCATATCCTTCTTCATGAAAAACACGAAGGCGGAGCCTAGGGCGGTACCTAGGAAGGGAATCAAAAGAGCGGTCAGTACAGAGTTCATGATTCCTTAGATGTCACCAAGGTATTCGCGCATTTCCTGGAGATAGTCGAAATAGCCCTCATCAAAGGCATCATCGTAATCCCGGAAATTATTGATTCTCAGCTCTCCGTCCTCCAGTTCGAGAGCAATCCACATAGTCTGGGGCTTGCTTCCCTGCCAATTAGTAAACCTGACGAAGGCTGTCGCGTGTACGTCATCCAATTCCTCCACCTCAATCTTTATGACCTTAAGGTCCGGAGATGGATCCTGGCTGAATGTCCAGTAATCGTGGTCGAAAAACCACATGTCCTCGGATCCCTCATCTTTAGCCATCACTCTGGCCACCGTGTTTCTCCAGAGGGTCGTGGTGTAGAGATTCTCGATATCCTCCGGTGTGGGATTACCTTCACCACCGGCGTTTCTGCGAGCCACATCCTTGAATATCTGGGTAATACGAGCCTTGACATTGTTTTCAAGCTCAATTTCATCCTCTCCACGGCCGTCTCCTCCCAGACCGTCTGGATTGTTGAATGCTTCCATAGCGTTCCGGAAAGCTATAATACCTTTCACGAGCTGGAGATTATAACGCTCGATGACCGAAGGGGTCTTCTTGTTCAATTTGTTCCTGGCCAGGTCGTCGAGTTCGAGATCTGAGCACCCTTCCAGTAGGGAGCTGTTTAGAAGCATTCCGTCCGCAAGGTCATAAAGTGATTGTGACTCAGCGAATTCCTGCTGTCCAAGACAATTCTTGAGGTTGTCTGGTGTGAGCGTGAGAATCTCCACGATATCTCCGAATATGCCACTCACGGCCAGAAAGTTCATCCCTTGCTGCCTGACATATTGGACAGGACTGTCGAACCCGGCTCCGGGGAAAGGGGAGTCGTCGGCTTGGACGCTGGGTTGGAGGGTGTAGGCGCCAGCCTTATCCGGTACCTTTTCGAGTGTAAGCTCAAGATAGTCACCGGCGGAGTTCTCTCCAGTCATATATACGATAGTTCCCATCCGGATTTCCTGCACCGTGTAAAGTGTGCTACCGTTGAAAAACTTGTTCCCTTTTTGTATGGTCTGGGCTCCGGCTTGGATGGTCAGGGCTAGAATTGTGATGCAAAAAAGAAGTTTTCTCATATTCCGTATAATTTGTGCGTTAGGCAAAGATAGGAATTTTGCCGAAATAGATTATATTAGCGGATACATCTAATACATCCTATTATTCTGAATATTCAAGAAGAGGCAGCCCGATGCCTACTGTGCGAGAACGCGCCTTGCTCAGCGGTATGCCAGAATGGAGACCCCGCCAGGGCGGTACCTCAAAACGTGTCCCGAAACGGCGTTAGTCCGTTGTGGGATGGAATTCTATCTCGAAGCCTTCCTTCTCAACCCTGACCACATTAAAGCCAGGCCTGCCATGCCCTAAGGCGTTGCAGATCGGGTTGGCGGCCACAAGACGGATCCCTTCATATTCAGTCTCATAATCCTTGTGGGTGTGACCCGCCAGGACAGCGTCAACTCCATATTCCTTGAGGAGCGAGATGTATTTCTCCCTTTTTTCCGTAGGGAAATTCTCATAGTCATCCGCTTCACCTATGTCCTTTTTGAATATGGGGCAGTGGAGGAACAGGAAGGTGTATTTCGCTTTACGTGACTTGCGCAACTCGCTTTCCAACCAGCTGAATTGCTCAGCCTCAGCTGCTTCCGCATTCTCTTTGATGCAGTTGGTGTCTATCCCGATGAAAGCGCATCCTTTCTTTATAAAAGAGAACCTGTCGTAGCCTCTCAAGGCGACATAATCGTCGCGGATTTGCTCTGTCCACTGTTTGTTGTAGTCGTGGTTTCCGGGAAGCAGATAGACCTGAGACTTGAACTCGGCGACTCTTTTCTCGAAAATGCTGTTTTGAAGAGGATCATCGATATTGTCGACAAGGTCCCCGGTAATGACGATAACCTCTGGAGCCAATGCGTTGACGGCGGTTATAGCGTTGTTAAAAAGAGAGTCTGAATGGGAATATCCTTCAGAATTGTCCATAAATCCGATTTGGGTGTCAGTGCAATGGACGAATGAAAAGGGCTCAAACTTTCCGGAGCAAGCGGTCAAGATTGCCATCAATGCGATGGCCAAAACATTGGATAAGCCACGAAATCTCATAATTCTTCTCGTTTTTATAGTGCGATTATCATTTTCCATTGAGCGCTTTAGCGGCAGACTGACCGGCAAGAAGGCCTGTGGAAAAGGCGCACTGGAGGTTGTAGCCGCCGGTGTCGCAGTCCATGTCGAGGATTTCCCCGCATAGATAAAGACCTTCCTGAAGTTTGGATTCCATTGTCTTGGCCACTACTTCATCGGTAGAGACACCTCCGGCGGTGATGACGCATCTTTCGTAACCCACGAATCCGGCGATGTCGAACTTCCAGTCCTTCAATGTTTTTGCCAGAAGCTCAAGGTTCACGTCATAGAAACGGTGTTGAGGAGAGCCTCCTCTTCTGGAACGATATTCATTCTTTTTTATCGTCGTTTTGAGTATGTCAGGGTTCCAAGTCTGGAAACCAGGAATCAGATCCCAGGGCATGAGTTTACCTAGCAGGATCCGGTACATTTCCTTCCCGTTGATTCCTCTTCCGTCTTTCGCCTGCCTGGTTCTTGGGTCATTCTTGATCTCGTTCCAGAGGGTTTTGACCCTATCTGTAAGTTCTTCGACAGGGACCCCCGGCTTAAGGTCCAAAGAGAAGGCCACACGGCCTCCGTTCAGTATGGTTTTCACGCACTTGCGGCTAACCTGGAAACCGATCGGTCCCTCAATGCCTCCGTCGGTGAAGTCGATGTCTCCGAACTCTGTCTCTTTGACACTTCCGTCATAGGTGACAGTCAGGCTCACATTCTTGAGTTTCGCTCCCTTGAGCGCCTCGCCGGCACCGGTCATCGGGCTCTCCCTGCTGATATGTCCTTTAAGCTCCGGCTCGCTACCGTCAGAAACTTTATATCCCTTAGGAACAAGTGCGGTGAGGGAAGGGAAGCAGGATATTATTTTATGGCCGAGCAGTTCCGCCCAGTGGTAACCATCTCCAGTTGATCCGGTCATGGGGTAGGAGAGGCCTCCTGTCGCGATAATCAGTTTAGTGGCCTCGAAGGTTTCTCCTCCTGCGCAGACAACCTCAAAGCCAGGCCGTATTTGACGGACTTCCCGTTCCGGAAGAAGCGTTACTCCTTGACGCATAACGGTTTCCACAATCGTATCCAACACGTCGGACGCCCTGTGTGAATATGGGAAAGCCCTGTCGCCCCTTTCGACAACAGTCTCAAGACCATTCGTCTCCAGGAAGTCGATCATATTCTCCGGGGTAAAATTAAAGAATGCCGGTTTGACGAAGTTCGGGTTGGTGCGGATGTGCTTGCTGAATTCATTCCAGGGTTTGACATTTGTGAAGTTACACCGTCCTTTCCCTGTGAAAAGAATCTTACGACCCGGACGAGGCATCTTCTCGAGGATTGTCACTTTAGCCCTGCTTCCTTCGGGCAGCGCTTTTATGGCTCCATAAGCCGCCATAAGGCCAGCGGCACCGCCACCTATTATGATTATGTCTGATTTCATCTTTTTGGGATTCTACCGCGAATTTAGTCTTAACTTCCGAAAAATTAGTTATATTTGCACTCCATTTCCACTGAGAAATGTAGCAGGCCACTTTAGCTCAGCGGTAGAGCAGCGCATTCGTAACGCGCAGGTCGGGAGTTCAAATCTGCCAAGTGGCTCTGAATCAAGCCCACAGCCCGTTCGGGACTGTGGGCTTTTTCTTTTTCAACAAATTGATTCGTTGTTATTCTATCAAACAATTTTTATCTTTGTGTATGTCAGGATTGTGTACTGATCAATGAAGAAATTATTAACTTCACTATTCGCTCTAGCCGTATTCCTTTTCTGGATGTTCGTGTTGCCTTATCACGTTCTTTACCAGGAAGAAATACAGATTTTCCCATATACGTGGCCGCACCTTAAGCAGTGTCTCGCGTTCCCTGGTGGAGTGGCTTCATATTTGGGCGAATTCTTTGTCCAGTTCTTCCATGTCGCATGGCTTGGAGCGCTTTTGCTGTCTGTTTTGACTGCTTTGGCGCAGGTTCAGAGCTGGCGTGTGATAAGCTCTGTCAAGGCAAATGCCGATATTGTCTGGTACCCTCTCAGTTTCATTCCGGCAGTTTGTTTTTGGGCATTCCTTTGCGGTGCCGGTAACCTTGTCAGCGCTCTGGTGGCTTTCTTGCTCATCTGTGAGACCGCGGTGATTGTACGTAAGAGCAAACGCGATAGATTATGGCTTCCTGCCATTGCCTTGGCGTATTATCTCGCGGGGCCGATGGCGTTCATCCTTGTCGTGGTCGCGTTTGCGGATATCTTTGCCGAAAGCTCCGCGAAAAGGTCCGCGAAGATGCTGGACATCGCCTTGATTTTCCTTACATGCGTCTTGGTCGCGGGTATATCCGTAATCATCTTCACCCAGTATCCAGTGAAGAGTCTGCTGTGTGGAGTTGAATACAGCCACATTCCTGGCCAATATACCGCGAGCTTCTGGACAGCTGTCTTTTCCCTTCCCGCGGTGTTGCTTGTTTCATTGTTACCGGTAGGAAAACCTTTAAGAAATAAAACAAGGATTTCTGTCCTGGTCGCGGTTTCCGTTGTCATTTCTCTTGCCTCATATGCATATGTGAAGAAGCATTGCTCTAAGGATATGGAACGCATATATGCGTACGATTATCTCGCGGCTGGCAGGCAATGGGACAAGATTCTCGCTATGGCGGAAAAGAAGACCCCAAAGACCCCTTCTGAGGTTATATGCCTTAATCTGGCCCTGGTTATGAAAGGGGAGAGTGGAGACAGGTTGTTCGAGTTTTTCCAAGCCGGAATCCCTGGCTTGTTCCCTAATTACGACACTTACGTATTCCTGAAATTCACCGGATCGGAGGCTTTGTATCAGGCCGGGCTCTTGAATATGGCTTTGCATTATTCGTTTGAGGCTTATCAGACCTTCCCAGGAGGAAGGGAGAGCGCTCGCCACATTAAGCGAATGGCGGAAGTGAACATGATAAGAGGCGACGAAGACGTCGCGGAAAAGTATCTGAAAGTTCTCTCCCATACCTTGTTCTATAGAAAATGGGCAAAGAAATACCTTCAGGACCAATCGCTTATATTGGAAGATGCCGAGTATTCACGTCTCGTGGGCTGTCGTAATAGCGATCCTGATATCTTCGACGACATGTATGACTACCCTAAGCAGGCTATCCTCAGGAGCCAGGTGGCGAAGTCCGGAAAGGCGGATGAGTCGTTCCATTACCTTATGGCCTATGATTTATTGGCCAAGGATGTGGAGTCTCTGGCAAACGATATCAAGTTGGCAAAATTTGATGGACCAGTTCCGGAGCTATATCAGGAGGCCCTTCTCGTCCCATGGATCACTGCTGGAGGCAATGCGGATTATGATAGGGACTTTGTGTCGGACAACGTCCTGACAAAGGCCCAGGCTTTCCTGAAAGATCTCCAGACGGGACGCACAACATCCTACATGAAGGGGCATTACGGCAAGACATTCTGGTTCTATTATGCTAGCAAATAAACGGACTCGGACATGAAGGCATATAGATTCGTCATATTGACAATCGCGTTAGCATTGCTCATCTCGTGCTCAGTTCCGAGCGCTGATAAGACCATTGACAGCTATCCTCCTATCTGGCCTGACTATGTGGGAGTCACGGTGCCGTCAACCATCGCCCCTTTGAATTTTTCCTTCACGGAAGGATGTGGAGGCGACGGTATAGCGGTGTCGGTGTGTGATGAAAGCGGTTCAGAACTGATTACTTTATCTGATAAGGAGACTATAAAGTTCCCTATCAGGAAGTGGCATAAGATGCTTAAGACTAACGAAGGGAAATCTCTCTCATTTGCTGTTACCATAAAGCTAAGTGGAGTGTGGACCGCTTACAAGCCATTCAGCGTGGACATCAGTGCGGATGCTATTGATTACGGCCTCACATACAGGCTGATCAAGGCTGGTTACCAGTCTTTCGGGCATATGGGTATCTATGAGAGGAATCTCTCGAATTTCCGTCAGAAAACCGTTCTGGACAACAAGATGTTCGATGCCGGATGCCTTAATTGCCATACTTCAAACAGGACGAATCCTTCATCATATAGCCTACACATCAGGGGTGACCATTCCGCGACCTTGCTCACTCGTGATGGCCAGACTGAGTGTTTGAATACTATAACTGATGAGACAGGGGGCTTTTTCGTATATCCGTCATGGCATCCCAGCGGGAATTATATAGCATATTCAGTCAATAAGACCCGACTCTCCTTCTATACCCATACCGACAAGAGAATTGAAGTATATGACCAGGCTTCTGACCTTATAGTATATAAGCCAGAGACCCATGAGGTGATCTTGAGCGACCTCGTCCGTAGGAAGGATAAGTTCGAGAATTATCCCTCTTTCTCAGCTGATGGAAGTGAGATTTATTTCGTCTCATCTGAGGCGGGGGATCTTCCGAATGAGATGGAAGGGAACCAGTATAGTCTCTGTAAGATAGCGTTTGATGCCGAAGCCGGCAGATTCGGTGACAAGGTTGACACCTTGGTGAACGGCCCTGCTTTAGGTTTGAGTATAAATACCCCTAGGCCATCTTATGACGGACGTTTCGTGATGGTGGCCGCTATGGACTTCGGAACCTTCCCGATCTGGCATCCTGAGGCCGACCTGTGGCTTTATGACATAAAGACGGGGGATTTCCGCAACATAGAAGAGATAAACAGTGATTGCCCTGACAGCTTCCATAACTGGAGTTCGAGTTCACGTTGGGTGGTTTTCACTACCAGGCGTGACAACAGCCTCTATACTTTGCTGTACATAGCTCATATGGATGAAAACGGGCATTTCGGGCGCCCGTTCCTCCTCCCTCAGAGGAATCCGCGCGAGTATTATGACCAGTTGATGTATTCTTTCAACACACCTGACTTCACATCGGCGCCGGTTGAATTGAACACACGTTCTGCCAGAAAGATGCTTCTTTCTACCGAACGAACTCCCGTGCGCGTCCGTTGACTTTCCTCACTTTTATTTCCCTTCCGCGAATGCTTCAAGGAGGGCTGAGACTACTTTCCCGTTGTCTTTGCTGGGACGGAGCATGCGCCATGCTCCATAAATTCCAATGAGGGCGAAGGCCAGCGCTATCCAGGCATTGCCGTCAGATATGAACCATCCGAGCATAGCCCAAATAAAGATCAGGGCGATAGCCACATATATTCCCACATTGGTGTTCTTATTGCCTTCCTTCAAGGATGCGGCGTAGCGGTGGATCTCCTCTCCGTCGGCAGTCTTCCCCACGATTCCGGCATCCTCCAAGACGCAGGAGACATACTTGACCTTGTAGCTGTTGGATCTGTCCAGCAGAAGGTCGCAGCCCACTGATGCCTCAGGCAAGTTTTTATATTCCAATTCCTTGGATCTCAACACCTTCCCGTATTTGGCCATCTCGTTCTTGATGCCACCTAGGGCTATGCCGAATGGCTTCTCTGAACAGAAAAGCCGCATTCCGGCGTCCATCATATGAACATTAGAGTCAATCATCGCTTAATATTTATAGGTATGTTTTGAAGAATTCCAGGATCGCGTCGCAAGTGTCCATGTCCTTGTCAGACCAACTGTGGTTTCCACCTACTACCTTATAGACCAGAACATCTGCGGCACCTCCTTGGAAATGATGAAGTATCACTTGGTTACGCCCCTCTTTTTGAGGGAGGTTGGTTACAGTCACATTGACGCATCCGTTGGCGGCGATAATGTGGCTCAAGGCTGCGGGAACAGCCATATATGCCCCCCAGCCTCCCTCATTATCCGGATCACCCGTCCATTCCGAAGTGTGGTCTTCCGTGCCATGGACTTCCATAAATGGTACTGGTTTTTTGTACTTGAGCGGCATCATGGCGGTCAGGGTGAGACCGGCGATAGAGGCGATGGCCTTGAAAGCCTCGGGTTTTTTCTGGGCTGTGAGGTAGCACATCTCGCCACCGTTTGACATGCCCGTAAGGAAAGCCTCGCGGAAGCCATGTTCTTTCTTGAGACTCTTGGCAAGTTTCGCGATGAAGTCCACATCGTCGGTTTTCATTCCTTTCTGAAAAGGATAACCGACATTCCAACTCTTCTTGCCTCTTGGATCGGGACTTCCGTCAGGATAGCAGATAGCGAAACAGTGCTTGTCGGCGGCATCCATCAATTCGACTTTGCCATTCGCTCCGGATCCACCATACCCATGGAGGCAAAGGACCAGCGGTGCCCCTTCCTTGAGTCCGGCAGGAGTGTATAGGTAGTATTCCCGGATCATACCTTGGTGCTTGAAGGTCCCGTGGTAACACCTGCTTTGAATGACGGTCTGTCCGTTGGCGGGGAAAAGGGCCATCGAAAAGGAAAGGAGGATCGAGATTATAATTGTTTTTCTCATCTTTGATTGTTCTACTAGGTTGTGAAGGTTACTTCCAGGCCGTCGTAGGCGGCTTTCAGGGGTTTGGGAAGGGTAGCGTCGAGCTCGGCCTGGGTGCCGTGGAGCGTGCGGGCGAGGTGGGTCAGGTAGACGGGCTGGCCTTCGGCAGGAGTGTACCGGCCTTTGTCGAGAAGCATGTGGGTTGTCCTCAAGACAGTCCCGACGCTGGAGTGGGTGAATATACGAAAGTCCTCATCTCCTTCAGTACCCATGCCCATCGTGGCTTCCATGACAAGACCGGTAATCGGCTTGCCCTTGGCGTGGGGGTCGATGCCGACAATCCTCGCGGCGATGGCTGGAATGCCTCCCGTGTCGGTCGCATACAGGACTCTCACCGCTTGTTTCTCAATTAGATACATGAGCGTTTGCTCCTTGAGGTCCCCGGTGGCGTGATTAGCGGGAAGGGCGGTCAAGGTCATTCCGTGGATCGTCACTTTGTCTCCGGGGGAGAGCGGTACGATCTCTGGGACTTTGAGGTCGGACTCTTTTGCTACTTTGGCGAAGTCTTCCCGTGCCCGATCGATCCATGTCCCTCCGAGAAACACTTTATTCAAACCTAGCCTCAAGGCGGCGGTGGGATTGTAATGATCGCCATGGGAGTGGGTGTAGAATATGGCTTCCGGCTTCACACCGGTTGGGATCATGTCCTCGTCGGTAGGGGTGAAGTCTATAAGGATCTTGTTGTCGAGAAGAACGCTGGAGAGCCTCCGAAGTTCGCCCCGTTCGTCCCGGCCGTTCCAGTCTGCAGCCCCGGTACCGAGGAACCGCATCCTTAACGGGGATCCATTTTCCTCTCCATCCTTTAGATGGATGGGAGAGTAACTATTATTCGCGGGAACAGCCGCGGCCGCCGCGCATCCCGGAAACACTCCGGCGAATCCGGTCGCCATTGCGGCTCCGGCGCCTAAATTCAAGAATTCTCTTCTGTCCATGGTCACTTACAAATATAAGAAAGCGCATGGGAAAAACCATGCGCTTTCTAAGTAGTGTTCTTATTCAAGCAGTTCGAATCCGGACTAGCTGAAGTTATCGTAGAGGATGCTCTCAGGCGGGACGCCGAGGCTGTCAAGCAGGTTGTTGACGGCGCCGACCATCATAGGCGGTCCGCACATGAAGTACTTGATGTCCTCGGGTGTCTCGTGATCCTTCAGGTAGGTCTCGTACATCACGTTGTGGACGAAGCCAGGGGTGTACTTGACACCGGCTGCGTCCGCGGCGGGATCCGGACGGTCGAGAGCGAGGTAGAACTTGAAGTTCGGGAACTCCCTCTCGATCTCGGCGAAGTCCTCAAGATAGAAGGCCTCGACAAGGGCGCGCGCCCCGTAGAAGAAGCTCACCTTGCGGCCGGTCTTCAAAGTCTTGAAGAGGTGCATGATATGGCTCCTCAGAGGGGCCATACCGGCTCCACCACCCACGAATATGTACTCCTGCTCCTCGGGATCGTCCTTCGGGAGAAGGAACTCTCCGAACGGACCGCTGATCCAAACCTTGTCGCCCGGCTTACGGGTGAACACGTAGGATGAGGCGACTCCCGGAGGAACGGGCAGCATCTTGAACACGCCCCTAGGCTGGCTCCTGTCGAAAGGAGGAGTGGCGATACGGACGTTGAGCTTGATAACATTCTTCTCTGCCGGATACGAGGCCATGGAGTAAGCCCTGATCGTAGGTACGGTGTTCTTGGCCTTGATGCCGAAGAAACCGTATTTCTCCCAGTCACCCCTGTACTCGGGTGCGACGTCGATATCAGCGAAGTCGATGTCGTACTCAGGGATGTCGATCTGGATGTACTCGCCGGACTTGAAGTCGATATTCTCGCCTTCGGGCAGCTTGACTGTGAACTCTTTGATGAAGGTGGCGACATTGTCGTTGCTGATCACCTCGCACTCAAGTTTCTTGACACTGAGAGTCGAGTCAGGCACCTGGATCTTGATGTTGTCCTTGATCTTGACCTGGCAGGCCAGACGGTAGCCGTCCTTGATCTGCTTGCGGTTGAAGAAGCCCTTCTCGGTGGGGAGGATGGTTCCGCCACCCTCAAGAACCTGCACCTTGCACTGGCCGCAATTGGCCTTGCCGCCGCAGGCGGAGGGGAGGAATATTCCCTGGTCGGAGAGGGTGTGCATCAGGTCGCCACCAAGGGGGACCTCCATGGTCTTCTTGCCGTCGTTGATGTTGATGGCGACAGAACCTGAGGGGGTGAGCTTTGCCTTGATGACAAGGAGGAGAGCCACGAGTATGAGCGTGACGACAACTATTGTCGCGATAGCTCCGATTATTGTGTTGAACATAGCTGAACCTCCTTTTTAAAGTGATATACCCATGAATGTCATCATCGCGATAGCCATGAGGCCAACGGTGATGAAGGTGATTCCAAGACCCTTGAGAGGGGCGGGAACCTTGCTGTAGGCCATCTTCTCACGGATAGCCGCGAGGGAGACTATAGCGAGGAACCAGCCGATTCCGGAGCCGAGAGCGTAGACGGCCGACTCACCGACGTTCGCGAAATCTTTCTGCTGCATGAACAGCGAGCCTCCGAGGATCGCGCAGTTGACAGCGATCAGCGGGAGGAATATTCCGAGAGCGGAGTAGAGAGACGGGCTGAACTTCTCGACGACCATCTCGACAATTTGCACGATGGCGGCGATGACGGCGATGAAGATGATGAAGCTGAGGAAGCTCAGGTCAACACCTTTGATCAGGGCGTCAGGCGCGAGGACATATTTGTTGAGAAGGTAGTTGATAGGAAGAGTCACGAGAAGGACGAAGATGACAGCGACACCAAGGCCAGCGGCAGTCTTCACATTCTTCGATACAGCCAGGTATGAGCACATACCCAGGAAGTATGCGAAGATCATGTTGTCAACGAAGATTGACTTTACGAATAAACTGATGAATTCCATAACCTTGATGTTTAACTATTTCTCCTGCAAGTCTTTCTGGATGCTCCTCTGAACCCACACGATGCATCCCAGAAGGATGAGCGCGAAAGGAGGAAGGATCACCAGGTTGTTAGGTACATAACCGAGCCAGTTCAGCACGTCGACTCCGAAGAGAGTGCCGCTTCCGAGAAGCTCGCGGAAGAAGGCGACAATCAGGAGGATCATGCCGTAGCCGGCGCCGTTGGCGACTCCGTCGAGGAATGACGGCCAGGGCTTGTTGCCGAGGGCGAAAGCCTCGATACGTCCCATCACGATACAATTCGTGATGATGAGTCCGATGTAGACAGACAGCTGTTTGTCAATGGCGTAGGTGGCCTCGAAGGACTTCAATACCTGGTCCACGAGGATAACCATCATCGCGACGACCACCAACTGGACGATGATACGCACACGGCTGGGGATCGTGTTCCTAAGCAGTGAGAGAATCAAGCTGGAGATGCCGCAAACAACGATGACCGAAAGGGCCATGACAAGAGCTCCTTTCAGGGTGACAGTGACTGCCAGCGAGGAGCAGATACCGAGGACAAGGACGGTGATAGGGTTGCCCTTGAAAATCGGATTCAGAATTGTTTCTTTCAATTTAGCGTCCATGATTATTCCTCCTCAGTTTTTTTGTCTTCACAGC
>JAILLE010000021.1 GCA_024693285.1 Bacteroidales bacterium
GAAAGGCATTATCTCCGAATTGACGAATAGAACTCTGTTGACGGGATTTCCCATAATAACAATCTTGTCTTACAAAGGTAAGAATTTTTTTTCATATTTTGATAATTCACTATATTTGAATCCAATTTGGAGAACTGTGCAATTATGTCTTCAGGAGAGAATAAACTGATCAGGAGAAGGCTCGCGGGGGCCTGGCTGTCAAGCGTGATAAGCATTTCACTGGTGCTTCTGCTGGTCGGTGTTGCAAGCCTTCTGCTGATCAATGCAAAGAGCGTCTCCGACTACTTCAAGGAGAATGTACAGATCTCTGTACTGATGGGACAGGATGTGACTGAGGACCAGGCAATGGACTATGCCACCACTCTTGACGCCATGCCTTTTATCAAGGGCACGAGGTTTATTTCCAAGGAGGAAGGTACGCGTGACATGAAAGACATGCTCGGCGAGGATTTCCTTAACGTCTTCGAGACCGCCCCGATTCCGGTGTCCGTCGATGTCACCCTAAGAGCAGATTATGTCAGTGCCGACAGTCTTGAGATGGTCAAGAAGGTAATATCTTCTTCACCACTCGTGGACGAAGTGGTGTACCAGCAGTCTCTCATCGACAAGCTTAACACCAACCTCGGCAAGATCTCGCTGATTCTGGGGATTTTCGTCCTCCTTCTGCTTTTCATTTCCTTCGTGCTGATCAATAACACGGTCCGGTTGAATGTCTTCTCAAAGCGGTTCACAATCCACACCATGAAGCTCGTGGGTGCCACCAAGTCATTCATCAGGGGTCCGTTCCTTGGGCAGGCGGTTTTCCAGGGATTGATTTCGGCTTTGCTTGCGACTCTGATCCTTCTGGGTATCTTGTTCTTCGTGCGGAAGGAATTCGTCCAGCTCTTCGAGGTGTTCAGCATGGACCTGCTTCTCGTTGTGATAGGGATCGTGATCCTTTCGGGAATCCTTATCTGCCTTGTGAGCACATATTTTGTCGTAGGGAAGCTGGTCTCCCTTTCCAATGACGAGCTTTATTATTAGTCGAATCAAGAATAACTAACGAATATGTCAGAAAACACAAAGATGGCCATCACCCGGAAGGGACTCTGGATTCTCCTGATGGGACTGGTGGTCATGGTTGCCGGCTTTATCCTCATGATGGGCGGGGGAGTGAAGGACCCTAATGTCTTCAACTGGTCCATGTTTGATTTCAGGAGGCTTGTTGCTGCTCCGGTCGTAATCATCTGCGGTGTGGTCATAATGATAGCCGCAATCATGAAGAAAAAGTGACATGAACTGGTTGCAAGCACTTCTTCTTGGCCTGGTTCAGGGCTTGACCGAGTTCCTTCCCGTCAGCTCCAGCGGTCATCTGATGATTGTGAGGGAACTGCTGGGGGTTGATTCCGAAGGATTCCTTGATTTTACAGTTACGGTCCACCTTGCCACGGTCCTCAGTACCATTATCGTTTTCTGGAAGCCGATCTGCAAGCTTCTCGCGGGATTGTTCAAATTCAAGTACAACGACGAGACAGACTACATCTTCAAGCTCATCGTTTCCATGATACCCGTGGCACTTGTCGGCTTCCTGTTCAAGGACAAGGTCGAGGCATTGTTCGGTGATTCACTTACAACCGTCGCTGTCTGCCTGATCATAACCGCGGTCCTTTTGTTCCTTTCGGATATATTCGGCAATGGTTCTGTAAGGAGACGGATTTCCGTAGCTCCCGCCCATGCGGTTGGTGACTCTGTCTCGGTTGGTGAGCCTGTCGAACCAGTCGAACCAGCCGAAGGGGCAAGGAACGGTATTAATTTCTGGCAGGCTTTCGTGGTCGGAATTGGCCAGGCCCTGGCTGTCGCCCCCGGCCTTTCCCGCTCCGGCACCACCATCGCTACGGGTCTTCTCTGTGGCGTAAAGCGCTCGGTTATGGCTCAGTTCTCCTTCCTGATGGTTTTGGTACCTATTCTTGGAGAGCAGTTTCTCGACATAATGAAAGCCGTCTCCGGAGAAGCCTCACTTGGCGGTGGTTTAGGTCCCCTCTGCCTTGCCGTCGGTTTCGTGTCAGCCTTCCTTGCCGGTCTTTTCGCATGCAAGGCGATGGTGGCCCTCGTCCGCAAGGCCAAGCTAGGATGGTTCGCCCTTTATTGCGCCGTAGTGGCAGTTCTCATATTCATTATTGCATAAGATGCCTGAAAGGAACCTGGTTTACTTTGTATCCGACGTCCACCTCGGTCTGGATGTGAACGATCCTTCCGACAGGGAGGCCAGATTCGTTTCCTTCCTTGAGTCTGTCCCGAAAGACACCGCCCTCGCACTCTACATGCTTGGCGACATCTGGGACTTCTGGTACGAGTACAGGGATGTGGTTCCAAAGGGATATGTCAAGGTCTTTTCGGCGTTGATGGACCTTATGGACTCCGGAGTGAAGGTCTATTTCTTCCAGGGCAACCACGATATCTGGTGCTTCCATTACTTCGAGGACATGGGGATTGAGATCCTCCAGCAGCCTTACACCTTGGAAATCGGCGGTAAGGTCTTCTGTCTCGGACATGGGGACGGACTCGGCCCCGGTCATTTCTGGTATAAGGTAATGAGATGGTCGTTCCGCAACAAGGTATGCCAGTGGCTGTTCAGTTCTCTCCTGCATCCTACGATTGCCTTCAGGATCGGCAAAGGCTGGTCCAAGAAAAGCAGGGTTGCCAGGAATGAGGAATATGTGTTCAAGGGTGAGGATGAGCCTCTCTACAAGTTCGCCCTGGACTTCTCAACCAAGAAGCACGTTGACTTTTTCATTTTCGGTCATTTCCATGCAGCAGTCGATCTGACCCTGCCTACGGGTTCGAGACTGTTCGTCCTTAAAGACTGGATGCAACCTCAGTCGACGAACTTTATGGTCTTTGACGCGATTTCCGGGTGCTTCGGCATCTCCCAGAATATTGAGTAATAGAGGGAGTCGAATTCTCCTCTCTTCCATTTCTCCACCAGGTATTCAGTCATCATGTCGTCCCCCTTGGGGTCGTACCGGCTCTTCAGGTCATTGCCGAAGATCTTTGCTATTCCCTGCCAGAAACCGGCTGTTATTCCGCTTTTGTAGTCCTTTATTATTTTATAGGAAGAGCGGCCGATCTCCCTGTCAATGAGTTTGATCAGGAGACGCCCCTGGGAGATGCTCATCTTCTTGAGAGGTTCTTCGTAGATGTTGAAGAGCTCCTTCTGCATCTGGTTGATGTATTTCTCCTTCTGCCTGCGTCTCAAGGCGTTTCCCGCGATGTGATCATCCACCTGGAGGGTCAGGTCCTTTGCCAGCATGGCGTAGGGATAGACCTTGTTGAAGTTATAAACCAGGCGGTAGTATTTCTTGAGATCACTCTTTCCCTGGCGCCCACGGGGGAAGATCCAGATCGGATTGATGCTGTCGTAATAGACTGTGTCTCCCTTCTCAACCCGGTAGCCCATGTAGGCGGATTTGCTGCGGGCGCCGACCTGGGGCATGGGTCCATCAGGTTCCTGGGCGGCCGAAAGGGTCGTTATCAGGAGTCCGATCAGGAGAACTGCCCAGAAAGGATATTTCGTTCTGTCCGTCATTTCTGTCAATCTGCGGCGCAAATGTACGAATTTGCTGAAAAATTCGTGCCTGAAAGATAAACTCTCAAGAGCGATGTCGAAACCGGAAGCTAAAAAATTCTGTCTATAGTCGTAAATTGCTGAAAATAATGGCATTCGCTTTCAAATTCCGTGGTCGAAAATGTTGAATTATTTTTTAAATAATGTTTGAAATCCACTTTTTTTTACTAACTTTGCAGTCCCAAAATTTAGGGGTTATTAGGTTAAGTCGCTAATAATCAACGATTTGGAAAGTTTGGATATTTATTTAAAGTAATACAGCAATGTTACAACCAAAGAAAACCAAGTACAGAAGGGAACAGAAGAACGTGATGAAGGGAAATGCCCAGAGGGGAAACCAGCTCGCGTTCGGTTCTTTCGGTCTTAAGACCCTCGAAAACTGCTGGATCACTGCCCAGCAGATCGAGTCTGCCCGTCAGGCTATCTCACGTCGCATGAACCGTGAAGGACAGATTTGGATCAGGATATTCCCGGTCAAGCCTTTCACCAAGAAACCTCTTGACACCCGTATGGGTAAGGGTAAGGGTGATCCTCAGGGCTTCGTCGCCCCCGTCACTCCCGGTCGTATCCTCTTTGAGGCAGACGGTGTTTCCCTCGCTACCGCGAAGGAGGCAATGCGTCTCGCTTCCCACAAGCTTCCCATCGCGACCAAGTTCATTGTCCGCAGGGATTATGTTGAATAATTTAATGGAGCAGATAAGAAATGAAAACATCTGAAGTACGCGAAATGTCTATTGCCGACCTGCAGGACCGCATCCAGGTTGAAAGGAACAGGCTTGACAACATGAGGCTTAACCACGCCATCTCTCCATTGGAGAACACATCGGAATTCAAGAAAATCAGGAAGGATATAGCTCGCATGATCACTATCCTCGCTGAAAAAGAAAAAGATCAGAAATAATTATGGAAAGAAATCTTCGTAAGGAAAGAATCGGCGTAGTGGTCAGCAACAAGATGGACAAGACCATCGTGGTTGCAGTCGAGACCAAGAAGATGCACCCCCTCTACGGTAAGTTCATCAACCAGACGACCAAGTTCGTCGCCCAGGACGATAAGAACGAGTGCAGCGAGGGAGATACCGTGCGCATCATGGAAACCCGCCCTCTTAGCAAGACCAAGAGGTGGAGATTAGTTGAAATCGTTGAAAAAGTTAAGTAGTTATGATACAGCAGGAAACACGTTTACAGGTTGCCGACAACAGCGGAGCTAAGGAAGTCCTTTGCATCCGTGTGCTTGGAGGTACCCATCACAGGTATGCAACCGTAGGCGACCAGATCGTTGTCGCTATAAAGAGTGCCATTCCCAGCGGTGACGCCAAGAAGGGCACCATCTCCAAGGCTGTCGTCGTCCGCACCAAGAAAGAAATCCGCAGGCAGGACGGATCTTACATCCGTTTTGACGACAATGCATGCGTTCTCCTGAACAACGCCGGCGAACTCCGCGGAACCCGTATCTTCGGACCCGTGGCCAGGGAGCTGCGCGAGAATTACATGAAGATTGTTTCACTGGCACCCGAGGTCCTTTAAAAACAGAGAATCATGAAGAAGCTACATATAAAGAAAGGTGACACAGTGTATGTCAACGCCGGCAATGACAAGGGCAAGACCGGTAAGGTCCTGACCGTCATTCCTGCCAAGGATCGCGTTATCGTCGAAGGCGTGAACGTCATCAGCAAGCACACCAAGCCCAATGCAACCCATCCGCAGGGTGGTATCATCAAGCAGGAGGCGGGAATCCACATTTCCAACGTCCAGCTCATCGACCCTTCAACCAACAAGCCTACCAGGGTTGGTTACAAGTTCGAGGACGGCAAGAAGATCCGCTATGCTAAGAAATCAGGAGAGGAGATCAAGTAATCATGGCAAAGAAATCAGCAAAACCCGTAGAAGTCCAGGCACTTCCGAAGGATTATGTACCTTCCCTCAAGAAGGTCTATAAAGAAGAAATCGTGGAGAAGCTTATGAAGCAGTTCTCCTACACGACTGTCATGCAGGTCCCCAAGCTCGTGAAGATCACGATCAATGAGGGTATCGGTGACGCTACTTCCGACAAGAAGCTTGTCGAGGAGGCAGCTGACGAGCTCGCCAAGATCGTCGGCCAGAAGGCCATCCTCACTTATTCAAGGAAGGACGTTTCCAACTTCCGTCTCCGTAAGGGCATGCCCATCGGAGTCAAGGTCACCCTTCGCAACGTCAAGATGTACGAGTTCCTCGAGAGACTCGTCCGCATTTCCCTCCCTCGTATCCGTGACTTCAACGGTATCGCCGAGAAGATGGATGGAAAGGGTAACTACACCCTTGGCCTGAAGGAGCAGATCATCTTCCCCGAGGTTGACATCGACAAGAACCCGAGGATCCACGGAATGGAGATTACTTTCGTTACCACGGCCAAGACGGACGAAGAGGCACACGCCCTTCTCGCCGCTTTCGGTCTGCCTTTCAAAAAACATAACAACTAAGGAATATGGCAAAGGAATCAATGAAAGCCCGCGAAGTTAAGCGCGCGAAGCTGGTCGCCAAGTATGCCGAGAAGAGGCAGGCGCTCAAGGAAGCCGGAGACTGGGCAGCTCTCGACAAGCTCCCCAAGAATTCCTCTCCCGTCCGTCTGCACAACCGTTGCTCCCTCACCGGCCGTCCGAAAGGCTACATGAGGAAGTTCGGTCTCAGCAGGATCCAGTTCCGTGAGATGGCCAGCAACGGCCTCATCCCGGGTGTGAAGAAGGCAAGCTGGTAGACTATTACTACTTTATTATATTAACAATCGGATATCGGGCGCTCCCATAGGGACGTCGATCTAAAAAACAAAAAAAGAAATGACTGATCCAATTGCAGATTATCTTACCAGGATCCGCAACGCCTATCTGGCGGGGAAGAAGGTCGTGGAGATCCCCTCATCGAAGATGAAGGTCGCCATCACCGAGATCCTGTGCGAGAAGGGCTACATCCTCAGCTACAAGGTGGTTGAGGGTACCCCGTACAACACAATCAAAATCGCTCTCAAGTACCATCCTCAGACCAAGATGGCCGCTATCAAGAAGATCCAGCGTGTTTCCACCCCCGGTCTGCGTGTCTACGCTGACGTGGAGAATCTACCCAGGGTCCTCAATGGGCTTGGTATCGCCGTGCTTTCGACATCTAAGGGAATCATCACTGACAAAGAGGCCAAGACTCTGAATGTCGGCGGTGAGGTCGTCTGCTATGTTTATTAATATTAAAGGAAAAGAATAATGTCAAGAATTGGTAAATTGCCTGTAAGCCTTCCGGACAAGGTGAGCGTTGAGGTTCTCCCTGGCAACGTTTTGAAGGTTAAAGGCCCCCTCGGTGAGCTGAGCCAGAAAGTCGATCCCGACATCAAGGTCACCGTTGAGGACAATCAAATCAAGTTCGAGCGCCCTACGGATCAGCCGAGGCACCGCTCAATGCACGGTCTTTACCGCGCTCTCGTACATAACATGGTGGAAGGCGTGTCCAAGGGCTTCGAGACGAAGCAGGAACTTGTCGGCGTCGGTTACCGCGTAGCGGCTCAGGGACAGCTCCTGACCTTCTCACTCGGTTACTCCCATGAGATTCACTTCATGCTCGCCCCCGAGATTACCGCTGAGGTTCCCGCTGTCAAGAAGGGTGAGAATCCTGTCCTGATCCTCAGGAGCAACGACAAGCAGCTCCTCGGCCAGGTCGCAGCTAAGATCCGCTCTCTCCGTAAGCCTGAGCCTTATAAGGGTAAGGGTATCAAGTTCGTTGGTGAACAGCTCCGCCGCAAGGCTGGTAAGACTGCTGCCGCTAAATAATTAGGAGGACACAGTTATGGCATTGAATAAAATTGAAAGAAGAAGAAGGATCCATTACCGCATCCGCAAGCATGTCAATGGAACCGCTGAGAGGCCTAGGCTGGTTGTCTTCAGAAGCAACAAGCAGATCTATGCCCAGGTCATCGATGACGAGAAGGGTGTGACCCTCGTGGCCGCCGCTTCTAACGACAAGACCCTCGCCGCTGAGTGCAAGGGCAAGACCGGCATCGAGGCCGCCGCTATCGTCGGAAAGGCTGTCGCCGAGCGCGCCAAGGAGAAGGGGATCGAGAAGGTCTCTTTCGACCGCGGAGGATATCTCTATCACGGCAGGGTCAAGAGTTTGGCCGATGGTGCCCGTGAAGGTGGACTTATTTTCTAATTGAAGAAGACTATGGCAAATACAAATGTTAAAAGAGTAAAGACCTCTGATCTTGAACTTAAGGACAGGTTGGTCGCCATCCAGAGAGTGACGAAGGTCACTAAGGGTGGTCGTCACTTCCGCTTCGCCGCTATCGTGGTAGTGGGTGACGAGAACGGCGTTGTTGGTTATGGTCTTGGAAAAGCCAATGAGGTAACCGCCGCCATCGCTAAGGGTGTCGAGGATGCCAAGAAGAACCTTGTCAGGATTCCTGTCATCAACACGACTATCCCTCACGAGCAGGTCTCCAGGTATGGTGGCGCTGAGGTTTTCATGAAGCCCGCCGCTCCTGGTACCGGTGTTAAGGCTGGTGGTGCTATGCGTGCCGTTTTCGAGTCAGCTGGCATCCAGAACGTCCTCGCGAAGAGCAAGGGTTCATCGAACCCCCACAACCTCGTGAAGGCTACTGTCACCGCTCTCACCGAGATGAGGGACGCTTACACCGTCGCCGGTCTCCGTGGTATTCCCATGAATAAAGTATTTAACGGATAGGAGGCGATTGTTATGGCAAAACTTAAGATTACACAGGTCAAGAGCAAGAACGGATGCACCCAGAGGCAGAAGGATAACCTCCGTTCCCTCGGTATCCGCAGGATCGGCCACACTGTCGAGGTCGAGAAGAATCCGGTGACAGAAGGCCAGCTCGCCAAGATCCGTCACCTTGTCGTTGTTGAAGAACTGAATTAAGGAGGAAAGGAGATGAAATTATCAGAAATGAAACCCGCTAAGGGTGCGACTCATAGCAGAAAGCGTATAGGCCGTGGCGAAGGTTCAGGTAAGGGCGGTACAGCCACCCGTGGAACCAAGGGTGCCCAGGCCCGCGCCGGATACGAGCACAAGGTCGGCTTCGAGGGTGGCCAGATGCCTCTCCAGAGACGCCTCCCCAAGTTCGGATTCAAGAACCCCACCAGAATCGAGTACAAGGCGGTCAACGTCTCCGCTCTCCAGGCTCTCTCTGAGACTCTCGGCAAGGCTGAGATCGGTCTTGATGAGATCAAGTTCGCCGGACTGGCGGACGCCAAGGAGCTTGTGAAGGTTCTCGGTAATGGCGAAATCACCGCTGCTCTCACCGTGACCGCTGACGCGTTCTCCGAGTCAGCCAAGTCAAAGATTGAGGCCGTTGGCGGAAAAGCTATCGTTATCGGAAAGTAATCTGACTGGAAGATGAAGAAGTTTATTGAAACAATAAAGAACATCTTCAAGATCGAGGAGCTTCGCACGAGGCTCGGCTACACCTTCCTTCTCATCCTTATCTATAGGTTGGGTTGCTTCATCGTGTTGCCGGGTATCGACACCACCATGTTGGCAAAGCTGCAGAGCACGAGCCAGCAGGGCCTCGTCGGTCTGTTGAACATGTTCTCCGGAGGTGCCTTCGGTAACGCCTCAGTCTTCGCGCTGGGTGTTATGCCGTACATCTCCGCGTCCATCGTTATCCAGCTCCTCGGCATGTTCGTCCCTTACTTCAGGAAACTCCAGATGGAAGGGGAGAGCGGCCGTAGGAAGATGAACCAGATCACCAGGTATCTCACTGTTCTCATCCTCTGCATCCAGGGACCGGCTTACATCGCTTCGATCCACAGCCAGATCCCCGGCGCCGCTTTCATCGCGGAGACTCAGCTCGGATGGAGCAGGTTCGCCTACAACCTTGTCGCGACCATCATCCTGATGTCCGGCTCGTTGTTTGTCATGTGGCTTGGTGAGAGGATCACTGACAGAGGTATCGGTAACGGTATTTCCCTCCTCATCATGATCGGTATCGTGGCTCGTCTGCCTTACGCCCTTGTGGCTGAGGTCGGTACCAAGCTCACTACCACTGCTGGTGGAGGCCCTATCGCCCTCATCGTGGAGCTTATCATCTGGTTCCTCGTGATCGTCGCCACTATCGCCCTCGTACAGGCTGTCAGGAAGGTTCCTGTGCAGTACGCCAAGAGGGTTATCGGCAACAGGCAGTACGGCGGTGTCCGCCAGTACATCCCCCTGAAGATCAACGCGGCAGGTGTTATGCCTATCATCTTTGCCCAGGCTCTGATGCTTTTCCCTCTGCTGTTCTCGCGTTTTGACGCGACCAGAGGTATCGCCGCCAGCTTGAGCAACTACACCGGATTCTGGTACAACCTCATATTCGGTCTTCTCGTCGTGATATTCACTTACTTCTATACCGCCGTCACCGTCAACCCGACCATGATGGCTGAGGATATGAAGAAGAATGGCGGATTCATCCCCGGAGTCAAGCCTGGAAAGGCTACTGTCAACTACCTTGATGACATCATGTCCAAGGTTACCCTCCCTGGATCAATATTCCTCGCCATTATCGCTATCCTCCCGGCTTTCGCCAGGATAGCGGGTGTCAACGACTCATTCGCAGGTTTCTATGGTGGAACCTCCCTCCTGATTCTTGTTGGTGTCGTCCTCGACACTCTCCAGCAGGTTGAGAGCTACCTCCTGATGCGTCATTATGACGGTCTGATGAAGACCGGTCGTCTCTCCGGACGTTCCGGTATGTAATTAACCGATATTTTTAAGGAACGATGGTCAAGCCCAAGACAGAAGAAGAAATAGAGCTTTTGCGCGAGAATGCCATAATCGTCTCGAAGACGTTGGCGGAAGTCGGCAAATGGGTCGCCCCTGGTGTGACAACCGCGAGGTTGAATGAGGTGGCCGAGACTTTCATTCGCGACAATGGCGCTATTCCTAGTTTCCTTGGTTTCGAGGGCTTCCCCGCAGCCACCTGCATGTCTGTCAACGACGTTGTCGTCCACGGATTCCCGTCGGATTATGTCCTCAAGGAAGGAGACATCGTCAGCGCTGACATCGGAACGCTGTACAAGGGCTACAATGGTGATTCGGCGTACACCTTCCCGGTAGGGGAGGTGGATGCCGCCACCAGGAAGCTTCTTGATGTCACCAAAGCTTCTCTCTATAAGGGAATTGAGGCCGCGGTGGCGGGGGCTAGGACCGGTGACATAGGACACGCGGTGCAATCGTATGTAGAGTCATTCGGCTTCTCTGTGGTCCGTGAGCTTGAAGGCCATGGGCTGGGAAAGAAGATGCACGAGGCTCCCGGCGTCCCGAATTTCGGACGTCAGGGTCACGGGCCGAGGCTTCCCGAGGGTCTGGTGATTTGTATTGAGCCGATGGTCAATATGGGCGGCAGGGGTGTCTACCTGGCCAGGAACGGCTGGGCTGTCCACACTTCCGACCACAAGAAATCAGCTCATTACGAGCTTACGGTTGTTGTCCGTCACGGGAAAGCCGAGCAACTGTCAACCTTTGAATATATAGAAAGTACTGGCAAGTGAAATTTTAAAGTGTTTTTTCAATGTCCAAACAAGTAGCTATAGAACAAGACGGAAAAGTTATCGAGACTCTTCCCAACGCGATGTTCAAGGTCGAGCTCGAGAATGGTCACGTCCTTCTTTGCAACATCTCTGGGAAGATGAGAATGAATTTCATCCACATCCTCCTCGGGGATAAGGTGCGGGTTGAAATATCACCTTATGATTTGACTAAGGGAAGAATATCTTTCAGGTACAAATAAAAATAACACACGATATGAAAGTCAAAACATCCATCAAGAAGCGCAGCGATGATTGCAAGATCGTCAGACGCAAAGGCCGTCTCTATGTCATCTGCAAGAAGAACCCCAAGTTCAAGATGCGCCAGGGATAACAGCTTTTTGTAAAACAAATAAA
>JAILLE010000043.1 GCA_024693285.1 Bacteroidales bacterium
CGAGATTCGAACTCGTGGTACGGTTACCCGTACGACAGTTTAGCAAACTGTTGGTTTCAGCCACTCACCCACCCTTCCAGTGGTCTCGGCCGAAAGGTTTTGTCAAACCGTTCAATCAAGTCGGGACTGCAAAGATACAAATAAAAATGATTTTGCAAAATGTATCGACATTTCGCACGAGGTTTTTCATAGAAGATGACTATCTTTGTTGAACAATACTGATTACCGTGGCGCCACGAGCCCACACCGCGATATAGGAGGTCGCTCCTGTATCGCATATTTGTTATTATGAAGATCCAACTAATTAAGAATGAGGCGATGGATAATGAATGGATCAATTCTCATAAAGAATTGTTAAACTATGGAAATACATTAAAAGGGCACCCTATTACTATTCATTTCTCCAATATAATAGAAGGAATACTAGAAATCACAAAGGGTGACATCAAGACAATCACATTCAAAAACATTCCCGATGCGGAGTTCAATGAAAGGAAGAATCAATTGGCTCAAGATATTCCTGGTTTCATCAAGACTTCCACATACCTAGGTTGGACAGAGACCGTTTCTGGAAAACATCCAGAAGCGGCCTGCTTCGTGTATTTTCATAAAAGAGATAAAAAAGACTTCATCCTATGTCTCAGAAAGATGAAGTCTAACCACCACTATAAACCTTATGCAATAATCAGCAAGGAAAAACTCTTAATAGATTTAGAGGGGCGCATAATACATAAGGAAAAACCGGATCAATAGTTTGCTAGACCCGATAACGGCGCTACTCTACTAAAGATCCGGTTCCTTCTACAAAGATACAAATAAAAATGATTTTGCAAAATGTATCGGTCAGGAAATGCCGAATCAATAGATCGGACTAGTCGTCGTAGCGGAGGAAGTTGCCTTTGAGGTCGAACTCGAGGTCGATATGGTCGTCAACCTCAACTTCGAACTTCCTGCGGTCCCTGGAGATTGAAGTTATGATCCCATCAGGATACTCGGAAGTGACGAATTCGGAGATCTTTACAGGTATGATTGCGGCGGGGACACCGTCCTGAGAGCGCTCGCAGTCAACCTTCTTCCACTCTCCGGAACGGTCGAACTCAAGTGTGATGGAGCCGCTGAGATAGACTTCGTATTCCCCTTCCTCCTTCTCGGCCTGAAGGATCTTAATGTCAGGAAAATGCTCGGCGATAAAGGCCTGGGAGGCCTTGGGGAGCTGGGAGGCGGGAATGATCCTGCCGTCCGCGCAGGCGGGCAAAGCGATTGCCACCGCAAGGATAAAAGCTAAAAAGTGCTTCATGGTACTAAAGGTATTCTAGTATTATTGATTAAAAATTGTTCGGACTACACCAAGATCAGCGCCAAAGACCTCCTTGGCCACAGGCGCCAGAGAATCAATGTCCCCTTCGAGGTGGAAAGTGAACTGGGTGTGGGTTAAGCTCTCTCCGGGGGCGAGGGAGGCGCCTGGAGAGGAGGTCTCGATCTCATAGAAGGGTCCCATCACGACTCCCGTCTCCGTCGGGCCGTCATTGTAGGAGTTGATCACGTCGCCTCCGAAGTGGTCTTCTTGATGGCCCCATTGGGAGTTGACATAGTCATTAACTCCTTGAGGAACAGTGTATTTAAGAATATTCAAAACGCCGGCCTTAGGGTCGAAACTGCCGCAGAGGTCCTTGGCGCTCCCGGCAGGGAGACCGATCTTCGCGCGGTACTTTCCGTCAATCCGGGAATACACGAAGCCATCCTTCACCACGAGCCTGTCAGCCGGAACCTTCCCGAAATAATCATCGTTTACCACCTTGCCCTGAAACTCCTGATTATAAGGAATAAACACTACCGTCGAAGGGGTCGGAGGATACATCCCGAGCAGCCAGACCGAAGGCATGCCGGTCTCTTTGGTCCAGGAACTGGTGCCCAGATTCTTGATGGTGTTGGCTGTGCTATAAGCCACCGGACGGACTCCAGCAGGTAGTTCTACTCCCAGAACCTTCTCAGCCTCAGAGGGTTCCAGAAGCTTCACCACTCTACGGACTACGATGTTGAACTCAACCCCTGATGCGTTGGTCAATACGGCTTCCTTGGTGAACACGGCCTCTGACTCCGACGATGACTCGACCTCAAATGGCTCCGAGTCGATGAATGCCGGCACGTCCCAGTTGGCGTAGACCTGCTCAACTCCCGGTTTGAAATACCACGAGAAGGGACCGCCCTCCGGACCTACCCAGAAGCGCTCCTCGCCTCCGAAAGGGTTGAACTGAGGGTTGGCGAAACCATCAGCTATAGCCTTATAATTGATCCAACCGTAGCTTGCTCCTTTGAGGCCTCCAGCGGTGGAAGTCATCACTCTCCCCTGAAAAGCAGGGACCAGCAGGACCCTTGCCTGCCCATCAGACGAGACAAGCTCCACAAAACCGACATTCTTTTCAGCCAGATAATCCAAATCGTGCCCGTAAGTACCCATAATATGCCATTTGTTGAATACAAAAATACTAAATCCAAAGCGGAAAATGACTATATTTGAACATGGAACGAAGAATACTGATCGTAATAGCGGCTCTGGCGATATTATTATCAAGTTGTCAAGCATTAGAATCCAACAAGCCGTCTAAGGACTGGCTGATTGACGGGAGTTCTTTTGTCTCTAAGGTTGAGCAGTCTCCAGACGGCAAGGACGTCATCCTGACCAACGGCCTGGTCAGCAGAGTGTTCAGGATAACCCCCAACCTCGCCACCACGAACATCTATAATAACATAACCGGCGAGTCAATGGTCCGCACCGCCTGCCCCGAAGGAACAGTGACAATCAACGGGAAGGACTATTCCCTCGGAGGTCTCGACGGCATAGAGGAATATGCCTACGTCAAACCAGAGTGGCTTGATAACTTCAAAGAAATCCCTAACTCATTTAAAGTCACCGGCTTCCGAACCGAAGACCTCAAAAAGAGGATGGAATGGAACCGCAAACGTTGGGCCCTCATCAAGGACTGGGATCCGAAAGGCAAAGAACTGATATTCACCCTTGAAGGCCCTGAAGAAGTGAAAGGAGTCAAGGTCGAGTTGCATTATGAGATTTATGACGGAGCGCCGATAATCGGAAAATGGCTGGACGTTTTCAACGAGAGCGGGGCCCCGGTCAATCTGGACAAATTCACCTTGGAAGAGCTGGCAATCGTTGAATATGAGACCATTGTCGATCATGTTCCCGCCTCCCCGGATGAAAGGAAAATCCATGTCGAGAGCGACTTCGCCCAGGTCTCCTGCGGCACCACGTTTTGGGAAACGGATCCCCGCTACACGACCCAGGTCAACTACGGCCTCCAAACCCCCTGCCTACTCGTCTCAAGGTTGCCCTACGGCCCCGACGAGACCATCGAGCCCGGCGGCTCCTTCGAGAGCTACCGCAACTGGATAATGCCTTACGATAGCGAAGACAGAGAACGGAAAGGCTTGGCCCTCAAGCGTTTCCGCACGACCCTTGCCCCCTGGACCACTGAAAACCCGATATTCCTCCACTGCACAACGACCAAGCCCGAAGAGCTGAAAATCGCCATTGACCAATGCGCCGAGACCGGCTACGAAATGGTGATCCTGAGCTTCGGCTCCGGCCTCAACATGGAGGACGAGAGCGAGGAAAACATAGCCAAATACAAAGAATATGTCGACTACGCCCACTCCAAAGGACTCGAGATCGGCGGGTATTCCCTGCTGGCCAGCCGCTGGATCAGCGACGACGTGGACATCATCAACCCCGAGACCGGGAAGCGAGGCGGAATGACCTTCGGCAGTTCACCTTGCCTCTCCAGCGAATGGGGCCATGAATATTTCCGTAAGATCAAATCGTTCTTCGAGAGGACCGGAATGGACTTCTTCGAGCATGACGGATCATATTCCGGAGACCCATGCGCCTCCACCAAGCACGCCTTCCACAAGGGCCTCGAAGACTCCCAGTGGAAGCAAAGGAAGATGCTTGAGGACCTCTACAAGTGGATGAGAGCCAAGGACATATACACGAACGTCCCGGACGACGGCACCCTACTGATCGGCTCCACCAAAGGCTTCATCGGCTACCGTGAGGTCAACTGGTCGTTGCCCAGGGCGAGACAGATAATCCTCGGGCGTCAGAACATCTACGACGGCACATGGAAAAAGGTTCCCACCGCAAGCTGGACCTTCACTCCCCTGGTCCAATACCAAGGGGGTGGGGCTGCCGCGACCCTGGAGCCGCTTGACGAGCACCTTGACGCCTACAAGGCCCACATGATCCAGAATTACGGCTCCGGAGTACAGTCCTGCTACCGCGGGTTCCGACTCTACGACACCGAGCGGACAAAGGAAGCGGTTATCGAGGTAATCAATTGGTACAAAGCCCATAGGGATATCCTCTGCAGCGATCTTGTTCACCTTCGCAGGCCCGACGGCCGTGACTGGGACGGGATTATGCACGTCAATCCGAGCCTTGAGGAAAAAGGCTTCGCCATGCTGTACAATCCCACAGGCGAGGACATCACCCGCACAATCAGCCTGCCACTCTACTACACTGGCCTGACCAAGAAGGCAATGATCTCAGAGCGTGGCGGCAAGGCCCGCAAGGTACGGCTTGACAGAGAATATAAAGCAGAGGTCACAGTCACAATTCCCGCCAACGGCTACACCTGGCTAATAATCAAATAATCAGCCTTATGGAAGTATTCAAGAACTTATTGGTTACCGGCATTTTAGCCATAGTTTCCATGGGAGTCTCGGCCCAGGAGACGCCAAGCCGCCATGCGGTGCCGGGACAGAGATATCTCAAGGAATATTGGAACCAGTCGGATCTGTATCTCCAGCATCAGGCGTACTACATGCTGGACCTGGCCGACAAGGCTCTGGTCGCAAACCCTCCTTCCAAGGAAATCAATCTCGAGCGCAGGATGGCGATGCTGATGCTGGACGCCGTGACCCATGAGCCAGCCCCGATAGACAACCCTGCGGTCCAGGAATATCTCGCCATGAGGATGAACCGGGTCCTGGAAGATCTCGATAAACCGCTCAAAGGTCGGAAGTCGTTGAGAATCTACAGATTATATAATAGCGGAACAATATTCCGGACGAAGGATCTCACCGTCGCTATCGACATCAACGGACGGGAAGGGAAACTCATCCCGGACGAGATCATGGAGAAACTGATCAGCCATATTGACATCCTTTTTATCACCCATAACCACAACGACCATTTAGACACCCGCGCCCGGGACTTCTGTCACAAGGCCGGAGTGCCGATCTACGCCACAGACGAGATATTCAAGGACGATCCTAAGGTCAACCATATCCGAAAGGACGACCTCTACACCTTCAATGTGGACCTTCCAAAGGGAAGCATTACCGTAAACGCCCTTCCGGGCCATCAGGACGCTGTCCATAACAACATCTGGATCGTGACCATGCCGAACGGCAAGGTTGTCGGCGCCACCGGAGACCAGTGGATGGACGAGAAGAAGGACCTGGAGTGGCTGAAGGATATTCATTCGCGCCTTCCCCAGATCGATGTGCTCTCGATGGATTGCTGGATCCATGACTACGATGAGCATGTCGCCGCCTTCAGTCCCAAGCTAATCGTCTCACAGCATGAGAACGAGATCGGCGCCCACGGGATCGACCACCGGGAGTCCTACTGGATGACCATGTTCAAACAAGAGAAAGTTCACCAAAGCCAGGTTCCCTATGTCCTTATGACCTGGGGAGAATGGTATGATTATTAGAAAAAACACATAATGGACTCATTATGAAAAAGATTGTTGCTTTGATGTTTTTGGCGGCGATTATCTCAGCCGCCCCTTCATTTGCCCAGCAAGTGAAGCTGGATGTGGAGAAAGAGACCATACCGACCCATCAGATAGGTGCTCCGGAGGTCAACCCCATCTTTTTCACCGGTCGAGTCTACCAGGGTGCGGAAGGCTACATCTATCCTTACCCCCTGTACGATGTGATCACCGACAAGGTGGTTGACAAGACCTACGAGATCGTCAAGCTCAAGAACGACTACATCAGTATCGGTGTGTTACCTGAGATTGGTGGAAGGATATTCCAGGCCGAGGACCTCACGGACAATTATCATTTCTTCTATACCCAGACGGGCATTAAGCCCGCCCTTATCGGAATGCTCGGAGCCTGGCTTTCTGGCGGAGTGGAATGGGACATTCCCGATCATCACAGGGCCAGCAGCTATATGCTGGTGGACTGGACGACGGAGGATAACCCGGACGGGAGTAAGACAGTTTGGGTCGGCGAGAGTGAGCTGAGGCACCGGCTAAAATGGTCGGTGGGTATAACGATATTCCCCAACAGCTCGAGAGTGCAGGCAAGCGTGAAAGTGATCAATCCCACGCCGATGATCCAGTCTATGCTGCACTGGGCGAATGTCTCGGTCCATTGCGACGAGAACTACCAGGTGATCTTCCCGCCGGATGTCCAATTCGGCACCGACCACAGCAAGGTCTATTTCACGAGATGGCCGGACGGCCCGGCCGGACGCTCGACCAAAACGGATGTGGATCTCTCATGGTGGAAGAACTTCAATATGGGGTCCCGCTCGATATTCGCTTGGGGCAGCCAGATGGGCTTCCTGGGAGGGTATGACCACGCCAAGGACGCTGGTACCGTCCACGTCGCCAACAGGTTCCAGGTCCCGGGAAAGAAATTCTTCCTTTGGGGCAACAACCCGACAGGAATGCTTTGGAACAAGATTCTCTCCGATAATGACGGCCACTACCTGGAGCTGATGGTGGGAGGATATTCAGACAACCAGCCTGACTACAGCTGGCTCGCCCCAGGCGAGATCAGAGAATTCAAGCAGACCTGGTTCCCGATCAAGGGTATTAAAGGAATAAAGAACGCCACCGAGTTCGCGGCGGTCAATCTCCAGAAAGAAGAGAATGGCAAATGGCTGGTGGGATACAACGTCTCCATCGACCTCAAAGGGGCAAGGGTCATCCTTGCGGCCGGAGAGAAACTCCTCATTGACAAGAAGATAGACATCAATCCGGAAAAGATATTCCTTGAAGAGGCGGTCGTCCCCGCAGGAGTGGACGAGACGGATCTTTACACCGCCCTCTGCAACGCCGAGGGCAACCTCCTCGTGGATTACAGGCCGGTCAAACTTGAGAAGGAGGACCTCCCGTCCGTCATTGACGGGACGAAACCTGTCGAGGAATACAAGACCGTCGAGGAGCTTTACCTGGCCGGTCTCAGGGTTGACCAGTTCAACAACGCCCGCCTGGATTACATGGACTTCTACAACGAGGCCCTGCGAAGGGATCCGGGAGACGCGAGGGTGAATACCGAGGTCGGCAAGCATTATATCCGCCAGGCCGAGTGGGCCAAGGCCGAGGAGCATCTCCTGCGGGCGAAAGAGAGGCTGGATCATGACTACACCAGGGCTTATGACACTGAGGCCGACTACTATCTGGGATATGTCTACCGTATGACCGGGAGACAGGTGGAGGCCGAGGAGAACCTCTGGGCGGCTACTTACACCCCCGCTTTCAAGCATCCCGCCTACTATCAGCTGGCGGTGGCGTCCACGAATTCCGGAGACTTGGAGAACGCTCTCAAATTGGTTGATGACGCCCTTCTCACAGGAGCCCATGACTTGCAGGCGCTCACATTGAAGGCCTACCTCCTCCGCAAGCTCGGGAAGAAACAAGAAGCGTTGGACATGATTAGCGCTGTCAAAGGCATCGACCCGCTCGACTATTGGAGCGAGTTCGAGAGGAGCTTTATCCGGAACGGGAACCTGTCTTTCCTGAAAGGGACACGTGACCGCCGAAGCGAAGGGATAATCGCTGTGCAGGAGCTCCTCGAAGTGGCAAGTAACTACCTTACTGTCGGTGACAAAGATGCCGCCCTGGCTGTCATCGACGAGGCCATAAAGGTCGGGACACCTTTCGCTGACTACCCTCTGGTACATCTCTACAGGGCCTATCTCACCGGGGAGGCCTCTGATGTCGCCAAGGCCTCATCCTTGAGTCCTGACAACAATTTCCCGCTCCGTGTGGAAGAGGTGGCGATGTTCGAGACCCTGGAAGGGAAGTACCCAGACAACAGCAAGATACCATATTACTTCGGAAACCTGCTTTATTATCTGGGCCAGAAAGAACGGGGACTCGCGGAGTGGCACAAATCAGTCAGCCTCGACCCGACATTCTCACTCGCCTGCCGCAACGTGGGTTTCGGAGAGGGGCAGAAAGGGAACTTCGACAAGGCTATCGAATATTACGACATGGCCATCAAGGCTAACCCTTCCGACCCTATGCTTTTCACCGAGTCCGACAAGTTGTGCGAGAAGGCGGGGATGGACGCAAAGACACGTCTCAAGAGGTTGGAGAGCCATTTGCCGACCGTCATGAAGCATGACGACGCCGTCATGAGACTGCTCCAGGCATACAACGAGACAGGCAATTACGACAAGGCGATAAAGATTATGGACACCCGCCACTTCCACTTGTGGGAGGGCGGCGGACAGATCCACAACATCTATGTCGCGTCCCATATTCTTAAAGGCCAGTCCCTCCTGGACAAGAAGAAATACGACAAAGCACTCAAAGAGTTCGAGCTGGCCACCCTGTATCCGGCCAACCTGGAGGTTCCCGCCCCGGCCGGGAAGACGGTGACTCTCGAGTCCATGTTGCAGGAGATGGAGGATGAGTTGAACGACAACTACGCGAAGTTCGGGGAAGACGACAAGGCCGCCACCGAGAAACGGATAGAAGGATATCGTAAGTTGTTGGAGATCGTGAAGAACTTATAGTGTAACTTATTAAATATCAATAATTATGAGAACTCGTCTAAGTGTCTTGTTAATGGCGGCGATTGTCTGCCTGCTGTCACTGTCTTCCTGCGGGAAGAAGGTCCCGGCCTCTGTGCCGGCCACCATCAAGAATGGGATGATCGAGCTGAAGACTCCTCCCCGGGCTCCGGGACAGGTGAGCGCCCTCGGACTGAAGTGCGACCCGATCGACACGGTCCGCATAGCCTTTGTCGGAGTGGGTGGCAGGGGAACTTCCGCCGTCAGCCGCTACACCCACATTGACGGAGTGAAGATCGTTGCCTTCTGCGACCTGAAGCAGGAGCGTCTGGACATCTGCCAGAATATCCTGAAAGAGGCCGGGCTGCCCGAAGCCGATAATTATCTCGGCCCCGAGGCATACAAGGAACTCTGCGACAGGAATGACATCGACCTGGTCTATATCGCGACCGACTGGGTGGTCCATGTGCCGATCTCCCTTTACGCCCTTGAGCACGGCCATCACGTGGCTTGTGAGGTTCCGATGATGATGACCATCGACGACTGCTGGAAACTTGTGGACGCCTGCGAGAGGACCCGTCGCCACTGCATGATGCTCGAGAATTGCTGCTACGATTTCTTCGAGATGTCAGCTTTGAATATGGCCCAGCAAGGGTTGTTCGGGGAGGTTTATCACGTGGAAGGTGCTTATATTCACTTCCTTTCAGAAGGTTGGGACAGGAGCGAGACCTGGAGGCTGGACTACAACATGGAGAACCGGGGAGACAACTATCCCACACATGGCCTCGGACCCATCGCCCAGGTGCTGAACATCCACAGGGGTGACAAGATGGATTATCTCGTGGCTATGGACACTCCTTCCTACAACGGCAAGGTGGCCGCGAAGAAGTTCAGGGACGCGGACTATTGCAAGGACGGAGACCACACGATCAGCCTGATTCAGACCGAGAAGAAGAAACTGATCGAGGTGCAGCATAATGTCTATGCCTACCGCCCTTACACCAGGATGTACCAGCTCACCGGAACCGAGGGCTTCGCGAACAAATATCCCCAGGAAGGAATATCTGTCAAGGGGATCAACGGCCACACCTATGTGTCCCAGGAGGTTATGGACTCGCTCCTGACCGCCTACAGGCCGGCTTTCGCAAAGGCCATCGAGGAGAAAGCCAAGACTGTCGGCGGACATGGCGGAATGGACTACATCATGGATTACCGTCTGATCTACTGCCTGCGTAACGGACTTCCTCTGGACGAGGATGTCTATGACGCCGCCGAATGGTCTGCTGTCCAGGAACTGAGCCGCATCTCATTGGAGAACAATTCGATGCCGGTCCGTTTCCCGGACTTCACGAGGGGTGAATGGAACGTCGTGGACGGATTCCATTACGCGTTATGATCCAGATAATGAAGAGTTTATTCGTCAGATTGGTTTCGCTGACTGTAGATTAGCTACTTCTCAGGCACTGGTCTGATGTCCAGGCCGAGCTCATCGAGCTGGGCCTGGTCAATCTGTGACGGTGAGTCGATCATGACGTCGCGGCCCTGGTTGTTCTTCGGGAAGGCGATGAAGTCCCTGATGGACTCCTTGCCGGCGAAGAGGGTGCAGACGCGGTCGAATCCGAAAGCCAGACCTCCGTGAGGCGGAGCGCCGAACTGGAAGGCGTGGATGATGAAGCCGAACTTATACTCAGCCTCCTCGGGACCGATTCCGAGAACCTCGAACATCCTCTTCTGGACCTCAGCGTCGTGGATTCTGATTGATCCGCCGCCAAGCTCGTTACCGTTCAGGACGAAGTCATAGGCGTTGGCGCAGACCCTCTCGAGATCCTCTTTCTTATCGGAATAGAAGAGATCCATGTGCTCCGGTTTCGGGGCGGTGAAAGGATGGTGCATGGCGTAGAAACGGCCGTCCTCATCGTTCCACTCGAGGAGCGGGAAGTCCACGATCCAGAGCGGTGCGAACACCTTGGGATCCCTGAGGCCGAGCCTTCCGCCCATCTCGAGACGCAGGACGCCCAGCATGGTCTGGACCTTGCGCTTTTCCGGGCCGCTCATGACGAACACGATGTCGCCGGTCTTGGCTTCGACAGCTTCGGCGATGGCCTGCAGCTGCTCGGGAGTGTAGAACTTATCGATTGATGACTTGACAGTTCCGTCAGCGTTCAACTTGATGTAGATCAAGCCCTTGGCTCCAACCTGAGGCCTCTTGACCCACTCTGTGATCTCGTCAATCTGCTTGCGGGTGTATTCAGCTCCACCTGGGACGGCGATAGCGCCGACATAGGCAGCGTCATCCAGGACGGAGAAGCCGTTGCCTTTGACCTTGTCAGTGATCTCATGGATGGTCATTCCGAAGCGCACATCCGGCTTGTCGGAACCGTAGTTGTCCATGGCGTCGTACCAGCTCATTCTAGGGAGCGGGTCAGGAATATCCACATTGATGACATTCTTGAACAGAGTTCTCATCATTCCTTCGAACATATTCAGGACATCCTCCTGCTCGACGAAGCTCATCTCGCAGTCGATCTGTGTGAACTCCGGCTGGCGGTCGGCCCTCAGGTCCTCGTCCCTGAAGCAGCGGACAATCTGGAAATACCTGTCATAGCCGGCGACCATCAGGAGCTGCTTGAAGGTCTGGGGAGACTGCGGAAGGGCATAGAACTGGCCCTGATTCATCCTTGAAGGGACCACGAAGTCGCGCGCGCCCTCAGGGGTGGACTTGATGAGATAAGGAGTCTCGATCTCCATGAAGTCCTTGGAATCGAGATAGTTCCTCACCTCATGGGCGAGCCTGTGGCGAAGGGCCAAGGCCTGCTGGAGAGGGTTTCTCCTGAGGTCCAGATAACGGAACTTGGCTCTGATGTCCTCGCCGCCGTCGCTCTCGTCTTCGATTGTGAAGGGAGGGATCACGGACTTGTTGAGAATATTGATGGACTCAACTTTTATCTCGATTTCTCCG
This sequence comes from Bacteroidales bacterium, assembly GCA_024693285.1. Taxonomy (GTDB): domain Bacteria; phylum Bacteroidota; class Bacteroidia; order Bacteroidales; family UBA932; genus Cryptobacteroides. The sequence goes on from JAILLE010000043.1 coordinate 11,739, forward strand.
GTGGGCATCTTGGGGTTTTTGCTCTGACGCTCAACGACTTCTCCGACGACTTGGATCACGAATTCTCTTCCGAGGGATGTGGCGGTCTCGACAAGGGCCGGATCAGCGTCAGCCTCAACTACGAGCTGGGTGATTCCATAGCGGTCCCTCAGGTCGATGAAGGTCATTCCTCCAAGTTTCCTGCTCCTTTGGACCCATCCTGCGAGGGTCACTTTCTGTCCTACGTTGGCGATGCGCAATTCGCCGCAAGTGTGGTCTCTGTACATATTTTGTTTCGTTAATATTCAGAATAATCTGTCAAGCCTGCAAATTTAGCGATTTATGTCCAACTTTGATAGAAGAAAATGAGTTATCTTCGCGTTATGGAAGTTAGAGCGAAGAAAGCCCTTGGGCAGCATTTCTTGACAGACCAGGATATCGCCCGCAGAATTGTCGGTGCCCTCCAGGGCTCCCCTGTCCTCGAGGTCGGTCCCGGCATGGGAGTCCTGACGCAGTATCTGGATAATACTAATCTGAAAGTAGTCGAGATTGACAAGGAGAGTGTAGCGTATTTGCGGAAGCATTTTCCGGAGTTGGGGGACGGGCTGATCGAGGGGGATTTCCTCAAGATGGATCTCGGGAGCGTATTCCCTGGCCAGTTCTCGATCATCGGCAACTTCCCCTACAACATCTCCTCCCAGATATTCTTCAAGATCATCGACAACCGAGACCTCGTGCCGGAAGTCGTGTGCATGATCCAGAAAGAGGTCGCCGAGCGCATCGCCGAGAAGCCTGGCACAAAGACCTACGGCATCCTCTCTGTCTTCCTTCAGGCCTGGTATGACATTGAATATCTGTTCACTGTGGGCTCCGGCGCTTTCAACCCGCCGCCCAAGGTCCAGTCAGCTGTGATCCGCCTGACACGCAACTCCAGGACCTCGCTTGGCTGTGACGAAAAACTGTTCAAGACCGTTGTCAAGACCGCCTTCGGCCAGCGCCGCAAAACCCTCCGCAACTCCCTCAAGCCGCTGCTGGCCGGACGGCCGGCGGACCCGGTTTTTGACCTGCGTCCCGAGCGGCTCAGCGTCGAAGACTTCATCGACCTGACACTACGACTCACACCATAAGCTCACCAGACGGATCTGAAAGAATCCCCACCTGCCGCCCAAATCAAGCGTTTTTCATAACTAATTAATAATAAACAAGATACATTAAGGTGCATGGTAGATTTAACCATGCACCTTTAATTAACTACTTATTAATTAGTCACTTCCCAAAAACGCCCCATGTATCGCCCAGGAAATAGTTTACCAAAGTCACTTGCCAACCTTGGAAATGACTGGTCAAATCAATATCTTTGTCTTATAACTAAACTAATGGAAAGCTTCTTATGTCCAGGAAGATTAAATATGACTGTAGGGGAATCGCCCACATTTATCAACGCGGATTCAATATGTCCGTTATCTTTTATTCAGTCAAAGACATCCTCGTTTTCTACACTCTACTTTACGTATTAAAAAAGAAGTACAAGATCACCGTTCTGGGAGTCGTATTCATGTATAACCATTATCATCTGCTCATCAAGGCTAAATCACAAGAAGTGATCTCCTGTTTTATGCGTGACCTTGAGACAACTTACTCAAAAGAATTCAACAAAGACGCCAGGACAAAAGGGTCTGTTTTTGAACCGAGATATGGTCTGTCTAATAAAAAATGGGACAAAAAGCAAAGAGAGGCAGCGGCCTACCTGTACAATAACCCTGTCGAGAAACAATTATCAATCAATGCGGTAGGTTACAGATGGAACTTCCTTGCCTATGCGAAGTCTGACCACCCTTTCTCGGAGAAACTAGTGGTTAGAAAGGCCTCGGACAAGCTGAGAAAATGTATTCAAGAAGTTAAGTTCATGTTCAATCACAATGCTTTTCTCAACTATACCATTTTAAGAAATTGCTTTGGCAGGCTTTCGCGGGACGAGGGCAATCAACTAATAGATTTCATCATCAACACCTACAACGTAGTTGACTACAATGAGACAATCCGCCTTTATGGTTCTTACGAGAAAATGCTGATAGCCTTTGACTCAAACACCGGGAACGAACATGATCTTAAAGAAGAATACTCAGACCAGTCTTATAGAGGATATGTTAGTTCAATTCGTTCCCTGTCAAAAGATTCTGGATACATCAATCCGAAAGAAGTCCTCAATTTGAGCGAAGAAGACAGACGTGTTTTATCTAGAAAACTAGCCAACCGGTCGCAAGTCTCGTTATTCATTGCGGAGACGCTGCTGCATATCTATCAACCTCAACCCAAGCGTTTTTCCTAACTGATTAATAATAAGCACAATACGCCAAGGTGCATGGTAGATTTTACCATGCACCTTTAGTTAATTGCCTATTACTTAATTACTTACAAAAAAAACACCCTATAGCATCTCCAGGAGGCGGGCGATGAGGAAACCGAGATAGTTTCCGACGGCATAGCCGACGACACCGACAGAGAGACCACCGGCCAGCACGGACTTGTTTTTCATCGCGGCGGCCATCATCGGGACGAAAGGAGGTGAGCAAATGTAGGCAACAGAGCTGACAGTCATTGTGTCAGCGTCCACCTTCAACGGTTTCGCAGCCAGAACCTCCAGAAGGAGTGAGAAGAATATCACGAACGTCAAGTAGCCCAGCATATTCAAGCTGCCACTTATGCTGAGCGAGCGCAGATCCGCCATCGAGGCCACCACGACTGAGAAAACATAGATGCAGTACATCCCGATGTCGTAGCCATGCTTACGCTTTTTGAGCGGCTTCCAAAACGAGGCCGCTATGCCGAGAGTGGTCAAACTCAAAATTAAAACAGTCATGAACGCGCCATCTCCAGCAAGGAGGCCCAACCCGGCGGAAATACCTATGATTAAGGCATCTACGGCCAGGAGAACGCCAGCGTCACGGAGTCCCTGCTTTGTGAATAACCCCTTGAAAGGCTGCTCCTTTTCTTGTCCGTTGACCTCTTGATCATCCGTACCGGGCTCGACTGGAAGCCAGCGGCGGAACAGGCGGATACCAACGGAAAGCAAGAAGGTCAGGTACAAGAAACTGATGGCCATATCAAATGAGTTCAGGAGGATAAACGTCTCCTCCGGAACATCCAGCATCACCTTGAGTGAGGCGAGGTTTATGGTTCCACCAGTGTAGACTCCGGTAAGCATCCCGCCGATTTTCGCTCCGTCATCCATATTCCTCCCGAATAGGAAATAGCCGGCCAGAACCGAAAGAGTGACGGCGGCCAAGCCTAACAGGAGAGCGATCAGCTGGCTTCTTGTCTTGCTTCTTTGGAAAGTGCAGGAAAACAGCATCAGCGGTATGGCCAGAGGAACCGTAGCGCTGGACAGAACCTCTTGAATACCAGCCATTCCGGATGGGTGAAACAGATTCCCGAATATGATTCCCACGATGTAGAGGATCAGCACCGGGCCGATCTTGTCCAGCAAAGGGAAGCGCCGGCAAAGCCACAGCACGCATGCCGGACTGAGCAGGAAAAAGAGTATGACGAGAATGTTGCCGATCATTGTTGGTTTATATTTAGTGAGATGTCGACCTCATAAAAAGTATGCGGTGTGTCAAATATATCAATTTTTCCGTTTTTGGTAAACTTCTTCCAGCATGATACAAGAGGGCGTTTTTCAGAAGTGATTAAGTAATAAGTAGTTAATTAAAGGTGCATGGTAAAATCTACCATGCACCTTAATACAATTAATTCAGTAAGAGCCACTTCCGAAAAACGCCCAGCTTACTAAAGAGAGGGCGATCTCGGCGCTACCTGAAGATATTCATGACTTGGACGCAGGCGCGGGCGTCGTGCATAGGGAACATGCGGAAAGCGATGGTGTCGACCGAGTCGTTGAGATGCTCCTTGATGTAATCCCAGATACGCATGGCGAAGTCAGCGCCTTCCGGAACGCTCTGATACTTCCAGGCGCACAGGTTGGCGATCAGGGCCTCGGCCTGAACCCACGGAACCATCTGATTGTCAATCTCTCCATCAGCATCCTTGCTCAAGACCACGAACCCTTCTCCAGACATGCCGTCCATTCCAGCCTTGTAAAGTTGAAGGCAAGTGTCCTTCACATGATTGATAACATCCATGTCGTGGATCGCGTAGGCGGCGTCGAGAATCGACCAGGAAGCCTCCAGGTCAAGTCCGTACAGGCATCCTGAGGGAACCAGGTTCCACTCCTTTCCGAAACGAGGCTCGAGATGGCCTGTGGTCGGATTGAAGAACTCGCTGACCATCACGTCGATAAGGTCAGCGATCACCCCACGTAAAGACGGATCTTTCCAGACCCGGTAAAGGTTCGAGTAGCTTTCCAGCAGATAAAGATGCGAGACGGCCACTTTCGACTCATCCTTAGGGGTGAAGTCCCTCGAAAGGGCCTCCTTGTAGCCACCAAGATTGAGATCGTGAAACTCCTTCTCGACTATCTTGTAGAGATTGATAGCCTGCTTCAGAGACTCATCATCCTTAGTGGCCCCGTAGAACTCACTTAAGGCGTAGATAGCCAGGGCCTGGTTGCTCAGGAGAGCGTCGGTGTCCTTCTTCTCACCCCAGGAATCAACATAGACGAATGCCCCGCCATATTTATGATCAATGAAATGCTGGATGAAGTAGTCCTTGCCATTCATGGCAGGCATCAGATATTCCTTTTTGTGGAATATCCTGTAGGCGTTGGAGAAAGCCCAGATTATGCGGGCGTTAAGTTGCTCCTCACGGTCGGCGTCCTTGTCAGCGGCAAGCCCCTCGGCGATCTTCCCATAGAAGCCGCCGCGGGGATCCTGCATACCGGACCAGAACTTGAGAATGTCCCACTCGAGGACTTCCCTGACCTCCTTCAACAGAATATCAGTTCTTCCTGTCATGGCGCTGTGTTTTAAATGATTACAGCGTCTTGATGTGGAGGTTGCGCCAACGGACCTTGATGCCGCCACCATCATGGATCTGGAGACAAATCCTGCCCCGTCCCTTGCCGATCGCCTCATCGGTGATGTCGGTCATAGGCTCACCGTTGAGCCAGGACTGGAGATGGTCGCCTTCCAGGCGGATGCGCATAGTGTTCCACTCTCCGTATTTAAGGATGTTCTCTTTCTCGTCAGGAATCTGATACAGCCAGCCGCGGCCGTAGGACTCGTAGACTCCACCGGTGTCATGGTTTGGCGGAGCGACCTCGACCTGCCATCCGCTGACCTTCACGCCCTCAGGGACGATGGAACGGATGAACACTCCAGAGTTGCCGTCAGCGAACTGCTGGAATTCAAGGGTGAGATCGAAGTTGTAGTAATACTGATCAGTTCCGAAATAGCCGTAAGCTTTGTCGGGACCGCTCTCGCAGACCAGGCAACCCTCATCGTCGACATACCAAAGCTCGGTGCCGTAGTTGATCCATCCGGTGAGATCCTTGCCGTTGAAGAGATCTTTCTCAACCGGCTCAGGATCAGGAAGTTCCTTAATCTTGACATTCCTGAACCAAGCGGGATAACCGTGGTCCTGGAGGCAGATGTGACCGGTCGGCGACATGCCGTACTCGGTGCAGTCAGCCCACTTGCCGGCGGCCTTGCGGGCGAACCAGTCGGCGCTCCACGCGTCGAACTCGACTGTGACCTTGCCGTTCAGCAAATATGTGACGTGGCCGTTGTCGAAGATGATCTCGCTCTGGTTCCACTCTCCGGCAGGCTTGAGATCACGCTTGTCGAAATCCGGGACGTACATGGCGTAGTCCACGGCGCACCTCTGCCAAGGCTCGAGGACGTAACCGTCGTTCATCTCGGTGAAGTTCTCGTCGTCGATCAGCTGGTACTCGGGGCCAGTCACGTAAGGAACGCTAAGCACAGGATTCTCGACAACATGATACATCATACCGCTGTTGCCACCCTTACTGATCTTCCACTCCCACTTGAGGTCGAAATTCGTGTATTCTTTCTCAGTAACGATATATCCATTAGCATCGTCGCCACCACCCTCGGCTTGGATCGTGCCGTCCACGACAGTCCAGGGACCTGTCAGGGCCGTACCGTTATAATCTCTCCAGCCGTTAAGGGTTGTGCCGTCAAAAAGGAGTTGCCAGCCTTCGGCTTTCTCCTTGGATGTCAATGTGTTCTGCTTGGGGGAGCAACTAATAAGCGTAAGCGCCGCGAGGATTGTCGCTCCGGTCCAGTAAATCAACTTCTTCATATTGCTTGTCTTTTAAATAAAGATGATACTTTCATCATATTACCAGAAGGCCCATGATCATGAAGAAAAGGATAATGAGCAGGAGGACAGACACGGTCACGCATCCGCAACCGCAGCCGATTCCCTTCTTGGCTCCTTCTGTGAATCCCCTATCTCCTTCTCCGCTACGGGAGAACAACAGGCCGATGATGCCGCCCACCAGGGCGCAAATCAAGATAAATCTTAACATAGTACACAAATTTACTAATTTTCCTCACTATTTCAATACTCGAGCCGAATTGTTATCTTTGTATGGACAGATAATAATTAAAACCACAGATATGTTCGAAAAAGAAATCTACATCGCCCGCAGGCGGGCATTGGTCGGGAAAATGGCGCTCACAGCGCCTGAGGGACAGCGGGGAATAGCCCTATTCGTTGGAAATGTCGAGGCGGCCGCACAGTACAAGGACAACGCCTATAAGTTCAGGCAGGACTCTTCCTGGCTGTATTATTTCGGTCTAGACGAGCCCCGTTACGCCGCTATAATCGACTTGGACAACGGTGATGAGACAATCTATGCCGATGACGTCGAGATTGATGACATCATCTGGATGGGGCCGCAGCCTTCCGTAGCCTCAAAGGCAGCCGCGGTAGCTGTCGGGAAGTCCGCCTCCTACGGCGCCCTGAGCGTGGCTGTCTCAAAGGCCTTGGCGACTGGTAGGAATATTCATTTCCTCCCTCCGTCGAGATATTACAACACGATGAAACTCGCCTCCCTGGTAGGGATTCCGGAGGAGTGTGTCGGGAAGGTCGCCCCGATCGCCGAGAACGGCGGGCAACACGCCTCCGAGGAGCTTGTCAAAGCTGTAATCTCCATGAGGCTCGTGAAGGAACCTTGTGAGATTGAGCAACTTGACGATGCCGGAGCTTTGGGACAGGAGATGCACTCCATCGGCCGTGACAACATCAAAATCGGTGTCATCGAGCAGGATATTGTCGGAAAGATGGAAGGCCTGGTGCTCCAGAAAGGCTGGGGCGTTTCCTTCCCCACCATTTTGACCCAGCATGGTGAGACTCTCCACAACCATCTCCACGACAAGATTGTCGAGCCGGGCAAACTTATGGTCATCGACGCCGGCGCCGAGAATAACATGCACTACGCCTCCGACTTCACCAGAACCTACCCGACCTCCGGGAAATTCACCACGAAACAGAGGGAGATTTACCAGATAGTCTGCGACTGTAACGAGTTGGCTTTCAGCCTGACCAAGCCGGGAATCGCCTATCGTGATGTCCACCTCGCGACCGCCCGGAAGATGCTGGAGGGCTTAAGCGCTCTCGGACTTGTCAAGGGTGACCTCGACGTGATGGTGGCTGAGGGAATCGCCGGACTATTCCAGCCTCACGGCCTGGGCCACAACATGGGCATGGATGTACATGACATGGAGGATCTCGGTGAGAATCTGGTCGGCTATGACCCGGATCAGACCCGAGCCAAGCAGCTTGGCCTCGGAAGCCTTAGGATGGCCCGCAGGCTCGTCCCCGGCAATGTGATAACCGATGAGCCAGGAATATATTTCATCCCCGCGTTGATCGAGAAGTGGAAAACAGAGGGCACAGGCAAGGGCTTTGTCAATTTCGACAAGCTTGAGTCTTACTACGACTTCGGCGGAATCCGTCTGGAGGACGACGTGCTGGTCACAGCCGACGGCGCACGCAGGACAGGCCCGAACCGCCTTCCTATCCAGCCCGATGACGTCGAATCCGCCATGTCATGTCAATAGTTATCATCATATTGGCCGTCCTGGCCGGAATCATCGGGATCGCCGGGAGCATACTCCCAGGCCTTCCCGGTCCTCCGATCAGCTGGGCAGGACTTCTGATTCTCCACATCTGGGGCAACGGCACCAATGCCGCCGGGAATCCGATGACCACCAAGTTCCTGCTGATCTGGCTGGCCATCACGATAGTGGTCTGCATTATTGACTATGTTGTACCGGCGTATTTCACCAGGGTCACGGGGGGCAGCAAGGCGGCCGGACGGGGAGCCATTATAGGTTTAATCGTAGGGATGTTCGTGCCTCCTGTAGGCATTATTCTCGGCACTCTCGGAGGAGCCTTCCTGGCAGAGTTCCTGGTCTCCCGAAAGAATGGTTGGGAATCCACAAAATCGGCCGTCGGGGCCCTTCTGGGCTTCTTTTTCGGCACCGGTATCAAGCTCATTGCCAGCGGCCTTATGATGTACTATATAATAGTGTTCCTCAAATAGATTTCGTTTTCTCAAAGATTATCCGTAAATTTAGAGGCTATTATAAAATCGTTCGATGGCGGAAGGCAAAGGCAAATACTGGATCATAGGTCTGATGGGCTTCATTATAGGGGCGCTGCTTATCGCAGCTTTTGACACCACGATGAACAAGACCACATCCAATGAGTATTGCATGAGCTGCCACACCCACGAACAGGCCGACCTGGACTGGAAGAAATCCCCCCACTACCTGACCCACAGCGGAGCCATGACTGACTGCGCCGCTTGCCATCTTCCTCCTAAAGAGGATGGTCTCCTGAAGTACTACATGACCAAGTCCAAAATCGGAGTCAAGGATCTTTGGGCGAAGATGACAAAGAACCCGGACGAGATTGACTGGGAGGCCAAGAGGGAGCTCGAGCACGCCCGTAAGATTGTCTATAACTCTTCTTGCGAGAGATGTCATGTCAACCTCTTCCCCGAAGGTATTTCCGACGACGGCATCACCGCCCATCTCCACTACGAGGAGAACGCCAAAAAGCTCGGACTGGACTGCATCAGCTGCCATCTCAACGTGGGCCATTATATGCCTGGCTACGAACATAAACGTCTGGAAGGCAAGGTGTTCCAGACCGTGGAAGGTCCCGTTTACGAGGCCGCCGCGACCGTCACCTCTTTCGACACCTTCACCGAGACCGTCCCCGGAACCACCGCCGCTATCAAGATGATAGCCATCCCCGGAGGCGCGTTCACGATGGGCAGTTCCGACAAGGAGCCTTTCCACAAAGAAGACGAGGGCCCTCAAAAGAAGGTCAAGGTCTCTCCGTTCTTCATGGCTGAGACCGAAATCTCCTGGAACCAGTTCTGGGCTTTCTACAACGAGACAATGTCCGAGGGTCGTACCCCTCCTGAGAAGATATATGCCAACAACAACCGTCCTGATGTCGACGCTGTCAGCGGCCCTACTCCTCCGTTCGGATTCCCTGACCAGGGATGGGGCATGGGCGAGCGGCCGGCTATCACGATGACCCATTATGCGGCCACGACCTTCTGCCAGTGGCTCTCTCTTAAGACAGGTCGCCACTACCGCCTCCCTACCGAGGCCGAGTGGGAATATGCCGCCAGAGGTGGGACAGAGACTCCATATTTCTTCGAGGGTAATCCGAAGAAGTTCGTCGGGAGCGGTCTGATGGGCAAGTTGAAAGGGGCCGATACTACGATGATAGCTCGCTATGTGGTATATTCCGGCAACAGCACCGGGAAGACCCAGGAACCTAAATCAGTGATAGCCAATCCGTTCGGACTCAAGAATATGCTTGGTAACGTCATGGAGTATTGCTCCGACTGGTACTCGGATGACGCATATTCAAAGATCAAGGACGGCGCTCTTGATCCGACCGGACCCTCAAGCGGAAAAGAACATGTGGTCCGAGGCGGCAGCTACGCCGATGACGCGGCTGGTGTCCGCAGCGCCACTAGAAGCCACACTGAGCATGACAAATGGCTCAAGACCGATCCACAGAATCCGAAGAGTATCTGGTGGTACTCCGACATTAAAGGTATCGGATTCAGGGTGGTCTGTGATGTCCCAGATGATGTGAAAGCAAATTAATTACTTAATACTGATAATATTATGAGCGAAAACAAAATGGACAGAAGATCCTTTCTCGGCACCAGTGCCAAGATAGGAGTTGTCGGCATGGTTGGCGGTGGAGCTCTGCTCGCCTCATGTGCGAAGAAAGACAAAGGCCCCGTTTACATTCCCCTCAGGCAACCTGACGAGTACTACATTCCCGAGCTTCCTGACAAAGCTATCGACGGCAAGCCTCTCAAGGCTGGTGTGATCGGCTGCGGCGGCCGCGGTTCCGGTGCTATCATGAACCTTCTCGACGCTGCTGACGGAATCACCGTCACCGCTCTTGGAGACACCTTCGCCGACAGGCTCAACAGCTTGAAAGACAAGCTGAAGGAGCAGAGGAATCAGGTTGTTCCCGATGAGAACTGCTTCGTCGGTTTCGACGCCTACAAGAAGGTTATCGACTCTGGTGTGGATATGGTTGTGGTCGCGACTCCTCCCGTGTTCCGTCCCACCCATTTCCAGTATGCCACCGAGAAGGGTGTCCACTCTTTCCTTGAGAAGCCTATCGCTGTCGACGCTAAGGGCTACCGCCTCATCATGGCCACCGCCAAGCAGGCCCAGGCCAAGGGATTGAGCGTTGTCTGCGGAACCCAGCGCCACCACCAGCGCCCCTATGTCGAGGCGTTCAAGAAGATCCAGGAAGGTATGATCGGTGAGATCACCGGAGGTAACGTCTACTGGAACCAGGGTATGCTCTGGTACAGGGAGCGCCAGAAGGGCTGGAGCGACATGGAGTGGATGATCCGTGACTGGGTCAACTGGAAGTGGCTCTCCGGCGACCATATCGTCGAGCAGCACGTCCACAACATCGACGTCTTCAACTGGATGTTCGGCTACAAGCACCCCATCAAGGCCACTGCTTTCGGAAGCCGTCAGCGCAGGATCACTGGTGACCAGTATGATTTCTTCAGCGTTGATTTCGAGTATGAGAACGGTATCCACCTCCACAGCATGTGCCGCCAGATTGATGGTTGCTCCAACAACGTCAGCGAGGAGGTCCATGGAACCAAGGGTTATTGGAAATCAGCTGATGACGCCATCTACGATCTCCAGGGCAACAAGATCTGGGAGTTCGACTATGACGCCATGAGGGCAGAGTTCAAGCAGGAGGATCCTTATGTCCTCGAGCATGTCGACTGGGTCAACCATATTCGTAAAGGCACCGTCCACGACGAGGCCAGCGAGTGCGGAATGTCCTCTCTCTGCGGAGTTATGGGACGCGAGGCCGCATACACCGGCCAGACCATCGAATGGGACACCATCAGCGCCTCTGACCTTGACTATCTCCCCGCTAAGCTTGAGATGGGCAAGATGGACATGAAGAGTTACACTGTTGCCAAGCCTGGAACTGGTAAATAATGATTATGGATAGAAGATCATTCCTTAAGACATCAGCGATCGGAAGCGCCGCGATAGCGGCGACTTCCGTTCTTCCCGGTTGCGCTTCCGGTTCCTCAAAAGCCGGCAAGAACGCCTGCTGCGAGGTTGTTCCGCTCAATATCTCCTTCCAGGAGGGTATCGCTCCCGGTGAGACACTCGCCGAGAAGCTCGACTTCATGGAGAATCTTGGTGTGGTCGGTTTCGAGCCCGGAGGCCGTGGCCTGAAAGGCCGCGTCAAGGAGATCCAGGATGCTCTTAACGGCAGAAACATCAAAGTGTCAGCCATTTGCGCTGGTTTTGACGGCTTCATCCTCGCCGAGGATCCCGCTGTCAAGAACCAGTTCGACACGACCATGCGCGAGATTATCGAGGCCGCCGGAGAGCTTGGCTCCACCGGTGTCATCATGGTTCCCGCTTTCAACGGCCAGAAGCCTTGCATGCCCCACACTATGGAGACCCGCGATTACCTCTGCGAGGAGCTCCACAATCTCGGTGAGTTCGCCAAGAGTTGCGGCACAACCGTGATCCTTGAGCCCCTCAACCGTGGGGAATGCTTCTACATGAGGCTTGTCGCCGATGGCGCCGCGATCGCTCGCGACTCCAAGAGTGAGGGAGTCAAAGTCATGGGTGACTTCTGGCACATGCAGGAGGAGACCTCTGACTATGGCGCTTTCATGTCGGCCGGTAAGGAGTACCTGCAGCATGTCCATATCGCCAGCCGCGGCAATCGCAAGATGCCCGGAGAGAACGGTGAGGTGGACAACTATGTCGAAGGCTTCAAGGCTCTCCAGCAGCTCGGCTACGACAAGTACGTTAGCTTCGAGTGTGGCTGTGGTGGAGACAGGGCTACCCTTGTCACCGCGGCGGTCAACCTCCTCCGCGCTCAGTGGGAAGAGGCGAAAACATGCTGCGGGAAGTAAAAGTCCTGGCGTTCGACGCGGACGACACTCTCTGGTCGAACGAGCCCCTATTCAGGGAGGCTGAAAGAAAAGTCGCCGAGGCGCTGTCTGCCTTCGGCGACTTTGATTACATTTCTGATGAGCTCTACAAGGTGGAGTTCAAGAATATGGAGGATTACGGCTTCGGAGCGAAGGCGTACACCTTATCCATGATTGAGAACGCCGTCAATCTTTCCGGCGGGAAACTAACCGGAGAGCAGATCATGCTGATCATTGAGAGTGGAAGAAATATCCTCCACAATCCGGCAACTCCCCTTCCCGGAGTCGAGGAGACTCTTGAGGCTCTACAAAAGGACGGGCGCTACAGGTTAGCTCTCCTGACAAAGGGGGAATTACACGACCAAGAACGTAAGATCAACCGTTCCAGACTCGGGAAGTACTTCAGTCACATTGACATAGTCTCAAAAAAGACTCAAGACGAATATGTCACTTTGTGCGCTGAGATGGGTATAGAAGCGAGCGAGTTGCTGATGGTAGGCAACTCTTTCAAGTCCGACATCGAACCGGTCCTTCAACTTGGCGGTTGGGGAATCCATATCCCCGCCGAGATGCTCTGGAAGCTCGAGCACACCGAGGAATATGACCATAAGAAGCTATTCAAAGTAAAGACCTTCAAAGAAATAATAGACATCTTGTTATGACCGCGGAACGCTTATCCGTCCTGCTGGCCATGTTCATGTGCGCTAGTGTGGCGACGGCTCAAGACGCCGACACCTTGAAGACTGGCTCCGAACGCAGGAGCAACCAGAATGTGATGCTGAACGCGTCCTATGCGTCTATTCCGAGAACCATATCCCTTGGTATCCCGGAATGGGGCACTTATATCATGGATGACGGTCTTCCGGCCTCGATGTTCAAGGATCACTTTCCGGGATACCGGTCATGGAGAAGCGGCCTTTCTACCGAGTCTATGCAGCTGACTCGCCTGGACGAATCCGCCATACAACTCGGCACAACAGGTTTTTTTCCGATGTCTATCTCGAAAGCCGGCGCGGACAAGGCCGAAGGAGCCGCGAAATACACCGCCAACCAGTATGGCCGTCACGAGATTGAACTGCACACCGCCTCGCCTCTCGGAAACGGATGGGGAATCGACTTGAGCGTTTACCAGAGTTTCGACCGGGGATCCAACCACCTGGATTTCACCACTTATCAGGAAAGGATCCGGTTCTATAAAGCCGGAATATCCAAGAAACTTCCTGACGGACGGGGGCTTTTCAAGGCGACATATCTGTTCATGAACTATCTGGATCTGACCGACCAATACGGACCGTTCATATTCGTTGGAGATGGAAGCGTGAAGCCATACGGAGACTTCCGGCTCGGTAGGGACCAGTATATTCCCGAGACATCCTTCTATGAATATATTGACATCCGAGACGGGAATAAGCAAACAGGACGCTACACGGAGGATCTGGGCATCCCGGTCCATGTCCTGACGGCATGCTACAATCGTTCCTTTGACAACGGAATGGAGATGGACTTGAGTTCCCGTGTCAGATTGAGTGACGGCAGGCAGAAAAGCACCTACCTCAACGGAATCACCAGTGTCCTAGCAGGCGACGGTTATGCTTATGGAGATGGTACACCATATTCCGGCAACGTCCAGAGCCGTTTTTTCATGTACGAGGACGACCACTTCAACGAGTGGCTAACGACCTTCCGGATCAAGAAAACCCAAAACAAGCATACCACTTTCGCGGGAGCCAATTTCTGGTTCAACTGGAGCCAATCCTCATCCATGACCTCCAACTTCGCCTACGAGGCCAAGAAAGACCCTAAAGCTCTCACTTACAATAGGGAGCTGTATTATGTCCACAACACCGGAGCGCAGTACTTGGACGGATTCCAGAGCCGGCTCGCCTTATTCGCCCAGGATGAGTGGAGAATTAATCCGAAAATCAATATTCATTACGGCCTCCGGGCGGAGTACAGCGGGATCAGTGGAAAGGCCGCCCATAATCTGGACGGCAAGGACAATAACTCCCGTTACAACGGCTGGTCATTGAAAAGTCCAGGTGTGACCCTCACTCCCTTCAAGAGGAATGTCATCAATGGAGCGGCCACATTGATAGGTTATTACAGTCTCAATTCCCATTGGGGAACTGAGATTGACGCCATAGCCACCTTAAGCCATCCGAATCTGGGGCAATATGGCGACTCAAGCGTTCCTTTCGAGGGAGCCCAGCCCAGTTATATCCTCCGCGGAGGAGTCAACTTCAAAAACAAATGGCTTGATTTCCAATCACTTCTGACATATCTTAAGCGATCCAACAGTTATGAGATGGGCATGTGGACCCACAAGCTTTCCCATGCCGCGGGAGGCTACCCGGCAGGCTACAACGAGACTGTCTATGTTAGCTCGCTTTACGATATGGAGGTTCTTGGATGGACTACCGACATGATCTTGAGCCCGTTCGATGGTTTCACTTTCCACGGCCTGTTCACTTTCAGGATTCCGAGGTATCAGAATTACAGCTTCACTCCTGTCTTCAGCGACGGGTATTCAGAGGAATATGATTTCTCGGGGAAGAGGATCACCAGCAGCAGCGGCACCGAGATCGAACTGGAGCCTTCCTACCAGACTGGCAAATGGAGATTCTGGCTGAGCGCC
>JAILLE010000050.1 GCA_024693285.1 Bacteroidales bacterium
TCATCGGCATCATGCTCAAGATGTCCGACATCGGTGATATTACGTACATAACGTACTTTGTATCCCAGGTGCCTGAGCAACTTGAAAAGCACGTCATAAGTCACTCCCGGACGGGCGTGGCCCAAGTGGGCATCGCCGTACACGGTAGGTCCGCAGACATACATCCCAACATAGCCTTCATGGACAGGCTTGAAAAGCTCCTTGGTCTTGGTCAGGGTGTTTGTCAGATATAGATTCCTCATTTTCAAATGGTTCTGTTTACCGATCCAAATACTTATTCCGCTTCGGAGAAGTCCTCCTTACCTACGCCGCAGAGAGGACATACCCAATCCTCGGGGAGATCCTCGAAAGCTGTTCCGGGCGCTATTCCGTTGTCAGGATCGCCGACGGCGGGATCATACTCGTAACCGCAGATGTCGCAAGTGTATTTTTTCATGTCTTTGTGTTTTTAGTATATTTCTCCAAATATAAGAATTATTCGTGGGATTAATCCCTGTGGCTATTGTATGACAGGCTTGTATTTCGGGACCAATGATTTCATCACTATCCAGGAAATAAGGTAGGCGAGTCCGCAGTAGCAGAATATTATGAAATAACCGGCAGGCTTTCCCTCGAATCCCAGGAAACGGAAAGCCCCTCCAGCGTTCTCAGCGTAAGTGAACAGGTTTCCGGCTATTTTCTGCAAGGCCATGGTGGAGATTCCGCCGGCGAGAGAGCACATTCCGGTCAGTGTGCCGATGGTGCTTTTGGGGAAGAGGTCCGAAATAAGACTGTAGGTATTGGCTGCCCAGGCGGAATGCCCTGCGGCGGCAAGGCCAATCAGGATGGCCGGCCACCATGGAGTATGGAACCAGGCGCCCATAGGCTGGGCTAAGATTGCCATCAGCGGGAACATCGCGAAAATCAGCATCGACTTCATGCGTGCGTCGAAAGGGTGCATACCCTTCTTCTCGACGAAGTGTTTCGGAACATAGCCGCCGAAGATGGAAAGGACCGTGCAAATGGCATAGAGCGTGATCAGCAGCAGTTTACCCTTCATCGTGGTTGCCTTGGCACCGAATTCCGTGTCGAAATATGATGGGGCCCAGAAGAGGAAAAACCACCATACACAATCGGAAATGAATTTGTTGAGGATGGCTGCCCACGCTTGGCGGTATCTGAGGCATTCCCGGATCGTCATGCTTTTCTCTGCCGCTATGGCCGCTTTCTCGGCAGCCTCTTCTGCGTCATCCTGATGGATATATTCAAGTTCAGCTTCATTGACTTTAGGGTGAGATTCCGGCTTGTCATACATAAAAGCCCAGAAAAATACCCAGACGAATCCCAAGGCACCGATGATGATGAAAGCCATCTCCCATCCCATTTGCTTTGCAAGCGGCGGGATGCATAGTGG
This sequence comes from Bacteroidales bacterium, assembly GCA_024693285.1. Classification (GTDB taxonomy): domain Bacteria; phylum Bacteroidota; class Bacteroidia; order Bacteroidales; family UBA932; genus Cryptobacteroides. Next base: position 1,394 of record JAILLE010000050.1, read on the forward strand.
GGCGGCCAATGCTCCGATCGAAGAACCTGCGTTGAATATGGCAGTGGCGAAAGCGCGGTCTTTCTTCGGGAAATACTCAGCGGTGACCTTGATTGCCGAGGGGAAGTTACCGGCTTCGCCTAGCGCCAGCACGCCTCGCCATAGCATGAAAAGATAGACAGAGGTTGTCGAGATCGCCAAGGCTATATCGCTTCCGGCTTTTACGGTCTTTAAGGCAGCCGCGGACTCCACGCCGGTCATCGAGGCGGTCAAGACTCCGGTGGTCGCATGCAGAACAGCTCCAAGAGACCAGACGCAGATTGAGATGATATAACCACGCTTGACTCCGATCCAGTCGATGAACTTTCCGGCGAAAAGGCAGCAAACCGCATAGAAGATTGAGAAGAAACCGGTTACTGTACCGTATTTGGCATCTGTCCAATGGAACTCGGGTTTGATGAATTCCTCGTATGTCAAAGACAGGACCTGCCGGTCCAGATAATTGACGGTGGTGGCGAAAAAAAGCAACGCGCATATCCACCATCGGAACGAGGTCATCGTGGATGAGTAATCAGTCTTTCTCATTGTAGTCCGCTAGTGCTTGATAGAAGGCTTGAATACTCTCGAAAGGAGTACGGGGTGGCACGTCGCAACCCGTTGAGAGTATGAAGTTTCCGTAGTTTGAAGTCTTTTCCAGAAGATCGCTCACTACGGCATAGACTTGTTCGGGAGAGGCTTGACGCATGATGCCAACGGGGTCGACGTTTCCCATTACGGGGAGGTCGGACGGGCAGGTCTCCAACGCTTTGACCATATCCGCCTTGTTGCCGAAATGTAGGGCTGAGGCTCCTGACTGGAGCATAGCTTCTGTGCAATGCCCTGTGTTGCCGCAGTTGTGCAGCACGATTGAGAACCGTTCATCCTGGACGGCATCGACTATTCTCCGGATATAAGCCGAGGAATACAGGAGGCAGTCATCGTTGGACACAAGTCCTGCGGCTGGCTCGGCAAGGATCACCCCGTTGATCCCAGTCTCTTTCATGGCCTTTAGATATTCCGTGATAAATGCCGTACACTTGTCGAGAAGCATTGTCACGGTCTCAGGTTCAATGTACATGGCCATCATCAACTCGGACAGGTCAAAGAGTCTTCCTGCCAAGGAGAATGGACCGATGCACCCACCGAATATCCTCTTGTCCTTGATGCGAGAAGCTACTATTTTGTTGGCTTTCAAGTATTCCCGGACTCTTCCCTTATCTAGGGAAGGGATCTCTAGAGCGGCTACCTCATCCGCGTCTGACACAAGCCGGCCGATAATGTTGGGGATTTCATTCTCGGAAAACCGTATTTCCGCACCGAACGCTTCCGCTTCCACCGTAAGGTCCATTATAGCTGTCACCGCATCGGCTGGGAACTTTTCGTTCAACGCGCAGATGGCGTCGGCATGCGCCTGGCCGTCAGTCACCGCCTTAAAGACAGTGCTGTCACAAAGCTCAATCCCCGGATGGGTCATGATAGGGATAGCTAGGCGTTTCTTCTTTTGTAGCATCTGGTGTTCTTGCAAATCTCGCAATGATATGGCTGACGCTGTAGTTTGTCTCCCAAGGCGAAGAAACCGCTGACGGATTTCTCCGGTGCCATAAGAGACGTGTCTGAAAGGATTACCCCACAAGGCTTTTCCGGGAACAATGAGAACAGCAGGTGCTGCTCCCGAATGTCCCAGTTACAATAGCCAGGACTGTAAGGCATTGAAATCGTTTGACTTCCGTTATAATCTCTTTCAATTTGGGCGACCGTCATCTCGGCAAGGACGGTTCCGATCGAATCGGCTATGAAGTCAGCCACGATGTCTTCTTTGGCTTTCAAAGCTTCCTTAGCCCTGTCGTATTCCCATCCGGCCGTACCAATGAAAAGAAGAGCGTGTGTCATACCATTCAGGTACGAACATATAATTCCTTCGGGATTGAATACTTGCCCTGAGAAGCTAACTTGTCTGGGAGATAGTTTCTCAGCCTCTACGATCTGGTAAATATACCGGAGCGTCGCTTTGGGTACAAGATCATCCCTGATCTCAAGGACCATGTCCCGTATCCTTTGCTCAGGTACGGAATCTCTATATCCCATCGCGAACCACACTTCTTTCTCTGGCAGTTCCTCAGGGCTTATCTGGAAAGCCCTCTCAATCATCAGGATAACAGTTTTTTTGCCACCAGTACAGCTTCATTCGCATTGGAGCTGTATCCGTCAGCACCAATACTGGTCGCGAATTCTTGGGTTAGAGGAGCGCCGCCCACCATTATCTTTATGTCCAGTCCTTCAGCCCTAACAGCATCCACGATCTCTTTCATATAATCCATCGTTGTCGTAAGTAGTGCTGATAAGCAAATAATGTCAGCGTTGTTCTCTCTGGCCGCCTCGATGAAACGCTCTTTGGATACATCTGTCCCAAGATTGATAACCTTGAAACCACGTCCTTCCAGCATGGATGCGACCAAGTTCTTGCCGATGTCGTGGAGGTCTCCTTTCACGGTTCCGATGACAATCGTTCCAAGTGTGGTTGTCAGTCCGGCCATCATGAGGGGTTTAAGGATGTCAAGAGCGGATTTCATAGCTCTGGCGCTAAGGAGCAGATTGGGCACGAAGACCTTGCCGGCCTCAAATTCTTGTCCGATAGCTTCCATTGCCGGGATCATTGATCCATCGATAATATCTTGAGGCGATTTATTGTCGTTAAGGGCCTCTTGAACGGCCGTTTTTGCCAAGGGGGCCATCCCTTTGAAGATTGCTTCGTAAAGTTTATCCATAATTAGGAGCGTATTTCTTTTAATGCATCCATTAACGCGACCACGTTTTCCACGGGGACATTAGCCTGGATGTTGTGGACGGTGTTGTAGACGAATCCGCCGTTTTTCCCGAATATGTCGCATAGCTTGAGCACTTCTTCCCGAACCTGCTCGGGAGTCCCGAAAGGAAGTGTTTTCTGTGTGTCCACACCTCCGCCCCAGAAGGTCACCCGGTCTCCAAACTCGTCTTTAAGGCGCTGCGGATCCATATCTTTAGCCGCGATCTGGACAGGGTTGATGATGTCAAATCCGGCGTTGATGAGGCTGTCGAGCAGTGGATAAATAGCTCCGCAGCAGTGCTTGAAAGTCTTCCAGGTCGTGTGCTGGTGGATCCAGTCGTTCATCCTCTTATAGTAGGGGACGTACAGGTCGTTGAGGGTGTCGACAGACATGAACTGGCTGGTCTGTGTTCCGAAATCCGCGCCGCAAACATAAACCACATCCACGTTGTCTCCCACTACTGAATAAATCTTCTCGAGGTTTTTGACAGCCAAGGAGGAGATGCGGTCGAATAGTTCCTTGATGTAGTCTGGACGACAGACTGTGGACATATACCACTCCGCCACACTTCTGATACCGCGAGGCTCACGAATCGCTGGGGAGATTATTCTGGCGACGTCTCCAAGGGCCATTCCTCCAAATCCGGCCACTACGGCTCGTCCGGTCTTGGCGGCTCGCTCTGTGACGGTTTTCCAATATGCCAGGGTTTCATCGTCAATATCCCCGAATTCCTGAAGGTTGTCCTCCACGTTGAGATTGTCGTCGTCAATCTCGCCCTGCTGACGTTCTATCGAATCGAAGAAATAGCAACGCTCCGGCATGTGGCATGACGGGGGTAGGGATTTGTCGCCTTCGGGATAAGAATAGAGTCCTCCGTCTTTCTCAGTGAATGAATCCACCATCTTGGCGGGCAGCATCACCACTTGTCCCCAAGGCATCCTGTATTCCTTCCAGTCCTTGTTCCAGACTCCGATCGAGTTTTTCGGAGCGAAGCAACCGGCAGTGTCAGTCCCAAGTGCCTCCGCGAGATCGTCCTCAATGTAACCAAGCATCTGTCCGGGTTCGTGGACATATACCGGATGATCGTCAAGGCCATAATGCCTGCGCAGCGCCTCGACAACCTTGCAATGGATTCCTGTGACGGGTGTCGTCCCGAAATCCACTGCCAGTCTGTCCGCTTCACGATGCTCCAGAACAGTCCTTATCCTTTCTTTTCCGGTCATAAGCTGGTTTTGAAGTATTTGACGGCATTTTCGAAGAGCGGTTGCTCAAGGTCGGCCTCGATATTCTTGAACAAACCGTCCTCGTAACGCTCGCTGTGGCCCATCTTGCCAAGGATCTGGCCATTGCGGCTGATGATACCTTCGATGGCGTAATATGATCCGTTCGGATTGTAAGGCGACTCCATAGTAGGCTCGTCCGTGATCGGATCCACATACTGGAACGCCACCTGGCCATTTGCGAACAGTTCCTTCGCAAGCTCTTCATTCACAACGAATTTACCCTCTCCATGGCTGACGGGGATGGTATATTCGTCGCCAATGGTCATGCCTCTCAGCCAAGGTGAGTTGGTAGTGGCGACCCTTGTCGTCACCATCTGTGAGATATGACGGTTGATGTCGTTGCGGAATAGTGTAGGGGAGTCTTTGGTGACTTTCCCGAGTTCGCCGTAAGGAAGCAGACCGGACTTGACGAGAGCTTGGAAACCGTTGCATATTCCAAGAATAAGACCTCCCCTGGAGAGCAAATCCTTGATGGCGGAGGCTATCGCTTCATTGTTAAGCACGTTCGCTATGAACTTGCCGCTTCCGTCCGGCTCGTCTCCGGCAGAGAACCCGCCAGAGATCATAAAGATCTGACATTCACGAATATTCTTGGCCATCTCATCGATGGACTCGAACACGTCCTTATCGGTGAGGTTGCGGAAAACGCTTGTGCGTACCTCGGCACCAGCCTTCCTGAAGGCTTTGGCTGAATCGTAATCGCAGTTGGTGCCCGGGAATACAGGCAGATAAGCCACTACCTTGTCCACGGCCGGGCCTTTATATTCAAGATCCAACTTCTTGGCCTTGAATGGTTTGACTCCTTCCATACCCTTTGGCATCAGCCGTTTGTGGGCCGATTCGCTGACGGCAGGGTAAACTTTCTCAAACAGGGAACCGTTGAAGTCCATGAGCTCGAAAATCGAAATCGAAGTCCCATTGACACGTACGTTTCCGTCTTCTCCGGAAGTCACGTCTCCGATCAGTTCGGCGTTTTCGAAATCGACCTCCCCATCGGTCTCAATCACTATTGAGCCGTAAGCGAGATTGAATAGGTCTTCTTCCGTAAGCTTCACATCGAAGCCGAAGGCATTGCCGAAACTCATCTTGCAGAGCGCTTCAGCTACACCTCCGAATCCGACTGACCAGGCGGCCACAATGGTGCCGTCCTTGATCTTAGCGTTGATATTGTCCCAGTTCTTCTTCAGTTGCTCCACGTTCGGCATCCTGTTGGCCAAAGGAGTATGCCTGACGAGATATAGACGGTCGCCTTCCCATTTGAACTCAGGGGATATGACATTTCCGGTCTTGACCGGCGTTATTCCAAAGGCGATCAGGGTCGGGGGAACATGGATCGGACCATGCTCTGTCTCGAAGGATCCGCTCATGGAGTCTTTCCCTCCGATGGAAGGCAATCCGAAGGCTTCCTGCATCTTGAGCGCGCCTAAAAGAGCGGCGGTCGGCTTGCCCCATGTAAGGGGATCGGAAGTCATCCTTTCGAAATACTCCTGGCAGGAGAACCTCATGGTTTTCCAGTCTCCTCCTGCGGCGACAATCTTAGAGCAGGCCTCTACAAATGAATATGCGGCGCCATGGTAGGGGCTCCATTCACAAAGGTCGGGGTTGAATCCGAAGGCCATCATGCTGGCCGTGTCTGTGAAACCGTCAACAGGAAGCTTCTGAACCGAGACCTGTGTCTCAGTGGTTTGCAACTCGCCGCCGAAAGGCATCAGGACTGTGGATCTGCCGATGGTGGAGTCGAACATCTCGATAAGGCCCTTCTGGCTTGTGACATTAGGATCCTGGAGATTGGCGAACATCCTCTCTTTCAGGTTCTTCCCGGGGATTTCACGATAGAAGGGATCTATTCCCTCGACCGCTCCAATCACTGCTTTCGAGTAATGCTTCGCGCCAGCGCTGTCGATGAAGTCCCTGCGGAGATCGACCACCAATTCTCCCTTGTTGTACATCCTCATCCTCTCGGTGTCAGTCACATCTGCGACATGGGTCACCTCGATATTCTCCGAGTGGCAATACTCCTTGAATATCTCCTCGTCCTTGGCTTCGATCACCACGGCCATTCTTTCTTGGGACTCGCTGATGGCCAGTTCCGTGGAGTTCATACCGCTGTATTTGACAGGCACTCTGTCGAGGTAGATGTCCAACCCGGCGGTAAGTTCTCCGATAGCGACTGACACGCCTCCGGCGCCGAAATCATTGGATTTCTTTATTAAGGAAGTAACCTCAGGGCGGCGGAACAATCTCTCAAGTTTCCTTTCCTCCGGCGGGTTACCTTTCTGGACCTCGCTTCCGCAAGTCTCCAGCGACTCCTCGGTGTGTTCTTTTGATGAACCGGTGGCTCCTCCGATTCCGTCACGGCCGGTCCTTCCGCCGAGCATCAGCACGACATCTCCAGGTTTCGGGCTCTCCCTTCTGACATTGGAGGCTTTGACCGCGCCGACAACGGCTCCAACCTCCATTCTCTTGGCGGTGTAGCCTTCATGGAATATCTCCCTGACATGGGTTGTCGCAAGTCCGATCTGGTTACCGTAGCTGGAATATCCCTGGGCGGCTTTTCGGGTGATAACCTTCTGGGGAAGTTTTCCTGGAATCGTCTCAGCGACAGGCTTGTAGATGTCTCCGGCACCGGTGACTCGCATAGCCTGGTAAACATAGGAACGCCCGGAGAGGGGATCCCTGATGGCTCCGCCAAGGCAGGTGGCCGCACCTCCGAAGGGCTCGATTTCGGTAGGGTGGTTGTGAGTTTCGTTTTTGAACATTAATAGCCAACGTTCTGTAGAGTCATCGACATCGACGTCAATGAATATGCTGCAGGCGTTGTTCTCCTCACTCACCTCCATGTCATCAAGTTTGCCCGCTTTCCTGAGATACTTGGCGCCTATCGTCGCCATGTCCATGAGGTTCAGCCCCTTGCCTTCCCGTCCGAGATCTTTCTTCATCTTAAGATAGAGGCTCATAGTTCCGTCAATGTCCTCCTTGATAAAGGAATCTTCAACGGCGATATCCTCCAGTTCAGTGGTGAAAGTAGTGTGACGGCAATGATCGCTCCAATAGGTGTCGAGAATCCTGAGCTCTGTCTCATTGGGATCCCTACCCTCAGCGGTGAAATAGGTTCTCACTTCCTTGAGGTCGTCCTCATTCATGGCGAGTCCCATCTTCTTCCGGTAGGGTGTGAGATCATCATCGGTCATATTCCTGAATCCCTCTAACAGAGGAACTTCCTTGACAGCCGCATGCTCCGTGTCGGATAGTTTCGAGAGGTCTTTCTCTCTTGATTCCACAGGATTTATCACGTAGTGACGGATCTTATCCATGACTTCGTCACTGGCGTCATCGTCAACTATGATCAACTTGGAACTTTTGATCGCTATGTCAGCCTTGGGGTCAATCAGATGGACACAATCCACGGCCGATGCCGCTCTCTGGTCAAACTGTCCGGGCAGGAATTCCACAGCGATGTATTTCGCCAAATCGACAGAATCCGTGACCTGATCCGTGACTATCTCGCCGAACACGCTGTAGCGGCTTTTCTCAAGCAGTTCCGGAGTGAAGCCGAACAGGTCATAAACATTTAGCAGCCGAAGCTTCTTCAGCTTCAGCTGCAGATTCTCATTCAGTTCCGCCAGGAGACTGGCTGCCTCCACTTGGAATTCAGGATATTTCTCGACAAATATTCGATAGGAGCCCATTGTCGTTTTTTAAAAGTTAAATGAAAGTCCGAATCCACCCGAGTTGGTCGGACCGAGGTTCAAGGAATATGATTTCCTTACGGAAGGGTCTGTGTTATAAGTTTTCGCGAGGTTTCCCAGCCTGACCCAGCCTCCAAAGTCCATCGCCGCGCCAACCAGAGTGCAAATCCCTCCGATGATTATCGAAGGATCTTTGTAAAACCTGATGTCCGCGTCCCTGTAAAGCGTGATGATAACAATGTCGGTGGCCATGTATGAGATTCCGAGCATCCACAAGTATTGGCCGTAATCCTGCAGGATCTTGGCACCCTTGTATTTTCTCCAAAAATCTCCCGTTACATCGCTGGTGAGAAGGTATTCATTGGATTCGGAGAAAATGAGATTCCCATGGAACCTCATCAGTTCCCCTTTCCCCTCGCTGATGGTGGTCATCTTGGAGGGGAAAAGTTCTCCTGATTGGACGGTATCCTTGTTCTGGGCGAAAACGCAGACTGATCCCAGGAGCGCGATCGCCAGGACTATTAACCTTCGCGTCACAGCGGATTAGAATTTAGGGACATCAAAGACCTGGGGCAGCACCATCGCATCCTCCTTGAACTCGGTGGCGACGGCTGTGACAGCCATACCGCTGATGTCAGTGACTGATTTAAGGGCGAAACCCTTGTAGCACCAGACTTTCATCTTTGCTTTCATCCCCTGGGCTTCTGTCTCCATGGTGAAAACGTCGCAATCCAATCCGAGGAATTTCTCCTTGCCGACAGACTGGATATTATACTTTGCCTTTACCTCATCAGTGAGATCGTTGAAGTTAGGCTGGTCAGCCGCGTTGACATCCAGCTCCTGGACTTGTTTCATCGTGTAGTTGACAGACCAGTTCTTACCATCCTTGGAGATGGTTCCGGTCTCCATGCTTCCCATACCGGGGATATCCAGCTTCATCTTCTGGCACTCCTTGGCACCATAGTCATCGATGTAGGCTGTGGACTCGACTTTCTGGCCCATCATATCGGTAGAGATCTTAACGATGGCGGACTTGAACCCGTATTTCTTGACGGCTTCCTTGTCCTGGGCGGTGAGGCCCAGCGATACCAGCATCAACAGGCTGGCGAACAAAAATTTGGTTTTCATCTTGATAAGTCGCTAAGTTGTTTTATTTCTTTTTCTTGGTTTTGTAGTCAGGAATCTCAAGCACATCCTGAGGAATATCAACGTTTTCCTCGAAAGAGGTTACCTCGGTGGTGACTTTGAATATGCCCGTATCGGTCTCGCTTTTCATTGGATAACCTTTATAGATCCATACAGTCATCGTGGCAGGAGTTCCGTTATAGTCTGTGTCAAGAATATACACAACACATTTCTTGCCGAGAACCGAATCCTCGGCCAATTCTTTCATGTTGTATTTCTCTTTTTCAGCGGCGGTGGGGTTTAGGAAATCAGGCTGCTCGATGGCATCAGCCACCTCAATCTTCTTCGATGTGTAGTTTACAGTGTAGGATTTGCCGTCCCTAACGATAGTGGCGCTCTTCACGTTTCCTTTGAGGGGAACATTCATCTCAACCACTTGGCTGGTCTGTGCTCCGTAATTATCCACGTAAGCTGTCGACTCTATAGTCCTGCCAAGAAGCTCAGTGTTGATCGTGGCGATGGCGGATTTGAATCCATACTTCTTCACTATGGCACTCTCTTGGGCGTATGCTCCAAAAGTAACCAGCATCAACAGGCTGGCGAACAAATACTTGACTTTCATCTTTGTTTTATAATTATCTGTTTTCAGCCTCTTCAACGGCTTTGAAATATTTATAGGAATTGACCTTCAATTCTCCGGCGGCGGGTTCGTCAAGGACAACAATCCCGTTCTCATGAAGCTGGAGCGCTGAAAGCGTAACATAATGACTTACAGAACCTTCCACTGCCTGGGCAACGACTCTTGCTTTCTTGCTTCCGAAAGCGAGGATAAGGACCTCAGCAGCGTCACATACGGTCGCTACACCGACAGACATCGCCTGCTTAGGCACCTGGCTGGTGTCTCCGCCGAAGAATCTCGAGTTGACCTCGATCGTGTCCTGGGTCAGAGTGACAACCCTGGTTCTGGAGTTGATAGAAGAGAAGGGTTCGTTGAAAGCCAGATGTCCATCTTCACCGACGCCTCCAAGGAAAAGGTCGATTCCGCCGGCGGCGAGGATAGCGTTCTCGTAATCAGCGCACTCCTTGTCAAGATCGGGTGCGTTTCCGTTAAGGATATGGATGTTTCCCGCAGGGATGTCGATCTTATCGAACAGGTTCTTGTACATGAAACTATGGTAGCTCTCGGGATGCTTCTCCGGGATGCCGACATATTCGTCCATATTGAAAGTGATGACGTTCTTGAACGATACTTCCCCCGCCTCGCACATGCGTACGAGCTCAGCATAGGTGTCCAAAGGAGTCGATCCGGTGGGCAGGCCTAGAACAAAAGGATCATCTGTCAGTTCCGCTTTCGCCTTGATGGCGTCAGCGATGTGGTGAGCCGCCCAAATGGAGGCTTCTTTTTTGCTGTCTCTGATTATTACTCTCATGATTATCAATTATTTCAGTTTAAGAAATACTTCTATTGCCTGATATTCGGCCATGCCTAACTCATCATATAGCTTGGCTGTGTTCTGGGTGCGCTCCTCGGCCCTCTGCCAGAATTCCCTCGGGTCGTCTCCCGGGAAGGGAACGATATCTTTCTGGGAAAGGTGACGGAATATGGCGTGGCGTTTCTCCACGACCTCGTCGGGGCTGAGCGGAACGGCCATATCGACCCTCCAGAGTTCCCACTCCATCCAGGCTCCTCTGTAAAGCCAGATCGTGGTATTGTCCAGCCAGTCATTACCCTCTTCCTTTAGCTGCTCAATGGCCTCCAAGGCAGCCTCTGTGCAGACCCTGTGAGTTCCATGGGGATCCGCCAGGTCTCCGGCCATGTAGATCTGGTCGGGTTTGACTTCCTTTATCAAAGCTTTGATAATATCAAGGTCCGCTTGTGTGCGCGGAAGCTTTGCGACGCCACCAGACTCGTAGAACGGCAGGTTGAGGAAGTGGACATTGGTGTTGTCGTTGAGTCCGAAACTCCTGACCGCCGAGCGGGCCTCGCTCCTTCGGATCGCGGCCTTGATAGCGAGCAGTTCCTTTGGCTCCGGCGCTCCGGGTCTCTTCGCTCCGATTATGGCCTTGACCTCATCGAACTTGTCTCCGAAACCGAGCTGCTTGGCCGCGTCCATGTGTTGCAAGACCACATCGTCATGGACAGCCAGGTCACCGGAAGTCTCATAAGCGACATGAACATCATGACCTTGATGGACAAGGCGGATGAATGTTCCACCCATTGAGATCACATCATCATCCGGGTGGGGAGAGAAAACAATGACTTTCTTGGGGAAAGGAGTTGATTTGACAGGCCTTGTCGAGTCGTCAGCGTTGGGCTTGCCGCCGGGCCATCCGGTGATGGTATGCTGGAACTCGTTGAAGATGTCAATATTAATTTTGTCATATGGTCCGAAGAGTTCGAGAAGCTCACTGAGAGAGTTCTCAAGGTAGTCTTTCTGGGTGAGTTTGAGGATGGGTTTGTGAACCTTCTCGCACAGCCAGACTACTGCCTTACGGATTAGTTTCGGAGTCCAGTCGCACGGTCCGACCGTCCAAGGAGCGACAATCCTCGTCAACAGGGAGGCGGACATCTCGTCGGTGTAGAAACTGACATTGTCATGTCTCTGCAGATAAGAAGCCGGGCAGGATGGGTCAATCCTTGACTCCACAACGCTCTTGACCGACTCCGCTTTGTCCTCACCCCAGGCCATCAGGATTATCTTGTGGGAAGTCATCATCGTCCCGATACCCATGGTGATGGCGGACTTGGGAGTTACAGTGACGTCTCCGTTGAAGTTGCGGGCTTGGATTTTCCTGGATCGATAGGAGAGGGGAACCAATCTGGTCCGGCTTTTTTCCGCGGAACCAGCCTCATTGAATCCGATCTGACCTCCCTTGCCGACACCTATGACAAGCAAGTCAAGACCTCTGGCCGCCTTGTCGAATTCGGCGCAATAGTCTGAGACTTTTTCCTGAGGGATGGTTCCATCGGGAATATGAATATTATCCGGCTTGACGTCGACAAGATCCAGGAATACCCTGTGGAGCTTATTGTTGCGGCTTTGAGGGGAATCATTCTCGCAGGGATAATATTCGTCAATGGAATATATCTCAACGTTACGGAAAGAGACTATTCCGGCCTTGTACAGCTCGGTTAGTCTCTTGTAGAGCAACGTGGGAGTGATCCCGGTGGAAAGTCCGAGTTTGAATGGTCTGGTCATGGCGTCCGTTTCATGTTCGTTGATCGCGTCAACTATGATTCGGGCCACTTTGTCGCTTCCGGAAGCGGCGTCATCTGAAATTTCGGTGGTAATTCTCTCGTGGGAATGCAAGATGCCTTTAGGCAGGTTGCTCTCTATCAGGCCACCGTCTTTGGGTAAAGAAAAATGTTTCACGTTAGAGTCTATTATAATCGATCTCGAAAGTGTTTCCGTGCTCAAGGTCTCCATAGGTCATGCCCTTCTTGAGCCAGTTGTAACGCTGCTGGGCTGTCCCGTGGGTGAAGGACTCGGAGACCACATATCCTTGAGATTTTTTCTGGAGATAGTCGTCACCGATCTTCGAGGCGCAATCCAGGGCTTTCTCGATGTCGCCGGGCTCTATGGAACGGAAACGGGCGTTGTCATTATTCGCCCAGACTCCGGCGTAATAGTCGGCGAGAAGCTCCAGCCTTACACTCCACTGGTTAGCGACAGCCTTGCTGGACTGGTTCATCTTCTGGTGGGCCTTGTTAAGGGTTCCGAGGAGATATTCGACATGGTGGCCAACCTCATGGGCTATGACATAAGCATAAGCCAAATCACCGTCTGCCCCGATCTGCCTCTTCATAGTTGAGAGGAAGCTGAGGTCGAGATACACAGTCTGGTCAGCTGAACAGTAGAAAGGCCCAACCTGTGAGTTGGCGGTACCGCAACCGGAAGAGGTTGTTCCTGTATAGAGAACCATCTTTGGCGGCTGATACTGGTAGCCATATTTCGCGAACTGGGCGGTCCAAATGTCCTCGGTGCCGGCCAGGATCTTTTTCGCGAATGACGCGAGTTCCTGTTCCTCAGCAGAGAAAGTCACATCTCCCGTCTGCTCGGTTTGTTGCATGGTTCCAGCCTGCTGGAGTACTGATGTGGGATCTCCTCCGAGGAGCATAAAGATCAAGGCGATGATGATGGCGCCTCCTCCGAGGCCACCTGCGATGGCTCCACCGCTCACTCCGCGGCGGTCTTCGACGTTCGTGCTTTCACGTCTTCCTTCAAGTCTCATATTGCGTTCTAATTAAGGGTTAACATATTCTTGATATATCTTCGGATATATCATCTTACAAATATAATCAGTTTTTCCATCAATATGCACACCGAGTCAATTCCTTTTGCCCTGTCCTTAACTTTTGCTTTGACATTTTGCATTTTAAAGGAAAATAGATAAATTTGCAACCCTATCTGCTTTGCCCGAGTGGCGGAATGGTAGACGCGTTGGACTCAAAATCCAATGTCCTTTAAAGACGTGTGGGTTCGATTCCCACCTCGGGCACGATAAAAGCCAGGCATTTTGCCTGGCTTTTGTTATATTTGTGAAAAACCAAGTCATTATGAAATATCCACTTGCAATCACTTTGTTTTGTGCGATCATTCTTGCTGGCTGCGGCTCCGGCAAAAACGAAGAAATCACCGCTGAGCGTATCTGGGACAAGGATTACAGCGCCTTCCCCTCGATAGTACGTTATAATGATGCCTGGTATGTGAGTTTCAGGGAGGGTGTCAGTCATATTTTCGATGAGAACGGAATAGCGGCGGGAAAAACCCGCATCCTGCGCTCCGATGACTGCAAGCATTGGAATAGCGTGGCGCTGCTGTCGAAGGAGGGGTATGACCTACGCGATCCCAAACTCTCCGTCACAGCTGACGGCAGGCTGATGGTGATCCAGGGAGGATCGGTGTATGTGGATAAGGAGTTGAAAATGAGGATTCCGCAGGTGTCCTTCAGTTCCGATGGCCAAACTTTCAGCGATCCGGAGCCTGTCGATTATACAAATTCGGACGGATCTGCGTGGTTCTGGAGGATGACTTGGCACGATGGCATCGGCTACACTGTATCTTATGGCGAGTCAGACTCTAACCGTTTGGAATTGATCAAGACTACTGACGGTAAGCATTTTGAGAAGATTACCGATATTGAGTTGGGCGGTTTCCCCAACGAGACAACGGTTCGTTTCCTTTCTGATGGGAGGATGGCACTGCTGATCCGCCGAGAGAAGGATGATAAAAAGGCGTATTTAGGAATGAGCGAATATCCTTTCACCGACTGGAAGCTTACTCCTCTCCCTTTCCAGATCGGTGGTCCTGAGATGGCGGTGCTTCCCGATGGATCTCTGGTTATAGGCGGCCGGGCATATTACGATGACGGAGAATGCAAGACCTGCCTATGGAAAGGTAATGTCGAGGGAGAATTCGAGCTTTGGAAGACTCTTCCCTCAGGCGGTGACAACAGCTACCCTGGATTCCTTGTTGAGGATGGCGAACTCAAGGTTGTGTACTACTCCTCGCATGAGCTGAAAACTCCCGACGGTCGTTCCCGCGCAGGAATCTATCTCGCCCGGATTCCTTTAGAGTAATTTATTCGTATTCCAATACGACTTTGATCAGTTTGTATTTGGAGATCATGCCGGTGTGACTGTTTTCGTGAGAAGCGGTCCTTGTGCAGAAAGCCAAATATCTCTCCCCGTTAATGAATATGAAACCCGGGGAGGCAAGCGCCCAGGCCTCATCCTCTTCAACCCAGCGGTTCAACTCGCATGGAAGCTCATGCATAAAGGGTCCGTCCGCAAGGTAGCACCTGAAAGAAAATGTGTCAGTAGTGCCACCATGTGTGTTATAATAAGTCGGAAATAACAGATCAAAACGCTCGTCAACTTTGGTCGCGGCGCTGTTATACAGGCAATCTCCGGCCAGGACCTCAGTTTCGCCAACTTGCTCTCCATCAAGAGTTAACTCAGCCAATGTGACCCTGCGATTCTGATAATGCTCCTGGGTTAATCGGGAATATAACTCCAACCGGTCGCCATGTTGGACCAGGATGTTCTGAGTGTCGTGTTTGAAATCGTAAAGCACCTTACGCTCGGTGAATTCAATCCCGTCTTTCGATTTCCATAGGCAAAGGCAGTGTTTGCCGTTTATTAACTGGTTGCCTATCAATCGGTAAGGCCATTCCTTGTCTTTAACCAGGCAAACCGACTGCTCTATCAGAGACTCCATTATCTTGCCCTTCATCTCATAATGAAAGCCGTCGGCCGATTCCGCCAGGTAAAGATTCTGTTGCCATTCATCCTCGGCGATTCCACTGTTCTCATTGGCGGCGAAATACATCCTGTAGGCGCCGCCCGGGGTCTGGATAATATTGAAATAATTGACCAGCCCCATCCCGAGACTCTCATTACTGGCTATCTCTATCGGCGCCTCGGGAAAACCGACACCGGTCAAGGCCTTTTCTCCGCACGCGCAGAACGCCACGGCTGAAAGACAAAGAATGGCAATGCGATTAAATATCTTTCCCATAATGTGTTATATTCCTATCTTTCGAACCCGAAACCGACAATGGTGAACAAGTCCTTGTCCTCCTCTCCTGTGAAACGCATCCGGAGCGGTTTGGTTCCGATCATACTTCCGCTGACGTCAGATTCGAGGGTGATTTCAGTCTCTCCGTCACCAGGGGGGACATCGAAAGAAGCGACGGGCTCTCCGTAAAGATATTCAGAGTAAACAAGGATTGTCCCGCCGGCTTTCGGACGGACACGGATCAACATCTTTTCCGGCCAGTACTTGAACAAGAAGTCCCTCCATGTGGCAGTGTCATTGTCGCGGATGGCTGAGAGATGGCCTTCCCGATCTATGCGGCTATGTCCTGAAAGCAAGCACGCGCGTCCTGCGACTATGCTGTAATCGACAGGGATGTACGGGTCCAGGGGGAAGCCGGCCCCTGTCGAAGTCATCTCCACCTCGGGAATAGTCCCGTCCTGAAGAATCCGGATCGGTTCGACACAGCTTTGGCGCATAGTGTTTGTGCCGCAGGATGATCTGTGGTAGAACACATACCACTTATCCTTGAAATTCACTACAGAGCCATGGTTGTTCCATACTGCCGGGTCGCAGCCGAAGTTGTCTATGATCACTCCACGGTAGGTATAAGGTCCTGTGAGATTGTCCGATGTGGCGTAGCCAATGCAGGTGGGCCTTCCACGTCGGCTGATGTCGGCGAAAGTAAGGTAATATGTCCCGTTATGCTTGAAGGCCTGTATCCCTTCGTGAAAATGATGTCCGTCCTCGGTGAGGATCCCGTCCTTGATAGTCGAAGGGTCTATGCTTCGCATGTCTGGGTTCAGTTTGGCGCATTTCGCCGAGAACTGCCCCCAGAATAACCAGGCCTGGCCGTCATCATCGATGAAAACGGAAGGGTCGATCTGGTTCGCGTCCTTGAGCGGTTTCCCGTCAAGAAAAGGACCGAAGGGGCTGTCACCCACAGCTGTTCCCTCCGGGTAAGCCCCCGGCTGGGAATAGAACAGATAGTATTTTCCGTCCTTTTCGATGCAGTCCGGAGCGTACAGGACCTCGTCGTTGTATTTGACCTCATCTGAGGAGAAAGCCTCCCTCCCGCTCCAATGGATCATGTCGTTTGTCGAAAACACGTCGTATTTTCCGGAACAGTAATATGCCGGGTTTTCGTCTTTTGAACCATAGATGAACAGTCTCTCTTCGTCGTCCACCGTCCAGACCCTGGCTTGGGGGTCTGAATTATATGCCTTCCCGAGCAAAATCGGATTCTGGGCCTCCGCCCGGACAAACGATAAAAACAGGACCGCCGCAAATGCGATCTTAGTAATAATCTTTCCCATACCGCTAATATAAGAATTTATACGGAATAGACCATCCGCAGGAAATCAACCCTGAATATCCAGCGGTGCTCCGCTTTCTTGAATCCGACCGATTCCTCTGCGGCGATATTCAGGAAGCACCGCAAGGGTGTCCAGGTAATACTCCCCGGGCCCGGTCTCCATTTCGGACTCCTCGTCAATCGCCATGTAATCAGGCCAGAAAACGGCGAAGGATTTCCGTCTCAGTTCCTTGTAGTTGTCACCAGGGTAGGAGAGTAGTGAGCCTACCACCTTCCCTTCGATCTCGGCTATTCGTGAATCTTTATAGGAATATAGCAGGTCAGTCCGCTTCTCGCAATCCACGAGGTTGAGGTAAATGTCCTTATTCTCAGGCATTTCCGTCTCAAAATCATAGAAATGCATCCCCGCTATCAAGCACTTGGCGAGGAAAGGCGCGTCTTCAGGCCTGGCATCTCGGATGATCATAGGACAGTCTATCTTCACGAGCGAAGATAAGAATTATCCGAGAAATACACGTGGCCTGCCACTAATGCTTTCGTAATGTATTGAATATAAACTATTTCTAAATAGACAGCTGGCAGGCTCCCCATAATTTAGGAGAGCCTGGCCGTAAGAGTTTTGTAACTATTTGAATATGATTTACTTCTCAGAAGGCGGGTGTCAGACCCCAATGGCGTCAAATCTCAAAGACTATTGCCAGCATCGCGACACCGCCGAAGACGGGGAATCATTTATAGATTCTTTCAAGATCGTCTTTCGAGAAGGCTTTGAACCGTGCCTGCCAATAAGCGGATTTTTCACTTTCAAACAGTTCCCTATCTATTTCTGATTCTTTGCCCATTTGATGGAGAATGATGTTGTTTCCATCTCCCATGTGCTCGTTCCAAGTTAACTCGGCAAAAGGAGAATCCTGTCTTTGGCCAATGTGGTGCAATTCATAATGATCACCGTTTCGGTCTCGAGGAGGGAAACCCTCTCCGATAAGGTCGGCATTGTTGTATTCCGCCCACTTGTCATAGTCAGCGAGCTTGTCTCGTAACCATTTATTGCGCAGAATGCTATAGTCGGACCAATCTATATCGGCTCGGATAAGGGCTTTGCGTCCTCCGATGCAAACTTCTTTAAGTCCGGCACGAATGTAAATGTCCGCCTCCTCTTTAGAGCGTATCGCATCCAATATTTCCTGTGACCATCCTGTGCTAGCCTGAATGGCCACTTTTTCGATACTAGTAAGCATCTTGGATTCATTTAGTTTTAATCTTTTTGCCAAAGGCATACACTATGTATGGCACACTTAAACTGAGCTTGCCGCATTTGGGGCAAGGCATTGAGGGGAAGTCCGAAGGGTTGGTAGGAGCCGGATCTACGAATAAAACTACCTTGAAAACGCCATTGCAGTTCGGACACTTTTAGTACGGCATGTTTGTTAATCTATTTGATTGTCAATCACTAACACCATAATACATAGCATTTGCGGCAATAAGTCCAAGGATGCATTCCGCGGTAATAGGCCAAGGGAAAAGCCGTGGTAAACCACAGAGCCAAGCAACAAGAAGGACCAATCCCGTCACAAAAAGTCCCCATCTGGGTTTGCCTGGAATTTCCCTTAATAGCCAGACGATTGTTGTCGAAACAGAGCTCGCTAAAAAAGCGCAAGGAATCCATATTTCGGCGACTTTCTCTGAATAGTCCACTCCAGAAAAAAAGCGATAGCCCATTTTCCTGCATATAAAAAAGAACACTACTGCTAAAGCAGCACCGATCGCCAAATACATAATTCCGCCAAGCGGTTCCAATTTCGAGCGTAAAGACATCTTGCTAGAACCTTAGTTTTCCTTTTCTATTACTAAACTCCAGTAGATAAAGTTTGCCGCCAGGCCTCCGAAGATGACTTCGAATAGTGCCGGATTAGACATGAGTTTCGGTACGCAGAAGATACAAAGAGCTAGCAACACAATGCCTATCACAAACGACCACCCAATAGGTTTTTTCGCCGCCTTCCCTAATACCCACAGAAACAGAATTGTGACAATGACAGATAGGAATCCGCTTGAGCAAAGAATTCCAAACCAGCTCCAGAAGCCATGCCCGGAATAATCAATTCCGGTGAAAAAGCAAAACCCCCTGCTTCTGCAAGCCAGAAACAGTACAATTGTCAGGATTGTAGTAACTCCTGAGTATATCAAGCACCCGCTGTCTGCGAACCTGTCTGAAAACTTGTAAGTCATACCATTATATTATTTCAAAACAAAAGAGTATTCTTTTGTGGGGGCGTTTCCTGCTAAACGGGCCTCATTATTCTCATATTTAAACATCTTCCCTTTTAACTCCGAATACAAGGAGAAAGGTCCAGTACTATTGCTGCTGAATATCCATTCTTCTGTTCCTTTTCCGGAAACTAATGTGAGTGTTCGGGGGATATTGTCGGAGACTGTTCCTGAGAGGTCAATGTGGTTTGACTCTTTGTATTTCTTGTACCAATAATAACCGGAAACATTTCCGTCATTACTGACAGTTAGCTTGAACTCAACGGGATAATTAGAAGAATCTTGAGTCAAATCCCCAGATAGGCGGATGACGTTCATTTCCGGGAAAGAAGTGAACGTTTTGATTATTGCGTCTCCTGCCGCTTTCTGGTGTTCAGGGTAAACTGTCTCGATACTATAAATATCTCCATCTTTCAAACTCTCCCTCAAGTAAAAAATACCACCGTCATTGTCCTTACCGGATATAACGAAGAATTGTCCGTCTTTTAATACTTTATAGACAATGCTACCTGATTGTGAACGTTTTTCCAGTTCATCTTCATAAACAACGGACAAGTCTGGAACGTCAGAGCCGTCAATAGCTACGGCTATCAACTTGATATCCTTTTCTTTTGATTCCAGGTGGACTTTGCCGGAAGAACTAGACTTGATACTCAGGTAATTAGGGTATCGTAGAATAAAAGATCCTGAAGGATCATTGTATAAATCAAAGTCCCATATAGGAGTTCCTGCTTTTGAATCCGGCTTACGAGAATCTTTACTTGTTGATGAATAAATGTCAGGAGAATCGTCTCTTGAAAGCTCGGCACTTACCCATTTGGATTTCCCGTTTACATGCCTTTTGTAGCTGGCAAGAATGATGTTCGGCAGAACATCTTTATTCCTGTATACTATTTTGGAATCCAGAAGCTTTTTTGCGGCGATTTCTTTCCCTTTAGGGTTAAGCACTCTTTCGGAATTCCCTTCATATTTCATGGTAGTCCTGTCAAACTTTAACAGGAACTTCCCGGCTTTCTCTTTCGCGATGCCGCTAGCCGAGAGAAAGACTGTCCCTTCGTCAATGTCAAATTTTCGTGTCAATAAAACTTGGCCATCGTTTTCGACTGTGATTCTGTCGAAGGCGTCGAGATCGTTATATAAAGCAATGGTTCTCCCAGACGCCGATCCATAAATGGACGGTGTATTCGCACGGTGAATGACAAGTCCAAGGAATACCCCCGCAGTAATCAGCAACACACCTATCACTACCGCAGGAATCAACCAGTTTACACTTGGGCGGGGGCATTTGTTCTTCTCTATATTAAATAGTGCTATTTCCTGGGTGTTTTCTTGCCCGATTTCCGTTTCTATCATATTAATTTCATCATCATTGTGGACAACTTGTCGAGGTAATTCTCCGAGGACTCCATCATTCGCATCTTCATATTGATTTCGCTCTCTGTCTTGGCTTCCATCGTAAGAACATGGTCGAGTATCTTGCTGATTTGCTGGTTTACAAAATCCAGCTGTTTTTCCACGACAGGTATACTTGTTTTGTATTTGTCAAGTTCAAAATCCATCTTGGCGATGAAAGCATTGAACTGAATATCCATTGTGTGCATTTGGGCGTCAATTTGTTTCCAACTTGTTACCGCATTGCAAACGCTGGATGTGATATCTCTGATGGTATCAAGGGGACCTCCATCTCCTGTGTTTGGAAATGCGACATCGGCGTCGTATTCCTGCATGCCGCCCTCCTCGTATTCGGCGGGGAGCATGTCTTCGTTTTCTTTCTCGTACATATCGTTAAACTGTTATTTTACTAAATTCTTTCCTGGCATTGTCTTCCTGATTCTTTATCGTTTCGATCATCTGGTCGTACGACATCGAGTAGTCATCGTAAGCTTTATCATAAGGCAGCGGAATATACGGGAGGCCTATCCCAAGATCCTCGCCCAAAAACATTGAAAACGAGCAAGCAACCAAAGCAACCGCCAGTGTTATTCCAAGGATTCTTACAAATGTTCCAGGGAATACTAAGAATGTTAGCAAAGACAACAGGAATGCAAGGATAATTGGTATGGCGATAACAATTATATCCTTGATTCCGAAAGCTTTAGGCCAATGAGGCGGGTTGAAGTTATTTTCCAGGTTTCTCTTGCAATCCAAATAGTAAGGATTCTTTGATATCAATTCGCCAGCCGGATAGTAATCTGCGTCTAACTCGTTGTCCTCTGCGAAGATGATTCCTGACTTGCAATTATTTAGAATGCTGAAGTTAATCCCTACATAGTTGCTCAACAGGGCAGGCTCTGTGAACAGAAGTGCTGCGGCTACCGGATATTGACCGGTGTCATTAAACAATTGTGATTCAACAAAACTGTCCCATCCATCTTGAATGCCAAGCCGTTTGGGCCATGATGCTATTATTCCTTCAAGTATTGTGACAGGAGAAGGCTTAATGGATCCAGAATCATGCTTTCCCTCTTTCCAAGCAGTCATCTCTGAGAGCAGATAGTCCAGGGTCCCTACCATAAACTGTGTCTTCGCAAGAAGCGCAAGGTCTCGTTTAAACAAGGTGACTTTTTTCTGAAATAGGGGATCGCCGGACTCAACTCGCATTTCGAAGTCTTTATTATATGCGGTATTAATCCTCGGATAAATGCTTTCGGATATTCTATCTTTAAACCTCTTCAGCGGACCGTACTTCGCATCTGCGATTTTTTGTTTCTCCTCGAGGGCCGCTTCCAACTTCGCGTCTCTTTCTTCCTTAGCCTTTCGTTCTTTACGCTCTGCCACCTTATTACCTCCCCAATTAAGGAGTGCGGCTCCTCCGGCAATAGCAAGAGCGCTAGCACCGACAATGAGCCCTCCCAGAGCGTCGTCATTATTTCTAACGTTCATGTTTCCCACTCCTTCCAGGAGATCACCGGCAAAACTTTCTATATTTTCAGATACTTTATTGATGCTTTCCCGGAATTCTCTGATGGAACTGTCAACCTTAGCATATTGTTCAAGGATGAGACCGGTCAAAGACTCGCATTCTTTGATTTCTTCCAACATGCTGGCATACTCAGGAGAGTCGGCCAAGCCATTATTGGTAAGGTCGATGCTTACATTGGCGTTATCGTATTTTCTAATCATCGTTTTTTAACTTCTAAATCCGACATATTCAGCGCGTTGGCTTTCTTGAGGGAGATGCCGAACATGCGCTGGAAGGCATCTTCGACGGCCTGGCCGCCGTTGACTGTGACTGGGTTGTTGAATGGGGAGACGACCTGGACGCTCATCCCTGGCTCAATCTGCACACCATTGCAGATTTTCTTCCTTTTGGTTGTGATAGTGAAAAGTGCCATAGTGCTATTCTTTTGGTAGTCGATTATTTCGCTAAACTTTATGTATCACAAATATCTCCAATCCCATTTTTCCGGTCAAGGTCATAACTGGGTCATTTGCCTAACCTTAGCAAACACATTTGGCGAAGGCCTTCCAGGTGTTCTTTTGTAAAGTTTTGAATATCAAATGCTCTGAGAAGGGAGGGTGACAGGCCCCCAACAAATAGTCTAGAAATAGTTTCACCAACCTCAAGTCTTGCTCAAAACACTGAAATACACTATCTTAGCGGTATGAAAAAGTATTTGTTTATCGCTGTCGCCCTGCTGGCGGTCCTGTCTTGCGGGCAGGAGAATAAGGATGTGTCCACTGCCGTTTCATTCGACGATGTGCTGGCGACTCGCCGAAGCATCAGGGATTTCGACTCTTCCAAGGAAGTCACTGAGGCTCAGGTGCGGGAAATTCTCATCGCAGCCCAGGATGCTCCGTCCTGGGCCAATACCCAGAGTGCGAGATATTATGTGGCGATCACCAAGGAGAAGGCCGATGCTGTCCGAGAGCTTATCGGTGAGAGAAATAAGCAGAACACGAAAGGAGCTCCGGTATTTATCATCTCTGCATTTGTCAGAGGCCAGTCAGGCCATTTCCGCGGGGTGCAAACAAATGAGATAGGCGATGGTTGGGGCGCTTACGACAACGGCTTGAATAACGCGTACCTTATACTCAAGGCTCGTTCCATGGGATTTGATACCCTGATCATGGGCATGCGTGATTCGGATGGCCTGAGAGTTCTTTTAGGAATACCTGAAAATGAGACGGTCATGGCGGTCATAGCTCTCGGCCACCGTGCCAGTGATCCTGTCAAACCCACCCGCAAATCCCTCGACGAAATAGCCAAGTTCTTCTAAAAACACTATAGCACCCTGTCCAAAACGTCTTTGCCGACCCCTAGCAGACGAGACAGTTGCGCTTGTCCCGCACCGAATCGAAAGGCTGCTTTTCTGGCCAAGAGAAGCAGCTCTTTTCTGTTGAGTCCAGAGATTGATTTGACGTGGAACTCGTTGACACAGATGCCATTAATGCGTTCCGTAAGTTCCGCGTCGGAGAAAGTCACCGTCAGGTGTATCCCGTGACTCTCCTCGACTTCGGCCTCCAAGGAATATCTCCTTAGAAAATCAAAGTATTCGACACTGTCAGTGAACTT
This sequence comes from Bacteroidales bacterium, assembly GCA_024693285.1. Lineage (GTDB taxonomy): Bacteria > Bacteroidota > Bacteroidia > Bacteroidales > UBA932 > Cryptobacteroides. The sequence goes on from JAILLE010000050.1 coordinate 24,951, forward strand.
GGCTGCCGCTCTGACGTAGGAGACAAAACTCGTATTCAGTATCCGTCCATCAATGTATTCATAGTTGCCGGGAATCTGCAGACGGGTCTCAAACAACCTCCGTTTCTCCCTGCTACCAAGGTCTTTTACCAACCTACCGGCGGGAAGGCTTGTTTTGAAATACACATCCGCGGAACTCCAAGGATAGGCATCGGGTGAAGCTATTCGGGCTTTATAGGGATTACGATGGATGTAGCATATTTCTCTCTTCAGTTGAAGGTCTGAAGTGACGGCCACAATGTCCAGATCATCCTTTTTGAAAACTCCATGCCCGATTTTGAGCATCTGTGATAACCGATGCGTCACCCGGTCGTAATATGCGAGACAATCCTTAAGAGTCCCTGTTAAAAGAATATGTATGTGATTGTCCATCAGGCAATATGCTACAATCTTGACCCCTGAGCCTGGCAGTAAAAGAGCCAGCGTGTTGACTCCGATAATGAAGTCTTTTTCTGTCCGGAATATCAGATGAGTCTCTTTATGTGACGAAGAAAAATGGTAACAACCACGTCGACCTTCGAAAGGGTCCTTGAAATCAGAGCGTTTCATATTTTAGTTTAGCGTTTTGTTCGGCAAGATACCGAATAATCGTGACAATTCCAAGGGCTAGGGCAGCCACCGATATTATTCTAAATACTTGAATATTAGTACGTTGCGGGATGACTGGTGTCAGACACCGTGCAATTATAAGAGGCCTGACACCGGCATAACGTGAAGTGGCTAATATTCAAATAGATAAAAACCTCCTGTGTCAGGCCCCTTGTGCCGTCCAGGAATAGTCCTGAAAAAAATCTTGAAAGCGCTCACATTGTGGGGCGTTTTGGTCATAACTGGGTCATTTTGTGGGCCAGGTGGCGCTGGGGGCGCATATTCGGATAAATATTCCTAATTTTGTGAGGAATGACCTTAATATGATTGTTTCGGGTAGGATATTACGCTATTGGAGGCTTTTATCGTTGTTTTTGGCTATCGCATTGCTTGGCTCCGCGGTGGTGGCATGCGTTCGTGACTTGCCGGATCCGGAACAATTTGTACCCGTGGAGAATGGTGGAGGTGACGAGCCGACTCAACCCCAGCAACCTGAGCAACCCCAGCAACCTGAGCAACCCCAGCAACCCCAGCAACCAGAACAGCCCGAACAGCCCGAGCAACCACAACAGCCTGAACAGCCCGAACAGCCCGAACAACCGCCCCAGCAAGAAGTGAATATCCCCGACTCGACCTTCCGGGCCTGGCTGCTATGGAATTATGATTCCGACAAAGATGGCCACCTCGCTGACACTGAGGCCGAAGCAATAACCAAGATCGAGTTGTCGACAGATAATATCTCGACACTGGAAGGAATCCAAGGCTTTCCGAATCTGAATTATCTCCACGCCCAAGGGACCAGGAAAGACGAGAAGAATTATGGCAAACTTACTCAAGTCGATTTGACAGGCAACCCGAAACTCCGGCATATTCACCTGATCCATAACCATATTTCGAAGCTGGTTTTGGGTGATCAACCCGATTTGGACTATTTGGGCTTGGACTACAATGATCTAACTGAGATTGATGTCAAGTCATTCGCTAAACTGACCCTGCTCCAGGTTTCTTATAACAAGCTTAAAACAATCGATGTCAGCGGCCTTAACGAGCTTGATGAGTTCCACTGTGCTGACAATCCTATCGAGACCATAACCCTTTCCAACCCCAAACTCGTGTCTTTCCGCTGCGCTGGAACGTTGATCAAAGAACTGGATTTGTCAAAGTGTCCGAAGCTGAACTATCTTGATTGTGCGGATTGCCCAAATTTGACTATAATCAAGCTTGCTAAAGGACAGGTGATCGGGAATATTACCAAGGACGATAAAACGAAATTTGAATACTATGAATGAGAACACTCCGGAAATTGATTTCCTTCTGAAAGCTGTCGCCGAGAAGTTCGGAGGCTCCGTCTCTTCAACCAAGGATTTCGAGTCGCTATCTTCGAAGATTGAGGAGGAGACTGGCCAAATTGTCTCGACTTCTACTCTCAAGAGACTTTATGGATATATGTCCTTGAAACCACAACCCCGAGTTACGACTCTTGATATTTTATCGAAGTTCATCGGCAGGTCTGGTTTCAGGGAGCTCTGTGTTGAGCTCCAAGACAGTTCGGCATTCCTGAGCGTTGAGACGGTGGCTAGTGAGTCTTTGGAACCGGGCCAAGAATTGGCTATCAGCTGGTTACCAGATAGGGAGGTTCGTTTGAGGCATATTATGGGACAGGATTTTGAGGTCCTTGATTCAGGGTCATCAAAGCTTCGTCCCGGAGATAAGTTCTCGGTCAAGGAGTTTATGAAAGGGCAACCCTTGTATATTTCCGGAATAATCCGGGATGGCGATATCCTTCCAGAATATGTCGCCGGACGCACGGCGGGAATAACGGATATAAAAGTCTATTGAGAACCTGCGTCGTCAATCATTTCCGTAGCTTGGCGGAACAACTCGTCGATGGCGTTAGCGTCGACGAAGTCAAGTGTGTCGACTACTTCGACATCCGCCTTTGGGGGGTGGTGAGTGGAGTTGAACCATCGGCTCCATGGTCTTATCCACAAGAATGCTATTGCTGCCGACACGGCCAACAGGGTTATAAGGTATGGCCAGCCCTGATGTTGTTGAACGAGGGCGGCCTTGACCTCGGAGACATCTTGGAACCTTTCGGCCGGATTCTCCCGCAAGCATCGACTGATGATCCGCTTTTCATCAGGAAGCAGCAAGGAGATTACCTTTCCAAGCGACCAGATGTCCGTCCGGTTGTCGATGACGCCTCCGGCAAGGAGCTCTGGAGCAGCGAAACTGGCGGTTCCGGCAGGACCTTTGAGAATCGACCAGGAACTTGCGTCCGAGAGGCCGAAGTCGATGAGTTTGAGATAGTTCCCGTTGTGGGTTATGAGTATGTTCGAGGGCTTGAGATCCCGGTGGACGATTTGTTTGGAATGGAGATAGCTCAGAGCGTCACAGAGCTGGAGAGCGATCTTTTTGGCCGTGGCCCGAGCCGGCCGTCCACCGGAAAGAAATTCTGTCAAAGTCACCCCATCTACCCATTCCATCTCGATACAGTTGCCGAGTCCGGGAATATTCCTGAAATCATATATTTCCCTGATGGCTGTGTGAGAGAGACTGTAGCCGATCTCGTATTCTTTCCTGAGGAGGGATTCGTATCGAGCCTGTCCTCTGAAGGAAGGCTTCAAGGATTTGAGGGCTCGGAACCGTCCGTTTTTGTCTATGAGCCAGATTTCGCTCCAGCCTGCCTCGGAGGAGTGAATCGGATTCTTCGCTTCGTCCTTCGACAAGCTCAGGACGTCGCTCAGATTGACATCCTTGGATGCTTGGTCGTTTTCGGAGGTGAAAAATGTGGAATCGTCTGGCATGACACCAAAGGTAATAAAAAATGATGAGAAACGGTTTCAGATACATTTCCCTGGTGTGTTTGTGCCTGTTTGCGGTCCGAACCGCATCACTGGCGCAAACCAATTGGAATTCTGTACTCGACCGTTATGAAAGCATCACTGCCCAGTGTAAAGCGTTGAGGGACAAGGCTGCGGCTGGGGAACCAGTGTCCCAGAAATCAGTGACTACATTGTTCGGGGAGTTGGGACGTTTGAGGAATATGCTTCAGCAGTCTTCCGGCAAGATGTCGAAGGCTCAGAGGGATCGGTTCGAGCGGATCCGGCGTTCTTATGATGGTTCGGTTCCGGCTGGTGAGCCTGCCGAACCACCGGCCCTTCGACAAGCTCAGGGACCGGGGAATCCGGCAGGTGAGCCCAGACGGTCGGTTGGTGAGCCTGTCGAACCACCGGCTACAACTGACGGACCGGTCTTACATCTGGCTCGCGTCAAACTTGAGCCGCTGCCAGCTGTGGATGGAGGAAAGATTCTTCGCTTCGTCCTTCGACAAGTTCAGGACGGCGCTCAGAATGACAACCGTTCCTCCCTGCGAACTGACAATCTTGTCATCCTGAGTGAAGCCAAAGGCGAAACGAAGGATCTATCAAAAAGAGCCAAAGGCGAAACGAAGGATCTGTCAGTTAAAAAAATCAATATCCTCCCCACACTATCTTTTGGAGATACCCGCCGAGGAGGATTATTCCTGGCAATGACTCGGGGCCAATGGGGCGGTTATATTTCACTCAGAACCAATTTAAAATCACAGCTTTACGCTTTCGATATCCTTTCCGACGGGACGACAGGCGGAGAAGAACGTTTCGAGGCTAAAGGCGGCCAGCGGATTGGAGAATATTCAGCGGCCGCAGGAGTTATCTGTACTGTAACGCCTTGGATGGAACTTTACGCCGGAGCCGGTTACGGCAGTTCGACCCTTTGTTGGAACGACATTCATGGGGCGTGGGCCAAAGTTCGGGATTATTCGGCGGCAGGTCTGTTGCTGGATGGCGGGGCGGTCTTCCACCTCGGGAAGATCAGCCTTCTGGGAGGCGTCTCTTATCTCACCGCCCGCCCGGAAGCCGGGCCCTTCAAGCCAGTTTTTTCTATTGGTGCGGGTATAGGCTTCTGAAAGGAAACATTATCGCTAAAAATCGTATATTTGTAATTCGGCTGGAATAGGTCGGATAGTATCGGATATTATTAAACACCAACTATATGCACGAGATCAAGAAAGTGGCTGTTCTTACTTCCGGAGGGGACGCTCCGGGAATGAACGCCTGCATCAGGGCCGTCACCAGGGCGGCTATATTCAATAACATGAGGGTCATCGGAGTCTACCGTGGCTATGAGGGGCTTATCAACGAGGAGTTCAAGGAGTTCACCTCCTCCTCGGTGTCAAACACGATCCAACGAGGTGGCACAATTCTCAAGACCGCCCGCAGCAAGGCTTTCCTGGAGCCGGAAGGCAGGAAAAGAGCCTATGAGAATATGGTCAAGAACGAGATCGACGCGTTGATCGTGATTGGCGGAAACGGCTCACTTACAGGAGCTCAGCAGTTTGCCAGGGAATATGATATCCCGATTATCGGCCTGCCCGGAACCATCGACAACGATCTTTATGGTACGGACCACACCATCGGCTACGACACCGCCCTGAATACCATCGTTGAGTGTGTGGACAAGATCCGCGACACCGCCAATTCCCACGACAGGATATTCTTTGTCGAGGTGATGGGGCGTGACGCCGGCTTCCTGGCTCAGAACAGCGCCATCGCTTCCGGTGCCGAGGCCGCGATCATTCCCGAGGACAAGGCCGATGTCGACCAGCTTGCCGAGTTCATCGGAAGGGGGATGCGCAAGAGCAAAAACAGCTCTATCGTGATTGTCTCCGAGTCCAAGAAAGACGGCCACGGCGGGGCGATGTATTACGCCGACCGTGTACGTAATGAATATCCCCAATTCAATGTCCAGGTCACTATTCTTGGCCACTTGCAGAGGGGAGGAACTCCGAGCGCTTACGACCGGATCCTGGCCTCTCGTCTGGGTTACGCCTCGATCGAGGCCTTGATGGAAGGCCAGCGCAACATCATGGTCGGAATCTCGAACGACGAGATCGTATATGTCCCAATCCAGAGGGCTGTCAAAATGGACAAGCCCATCAATAAGGAATTGATTGACGTATTGGCTGTCCTGTCATTATAAAGGCCAATGAAATCATATTCAATTGTTTCCCTATTGTTATCCCTCCTGGCTCCAATTACTTTGGCGGCCCAGGGGGATAAATCGAATCTCCCTTGGGCTGACATCTCCGGTCAAAAGCAAAGGCAGATTGTCGTGGCTGCCGGTACTCCTGATCTTTACAACGGCCATCCTACGACAGTGCTCCTGGACGATGAGAAGACCATGATTTGCACTTGGTCTAACGGTCATGGCGGTACGGCTGCCTTTATCGGCTTCAGTTATGATGGTGGCCTAACATGGCATAACCAACCCGCTCCCAAGGAATGGGAGGGCATGGTCAATTGTCCCAGCATCTACAAACTCACGGACAAAAAGGGAGTACAGAGACTGTTCGTCTTCGCTCAGGTTGAGACCGGCCAGGCCTACCGGGATATGGCATTTTCAGTCAGCGAGGACGGCGGAAAGACGTGGAGTGAAGTCAAGGTGCTCGGCAAGCCTTGCATAATGGCTTTCACCAGCATAATCCGCCTCAATAACGGGGATTATCTCGGGATGTACCACAGGGGGAATTCGGATCAGGACAGGGCTCCGTTGAAGATTTGGCAGGCGGTCTCCCATGACGGGGGACTGACTTGGGACGAGTCCACCCTTGCAGGTGAATATCCTGGACGATCACCTTGCGAACCCTGCGTTTTCCGTTCCCCGGACGGGAAGACACTCATTTGCTTAGCTCGTGAGAACCAGCGGAAAGGATGTTCCCTATTCATGGGTTCAAAAGACGAGGGGGCGACATGGACGACGTTGAGAGAGGCTCCTTGGGGACTGACCGGTGACAGGCACATGATCCGTTACCTGCCTGATGGAAGGCTCATATCCGTTTTCAGGGATATGGCTCCCAACAGCCCCACAAAGGGCCATTTCGTGGCATGGGTGGGGACCTACAGGGATGCCACTGACGGCCTTTCCGGCCAGTATAGGGTCAAGTTGCTCCACAGTTATGCCGGCCCTGACTGTGGTTATCCCGGCCTTGAGCTGCTTCCGGACGGGACTATTGTCGCCACGACTTACATAAAATACCATCCTGGAGAGGAGAAGCATTCGGTCGTCTCCGTCCGTTTCACAATAAAGGAACTTGATGATTTGTTTAAGTAGAAATAACTGAATATGAGGAAGATCGTTGTTTTAGCCGGGGCTCTTCTGACCCTTGTTGCTTGTGGCCCGAAGGAGCCTGTTGTGAATTACAAACTGTGGCTTGATTGGCCGGAGCGCCAGCTTCCTGATTTCTCGAAGCTTGGGGAGCCTGACATCACCGGAGTGAAGAATAATTTCGACCTTGTCGACATTGACGAGACGCTGAACCATTACGCGTTGCTCCTGGAGACCACAATCAAAGTTGATAAGGAAGAGGAATATACCTTCAAGGCATCAACCGACGACGGCTCGAAACTCTATGTGGACGGCGAATTGCTTTACGACAACGATGGCGCCCACGGTCCTATCACCAAAATAGCTTCCAAGACGCTTTCCAAAGGCAAGCATGACTTGCGCCTTGAGTATTTCGATTGTGACAAGGGCCAATCCATCAATTTCCTTTACAGCACTCCCACAATCTCCTGGAGAGAAATAAATGACAAGTTGCTTGCTGAAGAGGACAAGGCTACAGACAAGACTTTCTTTGTGAAGCCACAGATTGATGAGGCTCTTGCCAGATTCAACGCTTGGAAGGGGAGTGATGAGGTTATGGCCTTCCCGATTGTGACCGATGTCCACACCGCTGGTCGTTTCAGTTACAAGCACATTGGTCATGCGGTTACCGCCGCTGAGGCATTCGGTTGCGATTTCATCGAGAATTTCGGTGATATAGGCTTGAACGCCTACCCTGCGACTGAGAACTCAGTGTATGCCAAGGAGATAGTCGACAATGTCAGGGCTCAGATGATGAAATATGATGGAGTCTGGCTCTATACTCCCGGCAATCATGACTGGGACGCTGGCGAAGGGAAGTTTTTCACGGATGAGGACCTGTCGGGTTTCTTCCAGAAACCTTGGCAGGAAAAGGCGGGGGAGAATCTCCACCTGACTCCCGGCAAGACATATGGATGGTATGATGTGCCAGGAAAGGGGATCAGGGTGATATTCCTGAACAGCCAAGGAACCGGCACTCAAAATGGTTCGTATTACTTATTCGATGAGCCTCAGATGGAATGGCTCCAGGCCCTTCTGGACAGCACTCCCGCCGACACGCCGGTCTTGGTGACCGCCCACTATATGCCCCATCCTCTCGGACGCTGGACCAACTCCAACCCCGCCGAGGATGCGCTTAAGGGCAACCAGAGGGTGATGGACATCCTTTCCGCGTTCGCCGCCAAAGGCACTCTTATCGGAATGGTGACAGGAGACGCCCACGTCAATATGTACATAAAGGAGAACGGTGTCAACTATTTCATTTCCCAGGGCTATGGCTGGGTCGTACCCGACCTTATGCTGCCCGGAACCACTCATGCGTTCTATGACTACAAAGAAAACCTTTGCATCGACGTGTTCGCCGTTAAGCCCTCCAAGCGTGAAGTACACACTTTCCGCATCGGAGCCGGCGGAGAGGAATTCGACAGCGTATTCAGCTATTGACCTGCCTATTGTAAAGATTAACGGAAAAAATCACTATTTTTGACAAAATTTGTTCGAATGTACAAGAGAGTTCTGCTTAAATTGAGTGGTGAGATTCTCGGGGGACCGGAAGGAAAGGGTCTGGAGCCTGAGTATCTTAGGAAATATGCCCGTGAGATCGCTGATGCGGCGAAAGCTGGTCTTCAGATTGGTGTGGTCAATGGCGGAGGCAATATCTTCCGTGGCCTGCAGGGTCTGGACAAAGGTTTCGACAGAGTTGGCGGGGACCGTATGGGCATGCTGGCCACGGTGATCAATTCCTTGGCTCTCAGCCAATTCATTGAGGATGAGGGGGTTCACGCCGAAGTATTCACCGCCACTCCTATGGAGCCGTTCGTCCGTTACTATAACCGTGACAATGCTGTCAAGGTTCTTGAGGAAGGTGGAGTGGCTTTGATAGCAGGTGGAACGGGCAACCCGTTTTTCACCACCGACTCCGGTGCGGCGCTCAGGGCTCTCGAGATTCGCGCGGATGTGATGCTGAAAGGCACGAAAGTTGACGGGGTCTACACCGCTGACCCGAAAAAGGATCCCTCAGCCGTTAAGTATGAGGACATTACCTTCGAGGAAGCCATGTCCAAACAGCTCCGGGTTCTTGACCAGACAGCCTATGCGCTTTGCAATGACGGGGATATGCCGATAATTGTATTCGACATCAATTCCCCTGGAGCCTTGAAGAGACTCCTTGAGGGCGAGAAGGTCGGCACATTGGTACATAAATAAAATAGATAAAGCGATGTTAACAGAGAAAGCCAAAGAGATTCTGAAGGGTGTCGAGTCTAAAATGGTGGACACCGTTGATTTCCTTGAGGAAGACCTCAAGACCTACAGGGTTGGCAAGGCTAACCCTTCCATTCTCAACAACGTGACTGTCAATTACTATGGCACTGACACACCTGTTTCCCAGGTGGCTTCTGTCAGTGTCCCTGACGCTCGTACCATCACGATCCAGCCTTGGGAGAGAAGCCTTATCCCCGCTATCGAGAAGGCTATTATGGCCGCTAATCTCGGTTTCACTCCCCAGAACAACGGTGAGATTATCCGTTGTCCCATTCCTCCGCTCACAGAGGATAGGCGTAAGGACCTCATCAAGAAAGCGAAAGCCGCTGGAGAGAACTCCAAGGTCGCTGTGAGGAATATCCGTCGTGAGGGTGTTGATGCGCTCAAGAAGGCCCAAAAGGCGGCTGAGATCTCTGAGGATGTCCAGAAAGAGGGCGAGGATGAGATCCAGAAGGTGACCGACGCGAAGGTAAAGGCTATTGATGCCCTTGTCTCCGCCAAGGAAAAAGAGATTTTGACAGTGTGACAACAGTCGCGGTCCAAGGTTACAGAGGCTGTTTCCACGAGCAGGCGGCTAGGGATTTCTACCTCGCTAGAAATGAGGGAATATCCATCGTGGAGTGTCCGACTTTCGAGAGTCTGTTCACTGAACTCTCCGAGGGTCGGGCTTCCGCTGCTGTCATGGCGATCGAGAACACCATTTCCGGAGGACTTTTGCCGAATTTCGAGTTGTTAAGGGCTAATCCTTATAAGATAAAGGGAGAAGTCTATATTCCTATCCATCAGAACCTTATGGCTTTGCCAGGGCAATGTGTGGAAGATATTAGGGAGGTGCGGACCCATTATATGGCCATCAACCAGACCCGTCGGTTCTTCGAGAAGAATTGTCCTTGGATAAAGATGGTAGAGTCTGAAGACACCGCCAAAAGCGCCATTGAGATTGCAAGGCAAGGGCTCAAAGGAGTCGGAGCTGTGGCTTCCGAATTGGCGGCCGAGCAGAACGGACTGGAGATACTGGCGAAGGGGATCGAGACTTACAAGCAGAATTTCACCAGATTTCTTATTCTGGACGACGCCATCACCGTCCCCAGGAAGTCCACCAACAAGGCCTCCTTGTGTTTCACTCTGCCCCACAAACCAGGCTCTTTGGCCCAGATCCTGACCATCCTGTCTTTTTATGACATGAATCTTACCAGAATCCAGTCGCTTCCTATCCCCGGGCAGGAATGGCAGTACTTTTTCTATGTTGACATAAAGTTCTCATCCTACGAGCGTTACCGTCAGGCCCTCAAGGCTGTACGTCCTTTGATGGCCGACCTTTATATTCTCGGTGAATACAAATCTTTTTAACAAATAGACAAAAACATGATTATCCAACCAGCAGAAAGGACCAAGGGGGTCCAGGAGTATTATTTCTCCCGCAAACAAAAAGATCTTGACGCGGTTTCCGCGGAGCGCGCGTCCAAAGGATTAGGTCCCCTCATTAATCTCGGAATCGGAGCTCCCGATGGTATGCCTCCCCAAGCGGCCATCGACGCCCTGGCTAAGACGGCGGCTCTCCGGGATAGCCACAAGTATCAGAACTACAAAGGATTGCCGGTTTTGAGGCAGGCTTTCGCTGATTGGTATAAACGGTATTATGGAGTAACTCTCAACCCTAATGGAGGTATCCAGCCTCTAGTCGGTTCAAAAGAGGGCATTTTGCTGATCTCTCTGGCGTTCGTGAATCCTGGTGACAAGGTCCTTGTCCCGGATCCCGGTTATCCGACTTACTCATCTTCCGCCCAGCTGGCCGGAGCCGAGATGGTCAAATACAACCTTAAGGCTGAGAATGGCTGGTTCCCTGATTTCGAGGAGCTTGAGAACATGGATCTCAATGGGGTCAAACTGATGTGGGTCAATTATCCGAATATGCCCACTGGTGCTTCCGCCACTCCGGAACTGTACCAGAAACTCGTAAACTTCGCCAAGAAGCATAACATATTGTTGGTCAATGATAATCCATATTCGTTTATCTTGACTGAGAAGCCGATTTCCATGTTGGCCGCTGAGGGTGCTTGGGACTGCTGCCTTGAACTCAATTCGCTCTCCAAGGCCCACAATATGAGTGGTTGGAGGCTTGGGATGGTGGCTGGCGATCCTGAGATGGTTAATGAGATTCTCAAGGTCAAGAGCCAGATGGATTCTGGTATGTTCAAGGCGATGCAGATCGCTGCCGTTGAGGCTTTGGCTCAGGGTCCAGAGTGGTTTGAGCAGCTGAATGCCGAGTATCGTCGCCGCCGTGTGGCCGCCGGGCGCATATTCGAAGCTCTTGGGGTCAAGTATAACCCCAACTCCACTGGTTTGTTCCTTTGGGGGCTTACTCCTGAGGATAGTCCGACAAGTCCGACTATGAACAGAGGAGAAGTTCTGTCTGAGAAGATTCTCCATGGGACGGGTGTGTTCATAACGCCTGGATTCGTGTTCGGCAAGAACGGAGAGGATTATGTCCGTATCTCCCTTTGCGCTCCGGTCCCTACCTTGGAGGAAGGCCTCGCACGTATAAAAGAGTTTTTAGGAACCTGTTGATAATAAGATGATTGTAGGAATCATAGGTCTGGGTCTCATTGGAGGCTCAATGGCGATCGACCTTAAGAGGAGGGGCTATGCTGACAAGATTCTCGGTGTGGAATCCGAGCCGGTCAACGCCGCTGCCGCCCTTAAGATGGAATTAGCCGACGAGATTGTCTCCCTTAGGGATTGCGTCGAGAAAAGCGACATTGTCGTGATCGCCATTCCGGTTGGATCCGCTGTCAAGATGCTTCCGGAGATCCTGGATGTTTTCTCGGAAGAAGGTAATGGCAAGAAGATAGTCATTGACACCTGCTCCACCAAGAGCCAGATAGTCAGAGTAGCCCATTACCATCCGATGCGCGGTCGGTTCGTGGCTACGCATCCGATGGCCGGAACCGAGTATTCGGGTCCATGGGCCGCAATGCCTAACCTATTCGATGGAAGGGCTTGTATATTCGCCAATTCCGAGGAATCTGATCCTCAGGCATTGAAAACTGTCGAAGACTTGTACGATGTCCTGAATATGAGGCCGATCTACATGAACGCCGATAACCATGATGTCCACACAGCCTATGTATCCCACATTTCCCATGTCACCTCTTTCGCCTTGGCCCTCACGGTCCTTGACAAGGAGCAGGATGAGAAGCACATTTTCGACCTTGCCTCTGGAGGTTTTTCTTCCACTGTACGTCTGGCGAAAAGTTCCTCAGACATGTGGGTTCCGATTTTGACTCAAAACCGAGATAATGTTCTCCGGGTAATCGACACTTACCTTGAGAAGATGAATGAATTCCGCGATGCTATCGCCGATTATGATGAGGAGAAGATAGAAAAGCTTATCGCCGAAGCCAACCGGATTAAGAAGATAATCAGATAGTTATGGAACGAACGCTTGACACGATCCCCGTATCGGAATGGGGATTCTTCGATGAGAGCATCCCTCCGATAGTTATAGCTGGACCTTGCAGTGCCGAGTCTGAGTTGCAGATGATGATGACGGCAAAAGGCCTTCATGATTTCGGCATCCATGTTTTCCGTGCCGGAATTTGGAAACCTCGTACTCATCCGGGTTGTTTCGAGGGTGTCGGAGTGCAAGGATTGAAATGGCTCCAGAAAATCAAGAATGACTTCGGGATGAAGGTTTGTACGGAGGTTGCCAGCCAGAAACATGTTTACGAGTGCATGAAATATGGCATCGACATGGTCTGGATCGGGGCAAGGACTACGGCAAATCCCTTCCTTGTTCAGGAAATAGCTGAGGCTCTGCAAGATACGGATATTCCTGTGCTTGTGAAGAATCCTGTCAATCCGGATCTTGACTTATGGGTAGGGGCCCTGGAGAGGCTGAATCGTTGTGGAGTGAAGAAGCTCGGTGTCATCCACCGTGGTTTCTCGACCACCCAGAAGATCCCTTATCGTAACCTTCCAGGTTGGCAGATCGCCATTGAGCTTCGCACACTATTCCCTCAGATTCCGTTTTTCGCTGATCCCAGTCACATGGGTGGCTCCAGGGAATATCTTAAAGAATTGTCCCAGAGGGCTATGGACCTCGGTCTGGACGGCTTGATGGTCGAGTCCCACTGCGATCCTTCCTGCGCTCTGAGCGATGCGAAACAGCAGTTGGTGCCTGAGGATTTGAAGACCCTTCTGGAAAGTCTTATTATCCGTCAAAAGCAGACCAACGATAAGGAATACAACGAGAATATCGAACAGCTCCGAGCCAGGATTGATGTGATTGATGAGAACCTTCTTATGTCTCTGGCCTCAAGGATGGAAGTCTCCCGTAAAATAGGGGAGTTCAAGAAAGCCCATAATATCGCGATCGTCCAGACCGCCCGTTGGGAGGACATTCTTTCGGACATGATCGCCAAGGGTAAGAACTACGGATTGTCTGAGAAGTTTATCATGGACATCTTTAATGCGATCCACGAAGCTTCGGTAGGAGTGCAGAACAAGATTCTCGAGGGCAAATAATCAATCATTAATTAGTACAAGGTTTAAGCGAGGGAAGTTATTTAATATTAGTGATTTAGCAGATTAGAAAAGTTTCATCATATCTTCCACGCAACGGCGCTTCTGCTCTAGCCCGGGGTGGACGTATAAGTTCATGGTTGTGGCGATGTCAGCATGACCGAGCAGGGCGCTCAAAGTCTTGAAATCGCATTTGCTTTCAACGCACCGAGTCGCGAAAGTGTGACGAAGGCTATGGATTTTCCTCGGTGGAAGCCCAAGTTCATCGGTGACGCTCCGGAAATGGTTCCTGAAGGTCTGGGGATCGATTGGTTTGGTATTTCCAGATAATATGAATATATCATCCGAAGGATCGGTCTCGTTCTTAGTGCGTATTAATTCATTCGCAAGAACCTCAGTAAGAGGTACTTCCCTACAAGACTCCTCCGTCTTGGGAACACCGATTGTGAGTTCTGATTTGTGAGGCTTCCTGTCCGAGAGATAAACTCTGTGAAGGGTGCGCCTGACATGGATGACGTTATGGAAACTGTCCACATCTCCCCATTTGAGGGCACACACCTCCCCGATCCTCAGTCCGCAGCACAGGCATATCATCAAACCGATGTTACGTAGCGTCCTATGCTCCTTGAGCCAGCCTATCAGACGCTTCTCATCCTCTACGGCCAGCACCTGCGGATTGGGTTTCTTCCGTTTTTTAGGGAGGTTGATGTCATAGATTCTCATGGCCATCCAACCCTGTTTCTCACAATACCTTACGATCATCTTCAAGACAAGGACAATCCCTTTCACCGTCGTGATTCCGTTCCCTTTCTTGAGTTCCTCGTCAGCAAGCTCCTGCACTGATTCCGGAGTGATCTCGTCGAGCCATTCGAACCGCGGCGCCAGATGATTCCTTATTATTAAAGAATAGGCCGCCATCGATGTCGGTTTGACTACTTTTGACCTGTCCGCCTCCCAAAGCGTACTGACTTCCTTGAAAGATTTTCGCTTCATCTCCTAAGTACTTTAAATGTTTTATTAAACAAAAATTGTGATTGGTTAATATTTTTACCATGTTTCAATTGTTAATTTTTTTCCCTATTTTTTAACCTAATTTTAAGCCGCATTATTAAACTAATGCGAATGCAAAGTTAATAAAACGTTATAAATTCCCGATTGCTCTATTTTGAAAACAAAAGGGGAAAATTGCATAATTTCAAATTTATTCTTTTATTTGCACGTCGGTTTTTGCGCTTTATGTCTTGGTAAGGGCTCATTGTCCCCTCCCAGCGACTCCGCTGGCCGATATAGATAGTCGAGAATATTCACTATTTATTCATCAAATATTAAGTTTAATTAAGGTTTAAGCTTATGGGTAAAAAATTATTCTCCATGCTGCTGTGCCTTGTCGCCTACGCGGGCATGGCATTCGCACAGAACGTGACCGTCACAGGTACGGTCACCGAAGCCTCGAATGGGGCTCCTATTCCCGGAGCGACTGTCATGATCGATGGCACCTTGAACGGTACTTCCACCGACGCCAACGGTAAGTACTCGATCAGTGTGCCCTCAATCGGCAAGCTCGTCTTCTCCGTCATCGGCTTTGAGACCCTGACCATTCCCGTGAACGGCAGGACCGTCATCAACGTCGAGCTCGAGGAGGACAAGAATGTCCTCGAGGACGCCGTCGTCGTCGGTTACGGTTCCGCCAAGAAGCTCGGCTCCCTGGTCGGATCGGTCGCGACGGTCAAGTCCGAGATCCTGAAGAACGCCCCCTCATCCTCGGCTCTCGACGCCCTGCAGGGTCAGGTGGCTGGTCTGTCAGTCCTCTCGTCCTCCGGTGTCGCCGGTGACAACGCCGTCTCCATGACCATCCACGGTGTCGGTTCCCTCGGAGCGAGCTCCACTCCTCTGTACATCATCGACGGTATCCCGTCATCGAGCCGCGCCATCATGGGTATGAACCCTAACGACATCAAGAACATCACTGTCATGAAGGACGCCTCCGCGACCTCCATCTACGGTGCCCGTGCGGCTAACGGTGTCGTCTATGTCACGACCAAGTCCGGATCCTACAACTCGCAGGCGTCCGTCACCGTCCGCTCGCAGTACGGTGTCTCGACCCTCGCCGACATGACCCTCTACAAGAGCATGATGGGCGGCCCCGAGCTGAAGCAGTTCTGGGTTGACGCAGGTATCCATTCCGCGGAGTGGATCAAGAAGAATTTCACCGACAAGGGATACGACGCTGACACGAAGTGGTATAACTACTACCAGCAGTTCAACAACCCCCAGTACCAGAACGACGTCACTATAGAAGGTGGCGGAAGCAAGATCGCCTACATGATCGGCGGCTCCCAGTTCCACCAGAGGGGCACCTCCATCGGTAACTACTACGACCGCTACACCCTCCGCTCCAACGTCCAGGGTCACCCGAAGGACTGGCTGAAGGTCGGTCTCAACCTCGGTCTCAACCTCGACAAGAGGCAGCAGAACTCCAACTGGGGAAACTCCAGTAGCACATCCAACTCCACCAGGGGTGGTCTGTCCTTCCTCCTCCTCCCTCTCTATCCCGCTGTTGACGAGAACGGCAACCTGCCCGCCGAGAGGTTCTCTGACGGACGTCCCGTGCCTCAGTACCAGATGTCCAAGAACCCTGACCGTTACGACCGCTACGGCGCCAACGGCAACTTCTTCGTGGAGATCGAGCCTGTGAAGAACCTCAAGTTCACCTCAAGGGCCGGTGTCGACGGCTACATCGTTCTCGACAACTGGATCAGCTATCCGTCATACTATGCGAACGCTGGAGCTGGAGAAAAAGGCAAGAGCACGGAGTTTGATTATTCCGCGACCATCACCAACACCATCGAGTACGCCTTCGACATCAACCCCGAGAACCACGTGTCGATCCTCGTCGGACATGAGGGTATCGCCAACTTCTACGACTACTACTATGCCGACTCGCAAAACCAGACTGACGACCGTCTGATGAACCTGCAGAACGGTACGCAGGACACCTACGCCATGAGTGAGTCCCACACCGAGAGCAAGTTCCTCTCGTTCTTCGGCCACGCCGACTACTCCTTCGCCGACAAGTACATCATCGACGCCACCGTCCGTAACGACGCCTGCTCGAGGTTCGGTAAGGACAACAGGAACGCATGGTTCTGGTCCGCCGGTGCCATGTGGAAGATCAAGAAGGAAGGGTTCATGAGGGACTCCAAGGCCTTCAACGACCTCAACCTCAAGGTCAGCTACGGTACCCAGGGTAACGCCGGTATCGGTGACTACGACGCCCTCGCCAAGGTGGGAACCACCACCTCTTACGCGACCCAGACTTCCAAGGTCGTCTCCAGCCCGAGCAACAACGGGCTCACATGGGAGAAGCAGGCCTTGCTGAATGTCGCCCTGACCGGACGCGCGTTCAACTTCCTTGACTTCGACATCGCCTTCTACAACAGGCAGACCTCCTCGATGCTCATGAGCGTCCCTTATCCCTACACCGCCGGATTCTCCAGCCTCACCGACAACGTCGGCGGCTTGAGGAACAGGGGAATTGACGTCACCCTCGGGTTCGACATCATCCAGGGCAAGGACTACGGCCTCAGGTTCAACACCACCTTCAACTACAACAAGCAGGTCGTCACCGAGCTGTTCGGCGGCAGGGACAGGTGGGAGATCGCCAACACCGGTATCACCTACAAGGTCGGCCAGCCGGTCTCCTTCTACTATCCTATCTTCGCGGGAATCGATCCTGAGGACGGAGCCCCCACATGGTACGTCCCCGGCGATGACATTACCGTGACCACCATGGATCCCAACAGGATCACCAAGTCTTTCAGCAGCGCGGCGCTGACCCAGTGCTCCGGCAAGGTCCGCTACGCCCCCATCAACGGCGGTTTCGGCCTCTCCGGACGTTACAAGGGACTCTCACTCCAGGCCGACTTCTCGTACGTCCTCGGAAAGACCCTCATCTCCAATGACGGTTACTTCTACGCCAACCCGTTCAGCTTCAACACAATGACCACCCACAAGATGGTGGCCGACTTCTGGACCCCGGAGAACACCGACGCCAAGTGGCCCGCATGGGGCAAGGGATACGTCATGCAGTTCGACTCCCACCTCCTCGAGGACGCGAGCTTCCTCCGTCTGAAGAACCTCCAGGTCGGTTACAGCCTGCCGAAGCGCTGGCTTGACTGGACCGGCGGTGTGCTGAGCCGTGTCAGGATCACCTACACTGGACGTAACCTCCTCACCTTCACCAAGTACGACGGTATCGATCCCGAGGTCAACTCCAACCTGACCTACGGTAAGGTCGGTAACACCAAGCAGCACCTCGGTGGTATTGAGATCACATTCTAATTTTAAATCAAGAAAGTCATGAAGAAATCATTCATATATATGATAGCCGCTGTGGCGATAGCTTCAGTCCTTTCGTCCTGCGATATGAACCTCAAGCCGACGACCTCCATCGCCTATGTCGAGGGTGAGCCTCTCATGATCTCCGCCAGCGACGTGTCCGAGTTCGAGAACGGTATCCTCTCATCCTTCCGCAGCAGGTTTGATGGTGTTTACTATCAGACTCAGGAGGTCATGGTCGACTACTTCAACGCCTCGGCCGACTACGGCAACAATTATGGCTCCGTCCACAGAATGGACGTCGACTTCACCGATGGCGAGTACAACACCCGCGACCACTGGTCAGGGCATTTCGGCGCCATCAAGAACTACAACATCTTCATCGAGAACGCCGACAACGTGGCCGACGACCTCAAGGAGTACGCCCAGTTCGTCAAGGGTGAGGCGCTCTTCTGCCGCGCCTTCTCTTACCTCCACCTCGCCAGGCACTTCGGAAAGCCCTACGGCAGCTCCTCCAGCACCGATCTGGCCGTCCCGCTCGTGACCGTGTACGACCAGCTCGACAAGCCCGCCAGGGCCACCGTCGCCGAGGTCTACGCACAGGTGAAGGCCGACCTTGACGCCGCCGCCGCCATCCTCGCCGGTGAGACCGGGGAGGCCAGGGCCGACTACCCGACCATCGACGCCGTCAACGCCCTCTACGCCAGGTACTACCTTGACATAAAGGACTACGCCAACGCCGCCAGCTATGCCGAGAAGGTCATCAACACCGGAAACTACAAGCTAGCCTCTACGGAGGAGGAGATGGAGGCCGAGTACACCAACGACGAGGGCGAGGAGCCTATTATGCAGATGTTCGCCTCCAAGTCCGAGGGCTACGGCACCAACGACATCTACACCCTGACCAACAACGCCACTGACAAGGGTCTTAACCTCCGCGCGTACTACTTCCCTACCAAGAAACTGGTCGAGGCCTATGAGCCTGATGACCTCCGCTTCAAGCAGTGGTTCACCAACGAGATCCCCAACTTCGTGTCCGGATCCTACCACGAGGGCGAGTTCTACTCCTTCGTCAAGTACTACAACAACCCGGCCCTCAACTCCGGTAACGTTCCCCAGGCGCGCCACGCCAGGAAGCCCATCAAGATCAGCGAGATGTACCTGATCGCCGCCGAGGCCTATGCCCAGGCAGGCAACTCAGCCAAGGCCAAGGAGGTCCTCAACGCCCTCCAGACCGCGAGGCACGCCACACTGACCGAGGGCACGATGGACGCCGTGAAGAACGAGTGGTTCAGGGAGACCGTCGGTGAGGGACTGCGCCTCAACTGCCTCAAGCGCTGGGGTGACGGCATGGCCGCCAGGACTCCTCAGGACGGGGCCGCTCTCCTCATCATGACAGGAGCGGGCTACGAGCAGAGGACTATCCCCGCGGGGTTCGCCAAGCTCACCTGGCCTGTGCCCACCTATGAGCTGCAGGTCAACCCGAACCTGGTCCAGAACGAGGGATTCTAGTCTTACTCAAACAGCATGAAAAAGAGGGTGACCGGATGGTCACCCTCTTTTTTTTGATGTTTCATTTTTTAATGAAAAAAACGGCTATTCTAACATATTTGTAAGTTGCATTATTAAACAAATGTAAATACATGATTAATAAAACGTTATAAACCCGCTAATGCTCTATTTTGGCGACAAATAAGGGGAATTGCATAATTATATATTTATTATTTTATTTGCATGTCGGTTTTTGCGCTTTATGTCCTGGTAAGGGCTAATTATCCCCTTCCAGCGGCTCCGCTGGCCGATATAGATAGTCGAGGATATTCACTATTTATTCATTTATATTAAGTTTAATTAAGGTTTAAGCTTATGGGTAAAAAATTATTCTCAATGCTGCTATGCTTCTGCGCTTGCGCAGGCATGGCATTCGCGCAGACTATGACCGTCACAGGTACGGTCACATCTGCTGAGGACGGGCTTCCCGTGATCGGAGCGTCCGTCTTTGTGCAGGGAACCACAAACGGTGCCGTCACTGACGCCTCTGGTCAATACACCCTGCGCAACGTACCCGCTAATGGCACGCTTGTGTTCTCGTGCATCGGCTTCACCAATCAGACGAAAGCCGCTGCCCAGACAGTCAACGTCGTGCTTGCTCCCGATTCCGAGCTTTTGGACCAGGTCGTCGTGACGGCTCAGGGTCTGACCAGGAAGCAGAAGGCCATCGGTTACTCAGCCCAGACGATGAGCCAAGAGGAGCTCACCACAACCCGCAGCTACTCGCTCGGAAACTCTCTTGCCGGAAAGGTGGCTGGAGCCCAGTTCCACGGATCATCCGGAGCAACCTTCAGCGAGGGTAGCATAGTCCTTCGTGGACCGACATCCTATACCAATGCTGTCGGTAGCGAACCTATCTACGTTATCGACGGAACAATCACTTCAGCTGGTGCCGTGAATATGGATGATGTGGAGAGCATCAATGTCTTGAAGGGACCTGCCGCAACGGCGCTTTATGGTTCCAGAGGCGCGAACGGTGCCGTGATTGTCACCACCAAGAAAGCGCAGGAAGGCCACAGCTATGTCGAGTTCTCTCACACCACGGCCGCTGAGGTGTACTACAATCATGTGCAGTTCCAGAAAATGTTCGGAGGTGGTAGCGCCGCCAGCGATGGAGCAACATCACTATACGCCGACGCTGGAGGAGATGTCGATGTCCTCGACGCCAAATACCTTTTCGAGCAGAATGGTTGGGGACTTGGGGATGGCACATATATTATGGACTATCTCCACGATGAGAACTGGGGACCTCGTTTCGATGACAAAACCCTTGTCCGTACGGCTCTCTCATGGGATCCTACCTCACCACACTATCAAGAGACCGACACCTGGAGCTACCGCATGGATCTTCGCGATCTCACCCGCGTGGCCTGGACTAACAATACCACCATCGCTTTCACAAAGGCCGTCAAGGGAATGAACACCCGTGTGTCCTTCAGCAACGTGGACCGTCCTGGTATCTTTGAGAACTCCAAGGCTATCCGCAGGTCATTCAGTATCTCTTCGCAGATTAAACCCAACAGCTGGCTTAATGCCGACCTCAGCTACCGTATGCGTTTCCGCAGGAACGATAACGCCGAAGCGGAGGGCTACTCCGCTGACGGTAACTATGTCTGCGACTTCATCCAGTGGGGACAGACCAATGTCAACATTGCCGATCTGAAGGATTGGCAGCGTCCCGATGGTGGCTGGAGAACTTGGAACATCATATCTCCGGATGACCTTTCCGCCAATTTCCACGACAACCCCTTCGCCGTGATGCACAACTACAATCGCCGATCCGAGACTCAGTACCATATGCTCGCCGGTGATATTTACGCCACCCTGCCCTGGAACTTCAAGCTCGGAGCTCGCATCAACAACATGTTGAGTGGCAACCGCTATGAACGCAAAATCGGTGCAGGGTCTGTTTCCGATGGCCTCGTTCCCGGTTTTAGGACATATTTCAGCCAGACCAACGACATCACCGCACAGGGCTATCTGACATGGGCCAACCAGTACGTCGAAAATCGTCTCTCCATCGAGGCCGCCGCCTTTGCCGAGATCCGCAGGTACGACTACTACTACCTCAACAGCAGCACCAACGGCGGACTCTCCGTCGATGGTCTCTACAACCTGAGCGCTTCCGCCAGCACCTACAGCACGAACAACGAGGAGACCCACTACAAGACCCGCTCGTTCTTTGGCAACGCCACTATAGGTTGGGATGATCTCGTCTATGTTGACGGTTCGATCCGATACGACCTCGATTCCCGTCTGCCTGTCGACAACAACGGATTCCTCTACGGAGGTGCCTCCCTGTCCTTCATGGCCAGCAAACTCATCAAAGCCCCTTGGCTCGACTTCTGGAAGATCAGGGGCTCCATCGCTCAGGTTGGATCGACCATAGGCGCTTACAATGTTCTTCCTACCTACACGATTGGAACCAAGTTCCACGGGTTGACAACACTCTCTGAGCCCACTAGCCAGGTTAACCAGCACATCAAGCCCACCATTTCCACCTCCTATGAGGTAGGAACAGAGTTCAAGATGTTCAAGAATCGTTTCTGGGGTGACATCAACCTTTACCAGAAGAACACCAAGAACGATATCATCTCTGCGACTGTCCTTCCTCAGTCAGGTTATTCATCCAAGAAGATTAATGCCGGTCTCGTGACTAACAAGGGAATCGAGGTTCTCGTCGGAGCCGCTCCGATCCGCAACAGGAATTGGGAGTGGAATTTCAGCGCCAATATCTCCAAGAACGTCAACACTCTTGTGGAGCTCAATCCTGAGAATCCTGACCAGAAATCTGTCGACCTCGCAGGTAATTCCTTCTACTTTTATTGGTATTGCCAGTCAAAAGTCGGCGAGCCTATCGGAGCCATCGCGACCAACGCCCGTTGGAAGAGGGACGAGAACGGCCAGCTGATTCTTAGGAATGGCACAACTGCCTCCGGTGATGTTCGTCCCACCTTCGAGACGAACGAGCAGAAAGTTGTCGGTAACATCCAGCCGGACTTCACAGGCGGTTTCAATACCAGCCTTAGGTTCAAGAACCTCACCTTCAGTGCCGCTCTTGATTATGTGATCGGCGGCCAGATCGTGTCTTGGACCAACATGTGGGGTGAGGGATCCGGTCTGCTCGCGAGTACCGCCGCCAACAACGACAGAGGTGTTTGCGTCCGTGAGCCTGTCCAAAAGGGTGGTGGTTACCACCTCACCGGTGTGGACGCCGACGGCAATCCTAAGGACGGTTACATTGAGGCTTGGTACTACAACTATTACAGGTATGTTTATGACCAGGATTCCACTATCTACGACCGTACATACTTCAAGCTCCGTGAACTTGCGCTTCGTTACGATCTTCCCAAGACCTTGCTCAACAAGTTCAACGGCATCTCCAAGGCCAGCGTGGCATTTGTCGCCACAAATCCTTGGTTGATCTACTCAGCTGTTCCTAATATCGATCCCTCCGAAGCCGGTGGTGCCTATGGCTCTTTTATTGAGGATGGCCAGGCTCTCTCCACCCGTACCTTCGGTGTCACTGTCAATCTCACATTCTAAAGCATAGGAGGAAGATATCATGAAAAAAATATTTGCTCTTTTGATTTCCGCCCTGATAGCCGTATCGCTTTTCACGAGTTGCGACATCCACGATTTCGGCGACATCAACAAAGATCCGAACAAACCTTCCACCTCGTTCACGACTTACTTCTTCACTCATGCCTGCCGGTATGCGAACAGGTTCGCTTACACGACCGCCACTAACGCATACGACCCTTGGTATCAGGAGTGGTCTGGCTACCTGTCCGAGTCAAAGAACAACCAGTATGGTCCACTCTCGACGACATCCGATTACTCTTCAGGTACCCTCTATCTCAATCCTTTGAAGAACCTTCATTATATCATTGAGATGAATGAGGATCCTGAGCAGAAGGACCAGACGTATGTCGCGGTATTGGGCTCGAGTGCCAATCAGATCGCCGCTTCCAAGACCTTGATGGCCTACTTTTTCATGTCCATTTCGGACATTCAGGGTCCTGTGGTCATAAGTGACGCTTTCAAGGGCGCTTCCGAGGACAACTGGACTCCTAAGTATGATACTCAGGAAGAGGCCTATACTATCTTGGACAATATGCTTAAGGAGGCCTACGCACAGTTTGACCTGAATGGAACTCTTGATTCAAGCGCCGATGTCCTCTATGGTGGAGACATCAGCAAGTGGAAGAAGTTCAATGCTTCTTTGCGTATGCTCATGGCAATCAAGCTCAGTGATGTTGACCCTGCCACAGGAAAGACACGTTTCGCCGCGGCTTATGCCGACGGAGGAATGACCAATGCCGCTGACGGTTTGGACTTCACATACGATGACCTCAACTGGAACATGATGTACTACTGGTGCAGCCCTGACTATTCAGGTGCCGGTCTGAATCCTGTCCCCAACATGTTCATCGTTGATGCCATGAAGGAACTCAAGGACAACCGTATGTTCAAGTATTTCGATATCGAGTGTTACAAGGGCACCCGCGATCCTGAGAAGTTCCCTCGCGACCAATACTCATCATTCTATGGTATTCCTTTTGGACTCTCTTCCAATGAGGCTGTTTCCAAGTGGAGCAATTGCTGCGCCAGCATCAATTACGATATGCTTGCTCAGAATGCCACCGTTCCGATCATCCCTGCTGCCAGGGTTCTTCTTACCGAGGCCGAGGCAGCTATGAGAGGATGGATCTCCGCGGATGCCAAGACTCTCTATGAGGCTGGTATCAAGGCTTCATTCGAGTGGTGGGATGCGGATGGAGCTGACGAGTATGTGAAGTCTCCCGAGGTTGCCTTCGATCCATCCAAGGGTATTGAGCAGATCGCCACTCAGAGGTGGATCGCCGGTTACCTTGCCGACGGTGTTCAGGCCTGGTCTGATTGGAGACGTCTGGATATCCCGAAGATGCCTGTCGGGCCTGGCGCATCCAACACAGGTACCGACCACTATCCGTATCGTCTGCCATTTGGTGATACAGACCGCAACTACAACACCGAAAACTACAAAGCAGCTATAGCCACACTTAGGCCCAGCGGTGCTGATGATAAGGACAACCGCGTTTGGTGGGATGTCGCTGATAACTGGGAAGGCGTCATACCGGATGAGAAGTGTGTTCCTTCCATCTAGACTTCCTAATATAGTAGAGAAGGGGCCTTTCGGGGCCCCTTCTTTATTTATTTATAATCGGTGTGAAATGCCCTAAGCGCACTTAGAAGGCCATTCTCAAAGAACGTTTTTTCATGCTCTGAAAGGAACCCGACCTCAATGGGAACCTGGAACATTCTGACTTTCAAGTCTTGGGGAATATCTTTCAGATCCAAGATCCGCTGGCAATCCTTCTCTGTGGTCGCCACGACAGCGGTGGGGTGTTCCCTGACTGCCCGCAGGATCGCCCGGATGTCACCCTTGGTGTAGTTGTGGTGGTCCTCGAAACGGAAATGCTTGACAATCTTGTGCTCGTCGCTAAGGAACATCCGCAGGGGAGTGTCCTTCGCTATACCAGAGAACAGGATGAGCTTCTGGGAATAAGCGTAACGTGGATCAGCTTCCTTGAAGATTGGCTGCAGGCTGCTGTACCAGATAGTGGTGAAAAACAGAAACTTCTCCTGTCCTCGCTTGTCGATGCCCTTGCATGTGAGCGGATCGTAATCTTTCAGTCCTAACTCTCCAGCCCACTTGATTTTCTGCTCGTCCTCCAAATAAGCGGGGCATTTTGATACAATTAAAATATCAGCCTCTGACAATCTCTCGGGAAGATCCCTAAGTCTGCCGAAAGGTAGCAGGTGATCTTTTTGGATCGGGCGGTTATAATCTACCAATATTATATTAATAGAGGCTTTCAGCGCCCTGTACTGGAAAGCGTCATCAAGCACAATCAAGTCCGCGGGAGCGATCTGATCATCAGAGCTACGACGCGCCCTTTTCTCTGTCTTGAGTTTCTCCGGGTGGCAGAGGATGTCGCATCCTTTGACCCTGTCCCGGTCCACGGCCACAGTGACTCCGGGGAACTTCTTCTTTATCTGGAGCGGCTCGTCACCGAACTCTTTGACGGTGCCTTCCCGTTTGACGATCCTGAAGCCTCTTGAAGAGCGGCGATGGCCTCTGGAAAGGACCGCGATGTCCTCATAGGCCCAATCATCGCTCTTAAGAAGAGTCCGGAGAATCATCTCAGT
The DNA here is from genome assembly GCA_024693285.1 of Bacteroidales bacterium. Taxonomy (GTDB): domain Bacteria; phylum Bacteroidota; class Bacteroidia; order Bacteroidales; family UBA932; genus Cryptobacteroides. Next base: position 50,634 of record JAILLE010000050.1, read on the forward strand.
GTGAGGGGTTTTGCCGGTTCCTCCGGCTGTGATATTGCCGACACAGATGGTGGGAACATCGCAGGTTTTAACCTTGCGGATCCCGTGGTCATAGCAGAAGTGCCTGAGCTTCAGGGTGAGATAATATGGAAGAAGAATGATTCTGTCAAGCATCGCGGCACAAAGATACAAAATTATCTCCCCATTTTTCCGCGATGTAGTCAAGAATATTCAGAACCTCGTCCGGATCATTCTCAGTCACGAGCCGCATTCGGGTCTCCTTGAAATCGGGAAGACCTTTGAAATAACAGCTCAAATGGCGGCGCATCTCATAGACTCCGACCGGAACGCCTTTGAACTTCACGGAAAGACGGAAGTGCCTCTTGGCCAGATCCACACGCTCCTTGACTCCTGGAGATGGAAGCTCCTCACCAGTCTGGAGCAGATGCTTGATCTCATTGAATATCCATGGGCGGCCGAACGACGCTCTCGCTACCATGATTCCGTCCACCCCATAGCGATCGAAGGCATCCTTGGCTTTCTGGGCGGAATCGATATCCCCATTACCTATTATAGGTATATTCATCCTTGGATTGTTCTTGACTTCTCCGATAAGGGTCCAGTCCGCCTCGCCTTTGTACATTTGGCAGCGGGTGCGGCCGTGGATGGTCAATGCCTTGATCCCGCAGTCCTGGAGGCGTTCGGCAAGCTCCACGATTATCTTGCTTTTATCGTCCCAACCCAGCCTGGTCTTGACTGTCACAGGCTTTCCTACGGCCTCGACTATCCGCTTTGTGATCATAACCATCTTGTCAGGGTCCCTCATCATCCCTGATCCGGCCCCTCTGGCCGCGATCTTGCTGACTGGACAGCCGAAATTGATATCGATAAGGTCGCAGCCATGGCCACCTACGATTTCTTCGGCATGGTCGGCCATCTTGGCCGCCTCCACCATCGCGTCAGGGTCGCTGCCGTAGATCTGTATGCCGATCGGAGCCTCGTCATCGTAGGTCATCAGCTTGGCGTAAGCCTTCTTCGCGTCGCGGATCAGACCCTCGGCGGGGATGAACTCCGTGTACACCATGTCGGCACCCTGCTCCCGACATATTCCCCGGAAGGACGCGTCAGTCACATCCTCCATCGGCGCCAGCAGCACCGGTCTTTCTCCCAGCTCTATGCTCCCTATCTTCATTTCAATTGATGATGGAAAACAAAAATACGATTTTTTCAAAAAAAATTGCTACCTTTGCGTCCCCTATGTTGTGTAGGGATCGCAATTATTTATGTTAAACCATTAAAGATCAAGACAGTGGACACACTTAGCTACAAAACAGTATCGCTCAACAAGGCGACTGTGAACAAGGAGTGGGTTGTCATCGATGCCACGGATCTTCCGCTTGGCCGTCTTGCCTCTAGGGTTGCTCTTGTCCTCCGCGGCAAGAACAAGCCCGGGTTCACCCCCCATGTCGATTGCGGTGACAATGTCATCGTTATCAACGCCGAGAAGGTGGCCCTCAAGGGTGACAAGATGGAAAGCCGTGTTTACACTCGCTACACCGGTTATCCGGGTGGCCAGCGTTTCACGACTCCCAAGGAGATTCTCGCGAAGAGACCCGCTGAACTCGTGAGGAGGTCCGTCAAAGGAATGCTCCCCAAGACCCGTCTTGGTGAAAAGATTCTCCACAACCTGCATGTTTACGCGGGTCCCGAGCATCCCCACCAGGCGCAGAATCCCAGAGAAATTAAGTTGAACGAAATCTAACAGAGCAAATGGAGAAGAAAAACGCCCTTGGAAGACGTAAATCAGCCGTCGCTCGTGTTTATCTCGCCGCTGGGAAAGGCAACATCACGATCAATGACCGCGCCCTTGAGGAGTACTTCAAGGAGGGTTCGCTTCAGTACATCGTGAACCAGCCGTTCGCCGTGACGAAGACAGAAGGTCAGTTTGACGTGAAGGTGAATGTGGTCGGTGGAGGCACCAAAGGCCAGGCAGAGGCTATCAGGCTCGGTATTTCCCGCGCCCTTAGCGATCTCGACAGAGAGGCTTACCGCCCTGCTCTTAAGGCTGAGGGATTCCTGACCCGTGACTCCCGCGAGGTCGAGAGGAAGAAGCCCGGTCAGCCTGGCGCACGCGCCCGCTTCCAGTTCAGCAAGCGTTAGTTTGCCGGAAGAGAACAAGCTGTTTTATGTTTTTTTGCACAGTCCGGTGCGACAAATCCAGCCCTATTTGGCAGGATGCCGAGACTGCGGAAAATCCCGGAGACCGGAGCAGCTCCGCTACTTTCGGGATTGAAGTAAAGAGTTTACAAACAGAAATTTAAATTTCAATTAACAATGCCACGCACAAATTTCCAAGAACTTCTTGATGCAGGCGTACATTTCGGTCACTTGGCCAGGAAATGGAACCCTAAGATGGCTCCTTATATCTTCGATCAGAAGAACGGGATCCACATCATCGACCTGCACAAGACCATCGTCAAGATAGACGAGGCTGCCGACGCGATGAAAGAGCTTGCGCGTTCAGGTCGCAAGATCCTCTTCGTAGCCACCAAGAAACAGGCTAAGGAGATCGTCGCTGAGAAGGCTGCGGCAGTCAACATGCCATCGATAACCGAGCGCTGGGCGGGCGGTATGCTTACCAACTTCCCGACCATCCGCAAGGCTGTCAAGAAGATGAACACCATCGACAAGATGAAAGAGGACGGCACATTCGAGAAGCTCGCCAAGAGGGAGCGTCTGCAGATCAACCGTCAGAGGGAGAAGCTTGAGAAGAACCTCGGTTCCATCAGGGACATGAGCCGTCTTCCTTCCGCCCTTTTCGTTGTCGATATCCAGAAGGAGGCCAACGCCGTCAAGGAGGCCAACCGTCTCAACATCCCGGTATTCGCAATGGTTGACACTTGTTGCGATCCCACGCCCATTGATTATGTGATACCGGCCAATGATGACGCCACAAAGTCCATCGAGCTCGTCCTGAACATTCTTTGCCAGGCTATCGAGGAAGGACTTAGCGAGCGTAAGCTTGAGAAGGATAAGGAAGTCACTGAGGAGACCAATGAGGGAGAGGCCCTTTCCAATCCCACCGGCAAGAGGCTCCGCGCCCGCAAGAGCGCCAAGCCCGTCTCAGTTGAGGAGGTCGCTCCCGCCGCTGAGCCCGTCGAGGTCGCCGAGGTTGCTGAACCCGTTGAACCCAAGGCTGAATAATCTTTAAAAATCAACGACTTATGGCTATTACCGCACAAGACGTTATGAAATTGCGGAAGATGACCTCCGCTGGTATGATGGATTGCAAGAACGCCCTTAACGAGGCTAACGGCAATTTCGAGGAGGCTATCAAGATCATCCGTGAGAAAGGTAAGCTCGTGGCTGCCAAGAGGGCTGACCGCGAGACCACCGAGGGCGCTGTCCTTGTCCGCACCAATGGTGACAAGGCCGTCATCGTTTGCCTTGGTTGCGAGACCGACTTCGTCTCCGCCACTCCTGATTTCAAGGCTCTCGCCAATGAGATCGCCGACACCGCTATCGCCGCTTTCCCGGCTGATGCTGAGGCTCTCAAGGCCAGTGTCTGCTCCAACGGCCACACTGTCGAGGAGGAAATCTCCGCTCAGACAGGTAAGACCGGTGAGAAGCATGTTCTCGCCTATTATGCCGCTCTTGAGGCTCCGTTCGTGGGACAGTATGTCCACTTCAACGGCAAGCTCGGCGCTATTGTCTCGTTCAACAAGGAGGTTCCTGAGGATCTCGGTAGGGCTGTCGCCCAGCAGATCACCGCTATGAACCCTGTCGCTGTCTCTGAGGCTGACTGCCCTAAGGAGGTCATCGACAACGAGCGCGCCGTCGCTATCCAGAAGACCAAGGATGAGCAGGTCCAGAAGGCTGTTGACGCCGCCCTTAAGAAGGTCGGTATCAATCCCGCCCATGTGGACAGCGAGGATCACATCGAGTCCAACACTGCGAAGGGATGGATCACTCCTGAGCAGGCTGCCCAGGCCCGCGAGATTATCGCCAAGGTCGGTGCCGAGAAGGCTGCCAACCTCCCTGAGCAGATGATCCAGAATATCGCCAACGGTCGTGTCCAGAAGTTCCTCAAGGAGAACACCTTGGAGAATCAGGATTTCGTACAGTCCGACGAGAAGATCTCTGTCGCCGACTACATCAAGTCGATTGACAAGGACGCCAAGGTCGTCGCCTTCCGTCGTTACTCACTGAACGACTAAGATCAGCGCTTAAATGCTATAATCCCGACTCTCAAATGAGGGCCGGGATTTTTATTTGGTCTCTTGCTTGCATATAAAATGCGAAACACCGCATGCTTCGCAGCAGGCGGTGTTCATTCTAACCTAAAACTTAACCTATGAAAAAACTATTCGATTACAAATATAACAAATTTTACACCATAGTATAACTTTTCGGACTTTTTTTTAGAAAAAGTTTAACGACCCGAAAGTTTAATGGTTTTAATCTGTACAGGCATCAAAGGACGGTCCCTGTTGTCAGTCGCCACGGCTGCGATCCTGTCAATTATGTCAAGACCTTTGACAGTCTCTCCGAAGACAGTGTAGCCTCCGTCAAGCTGAGCGCAAGCGGCCGCATCCTGGACAATGTAGAACTGTGAGCCGGAGGATTCCTTCATCGGATTGGCCACATCACCCTTGCGGGCGGCGGCGAGGGCGCCCTTCTTGTGCTTATATTCAGGGACGAACTCCGCGGGGATGGTGTAGCCGGGACCTCCCTGGCCATATTTGGCGACAGCGGTGGCGGATGTGTCCTTTGTGAAAGGATCTCCTCCCTGGATCATAAATCCGTTGATCACTCTGTGGAACAGAAGACCGTCATAATAGCCGGTAAGCGCCAGTTTCTCGAAGTTTTCCCTGTGCTTCGGGGTCTTGCTGTAAAGCTTGATGGTTATTGTGCCGAGATTGGTCACAATGTCGAATTCCGGCTCTTCCGGAAGGGTTTTCATTATCTCCATGGCGGATTTTTCTTTTGCTACCTTATTGGCGGCCGCGATTGAGTCCTGACGGGCCTGCTCAGCGGCGGCTTCGGCCGCGGCCTTCTTCGCCGCATTGTTGCAACCGAAGATGAGCGTGGTGGCGGCAGCCACGATTAATGCTTTGAATAACAGATTCTTCATAACTTATCTGAAATTAAAATTTCCTGTAGTTGTAGCCCAGAGTGTCAAAAATCTTGAACGACTCGGCCCTCATAGATGCGGAGAACCTGTCGAAATTCTTGTCCTTGCTAGCGCACCACTGAATCTCGGAAAGGGCGCACATTCTCGGAAGGAGCATGTACTCGAGATATTCGTTGGTGGCGATATATTCTGTCCAAAGATTGGCCTGGACTCCAAGGATATGCTTCTGCTGGCTGGCATTGAGGCCTTCGAAAGGCTCATAGCTATAGACTTTCTCAACCGGCAGGTTGCCACCAATGGCAAGAGGCTCCTGGTTATGGTCCCCGCTCTGGTAATAGTCGAAATAGCAGTAAGTGTTCGGAGTCATGATCACGTCGAATCCCAATGCTGAAGCCTGGATTCCGCCATCCACACCTCTCCAAGACATCACTGTGGCACCAGGAGCGAGTTCTCCTTCAAGAACCTCGTCCCAGCCGATAATCTTACGGCCCTTGTCGTTGAGGAACTTCTGCACACGGGCGGTGACATAGCTCTGGAGATATTGCTCCGCGGTGTGCTTACTGTCAGCTTTTATCCCAAGAGCCTTGATCCTGGCTTGGCAATCAGGACATTTCTCCCATTCAGTCTTGGGGCACTCATCTCCACCGATGTGGATGTATTCTGACGGGAAAAGATCCAATAGTTCAGTGAAGACATCCTCAAGGAAAGTGAACATCGCTTCTTTTCCAGGACACATCACTTCTTCAGAGACTCCCCATCTGGTCCAAACCTCATAAGGACCTCCTGTGCAACCGAGTTCAGGATAGGCCGCGAGGGCTCCGAGCATGTGACCCGGAAGGTCGATCTCAGGGATCACGGTGATGCCAAGTGAGGAGGCGTATGCGAC